>JAUWPZ010000053.1 GCA_030611315.1 Sedimentisphaerales bacterium
TGGACTTATTCGTATGTCGATAGTCGCTTTAAGGCTTGGATTCGGAGCTTTCGCGGGAATGACAGAGAGGTGATAGCTATTATTGACGGAAAATTGGAGTTGAAGGCCTGAAAAATCTACCTACAATCGTGACGGGCACCCGCGGTCCGGCATTCTCTGTATTCATTGTTGACAATCCGGCCGGGGCGGTATATATAGTACAAAATAGCGGAAAAATGGTAGTCAACTTTGTCCTGAACGCCAAATGCTATTAGGAGTTAAGAATATGAACCCTGAAATCTTCAAGGCGTATGATATAAGAGGCCTCTATCGCGAGCAGATTACCGAAGAGGATGCCTGGAAAATCGGCTGTGCCACCGCCCAGTTCTTGCGCTCTCTGCTCTCCGGTTACAAGCGGGGCCAGGCAAATGCTCAGTCGCTCTGCGTCGGCCGCGATATGAGAACGCACAGCGAACCGCTGGCAGCCGCTCTTATGGAAGGAATCAATTCCACCGGTGCAAACGTGATTGATATTGGAATGATTGACACGCCGCAGATGTATTTTGCAATCAATCATCTCGGCACCTGCGGCGGCGTGCAGGTAACGGCTTCGCACAACCCCGCCAAGTACAACGGCTTCAAAATATCCGGGCTTGATGCAAAGCCGGTCGGGGCAGATACCGGCTTAAAAGATATAAAGCATATCGCAATGGCCCTGCTTCATACAAAGGGAACGGCCAACGGCTCGGTAAAGAAACGCAACCTGACCGGCGATTACAAAAATCACGTGCTAAAGTTCCTGAGACCGAACAAACAGAAACTCAAAATCGCCATCGATGCTTCGAACGGCATGGCCGGCAAGATGGTTCCCGCCGTCTTCGGCAACCTCCCGCTTGAAATAATCCCCATCAACTTCGAGCACACCGGCAAATTCAAACATGAGCCGAACCCCCTTGTCGAAAAACATCTGGCCCAGGTAAAAGCAGCGGTAAAGAAAAACCAGTGCCACTTCGGCGTCTGCTTCGACGGCGACGCCGACAGACTGATAATGGTCGATGAAAAAAGCCGGACCATCGGCTGCGACCTGCTGACCGCTTTGATGGCGCCGTATTTCCTTAAGATAAAGCCAAAGTCAACCATTGTTTACGACTTGCGCAGCAGTCGCGTTGTTGCCGAGGAAATTATCAAGCACGGCGGCACGCCCCGCAGAGAACGCGTCGGACACTCTTTTATGAAAAAGGCCCTGCGTGATTCGCACGCTGTATTCGGCGGCGAGCTTTCCGGACACTTCTACTACAGCGACAACTTCCACACCGATTCGGCTCTTATCACACTCGTGCACGTATTGAACATCATTGGCGAAGCGGATGTCACGATAAGCGAGCTAATCAAGCCGTTGCGAAGATACCACAGCAGCGGTGAGATAAACTTCAAGGTCGATGATAAACAGACAAAATTAGAGGAGCTTGCAAGAAGATACGGCGACGGCCAGATCGACCACTTAGACGGCGTAACCATCGGATATAAAGACTGGTGGTTCAACTCTCGCCCGAGCAATACAGAGCCGCTGCTGAGGTTGAACGTCGAAGCAAAGACCAAAGAGCTGCTCGATGAAAAGCTCTCCGAAATCAAGGCTCAGCTTGGCAGGGCCGTATAAAAGCGGATTTGCATTTGCACCCAAATACCGGAGCAAACGCGCAAAGAAATAACGAGAGGCAAAAATAATGGAAATCCACACAATGACCTATCAAACACCCGGCGGCCCCGTTGAAGGCGTCCAGGCCAAATGGCCCGGATTCAACATCCTCCTGGTCACAGGCTCGAAGGGGTTTTTGGCCTGCCCCGCAATCGACGTGGACGCCTGCCAGGGTTATGGCGCCGCCGCGGCTATAGTGCAAAGCACTGCGGACAATCCCATCGGCACTCTGGAGCGTTTTGGCGACCGCAAAGTAACAAAAGCAAACGAAAATGCAAAAGCCCTTGGAATAAAAGAAGGTATGGACGTAACCGACGCCTTCGCGCTTATAGCATAAAGCAGCATACTATTATTATAGAAGACAGCGATGACTGACAACCATCTTTCTCGACGACAACTGCTGGCCGGCATCGGCGCCGCAGCGGCAGCCGCAGGAGCGAATATCTCCGAGGCCGCCGAGGACCGACGCAAATCTCCTTTCACCTATTGCCTAAACACCGGCACCATCCGAGGCCAGAAGCTCACTTTTCCCCGGGAGATTGAAACCGCCGCAAAAGCCGGATACGACTCCATCGAGCCCTGGGTCGGCAATATCAATAAGTACGTCAGCAGCGGCGGAAGCCTCAAAGACATCCGAAAACGATTGAGCGACCTCGGCTTGACCGTAGAAAGCGCTATCAGCTTTTTCCGATGGATTGTCGATGACGACGAAGCTCGTGCCAAAGGCATGGAACAGGCCAAACGCGAAATGGACATCCTCGCCCAAATTGGCGGCAAACGCATCGCCGCTCCTCCAGCCGGCGCCACCAGCAAGCCAGGGCTCGACCTTGACAAAGCCGCCGAGCGATATCGCGCCCTCCTGGAACTTGGCGACCAATTTGGCGTCGTGCCCCAAATCGAGATATGGGGATCCTCGAAGAACCTGCATCGACTGGGCCAGGCGATGTACGTTGTCATTGAAAGCGGCCATTCAAAAGCCTGTCTGCTGCCGGACGTCTTCCATATCTACAAGGGCGGCTCCGATTTTGCGGGCCTCAAGCAGCTCAGCGCCCACGCCATCCAGGTCTTTCACATCAACGACTATCCCGCCGACCCGCCGCGAGACAAAGCTTCCGACCGCGACCGAATCTATCCGGGCGACGGCGTTGCGCCGCTGACCCAAATACTGCGCGACATGTACGCCAATAACAGCCGGGCCGTACTATCACTGGAACTGTTCAACCCTACTTATTACAAACAAGAGGCTCTGACAGTGGCAAAAACCGGACTTGCCAGGACCAGAGCCGCCGTAAACAAGGCACTAAGCAGCGGCTAACTTCGCCGGTGAAGAATTTGCGCAGTTGACGCAAAGTTATATAAACCGCTCACAATTGTAGAAAGAGAGGGAGCTTATGAAACGCACAAAGCGCTATCTCGTACTATGTGTCCTCATTGGGATTCTATCCGCCTGGGCTATGGCTCGTACAGAACTACGCTTGCCCGAGGAAATACAGCCCTGGTTGATTGGTCGGCCGCACTCCGAACTCAGCCGCATAGATTCACTGCACGTGACCATCGTGTTCTCCGGCGCAAAGACAAATAAACAGGACCCGCTGTGGAAAGACCTCGCCGCAAAGGTAGAAAACAAACTCCAGGACGCCGGTATCGAGATTTCCAAAACCATCGGTGCCGGCCCCGAGTTTCGCATCCCTCAGCTCAAGATTCATATAGAGATACTCAAGCTCGAAGATTCCCAACAGTACATCTTTGTTGTTCGGACGGCCCTGTCCAGAAGAGTCTATTTGGAACTAACCAACCAGGGCACTCCGGATGTACAGCTCAAGTTAACCCTCATGGCCGAAGTCTGGAAAAAGGCCTCGCCGATGCAGGTGGCGGGCCAGGATACTCTTGCGAAGATTACTGAGAAAGTCTTACAACAAACAGACGCATTCGCCATAGCATGGATGGCCGCCAATACACAGGGCAAACAAGCCTCCAATACCTATGACATAACTACCACCCGGAAAGAACCTGCCAGGCCGACGGTTGAGGTGGCCCCCACCGAATACAAATATGTAGCATCGAAGAACAGCAATGTCTTCCACAACGCCGAATGCAGCTCGGCAAAAAGAATCGCAGCGAAAAATCTTGTACATTACAAAAGCAGAGATGAAGCCATAAACGCCGGCAAAAGGCCCTGTAAAATATGCAAGCCATAGACATTCGCCCCAAAATCCGCAGTGCTCTGTCAAGTATGATTCGAGGCTCTGTCATTCCGCACTTGATGCGGAATCCATTTCTCCTGTGCCCGCGAAAGCGGGTATTAAAATCTGGATTCGGCGCTTTCGCGGGAATGACAAACCCTCATTTGAGAGTTAACAGAGCAATAGAATAATTCGGTAGTGAAACAAAACAGTAAGAACAAAGGCAAAGTCCAGAAAGTAATCGCGATGGCAGAGAAATCAGGCTTTTGGGGCGCCCGCGTGGTGCCCTGGTCGCCAAAAAATATATGCAAATGGCCTCTTTACGTACTGGTCCTGACGGCTTTGCCTTTTGTCGTCATTTGGCTGCTTACCCGCCGCGAGCTGGGAGGAGCGGCAATCCCCGCTGGCTGTTTACTGGCGCCCGTCGTGATTTCGACCTTTCTGTTGGCCGTTCTCCTGATTATCGCCTGGCTCTTAAAAAAAGCCGCCGCCAAACTCCCGGAAGGCGCCCTGCTGCGGTCGAGCTGCATAGTCGTTCACGGCATGCTCGAAGCGCCCGGCGTCGCGCAGATTTCTTCCGGCCGGCTCATCATTTGCCCTCTCGCAGGCAGGCAAATCTCTATCCCTCTGCACCAAATCTCAAACATTACGGAACATCGCCTGTACAACGGCCGCCCGTACCTCGGCACAACAATCTTCTTCAAGCTTACAGTGCCCAGGACAATATCCGGCAAATGGCGATTGCGATTTGGCGTGGAACACGCCGAACAGTGGAGAAAGCTCTTGGCTGATAGATAATCGCCGCCGCTTGATTTTCTTGTTGGTTTTTTCGAGCCTTTGATTTACTATCCCCACAAAAGCACGCAGCGGCAAAACCGCAAAAGTGCTCCTGGACCTGTAAGTAAGCTTTTAAGATTTTTCTAATGAGACTTCAGTTTATAGTCTGTAAGGTAATGCAAAGAGAGGCGTATTTTTGCGCCGCCCGCTCGAAGAACGTCGTTGACGTCGTCCTGATGGAGCAGGGCCTTCACGATGAGCCGGACAGACTTCGCAGCGAAGTCCAAAAAGCCCTCGATGTAACCGCCGATATCCAGGGAAGGCCCTATGATGCTTCGCTGCTCGGCTACGGCCTTTGCAGCAACGGCATCGTGGGGCTGTCTGCAAAAATCCCCGTTGTTGTCCCGCGAGGCCATGACTGCGTTACGCTTCTTCTCGGCTCGAAAGACAAATACCAGGAGTATTTCAATTCCCACCGCGGCGTCTATTGGTACAGCCCCGGATGGATAGAGTCCGGCACACAGCCCTCAAAGCAGCGATATGAAGCATTGCTCAAAGATTATAAGCAAAAGTACGGCCAGGATAACGCGCAATATCTCATGGAAGTCGAACAGACCTGGATAAAGGAATACAACTGGGCAACCTACATCGACTGGGGATTTGACAACTGCAACGAGTACAAAGAATACACAAAACGATGCGCCGAGTTTCTCAACTGGAACTACGACGAATTAAAAGGCGACCCGGGTCTTTGCCGGAGACTTCTTGACGGCCAATGGAACAACAGCGAGTTTTTAGTCGTTAAGCCGGGGCAGAAAATCAATGAAGACCTGCCCAACGACTCCATAATAAAGGCTGAGTAGAAACACGAAAGCGTCTTATGGGCCTGATTACAATCATAGTGATAGCCATCGGCCTGGCAATGGATGCCTTCGCGGTCTCCATTGTCAGCGGCGCCGCCTACAAGCGGCTGCACACAAAACACGCCTTGCGCATAGCCGTCTTCTTCGGCGGCTTTCAGGCCATTATGCCGTTAATCGGCTCTCTGGCGGGGCTGAGCGTAAAACAACACATAGCGGATTACGACCACTGGGTCGCCTTCGGGCTGCTCGCTGCGGTCGGCGGCAAAATGATTTACGAATCGTTCAAAATCAAGCCGGCCCAGGCAAATCGCAGCCCGGCGAATATCCCTGTCCTGCTGGTTCTGTCCGTCGCCACCAGCATAGACGCCTTCGCAGTCGGCATCACACTTTCACTTATCACAGCATCCATCGCTGTTGCGGTCACAATTATCGGCCTGGTAACGTTCGTACTCTCCTATCTGGGCGTTTTCATCGGCAAAAAATTCGGCCACTTCTTCGAAAACAAAATCGAGGCCCTCGGCGGCATCGTTCTTATCGCCATCGGCCTGAAAATACTCCTCGAACACCTGTATTCCTAACCAACCCTTGCAGCCGGATGCCAAAAGCAATATAATGTGGCCGCTTTTTCGCCGGCCCGAACCGTTGCAAAACGGCGGGTAATTCTGTTAAATTGCGAGTGGTAATTGCTTATGGCCTCTAAAGTATATTTTATCAAAGCTTCAATAGATAACGGCGAACGGGTGATTTCCGAAAAAACCCTTCGGTTGTTCAAGGCCGGCGGCTTCGCATCCTGCTTCAAGAAAAACGACTTCACCGCCCTCAAGGTCCACGTCGGCGAAGACGGCAACAACACTTACATAAAGGCCCCCTGCCTCAAGGGCCTGGCCGATGAGCTGCTCGCATTGAAAACAAAACCATTTGTGACCGATACCACTACTTTATACTTCGGCCAAAGGCACAATGCCATCGACCACTCTATTCTCGCTGCCAAACACGGCTTTTCTTTCGAGGTCCTCGGAATACCATTTATCCCGCCGGACGGACTGTACGGAACAACCGAGACCGCCGTCAAAATAAACGGCCAAATCAATGAAGAAGTTTTCATCGCCCATGATATCGCAAAGTGCCAATCGATGCTTTCGGTTGCCCATGTTACCGGTCACCCCGCGACCTGTGTCGGAGGTACGCTGAAAACATTGGGGATGGGATGTGCGAGCAAAAAGGGCAAGATGAAACAGCACTCCGCCCTTAAGATTAGTATCGGCGATGATTGCACACTCTGCGGCCAATGCTACGAATACTGCCCCGCCGACGCAATTACCCTCGACGACGTCAAGGCACACATCGACCAGGACAAGTGCATCAGTTGTGCCGAATGTATGTCGGCCTGCAGATTCGGCGCCATAAAATGCGATTGGGGCAGGGAATGTGAGACCCTGCAAAAAAGCCTCGCCGAACATGCCCTCGGTACCCTGAAAGGAAAACAAAAAAAAGCGGCGTTTTTTAACTTTTTACTGTCGATTACCAAAGATTGTGATTGTTTTGATAACGCCGATATGCCTAAAATAGTCGATGATATCGGCATACTCGCCTCAACCGACCCCGTGGCCGTTGATAAGGCGGCGGTGGATTTGGTGGAAACGAACGCCGGCAAAAAACTGGCTGAATTAGTGAAAAATGAAAATCTCGACACGCGCTATCAGCTCGAGCACGCCGAGCGGCTCGGACTGGGAACAACCGACTACGAGCTTGTAGAAGTCGATTATTGATTGAAAACTAATTTGAGGATTCGAAATGTCACTTGGACAAATAATAAGAAAAAGACGTGAAGAACTAAAGCTCACCCTCGACGAGGTCGGCAGCCGCATCGGGTTTTCCAAGCCATACCTGTCCACTATCGAGACCGGCAAGGTAAAGAACCCGCCCAGCGATGAGCTGCTGACAAAGCTCGAAAAGATACTCACATTTGAGCCGGGACTGCTGCTGCGAATAGCTCACATCGAAGGGCTGCCTTGCGATATTCGCCAGGAATACGAATCAGCCGAGGCAGAAAACGAAAAGCTGCGACAGTTTATAAAAAATCTCACTCACAAAAAAACACGCGCAAATAAAATTGATGCTCTTATTGCCAAAAGCAATCTGAACATAGAGCAGGTCGGTTCCTCCCTGGCAGCGGGACGGCTGGTGCCCGTGATAAACAAGGTCGCGGCCGGTTACCCGGTCGACTTCAACGACCTGGACTACCCCGTCGGCGTCGCGGACGATTATGTCCGCTGCCCCGACCTTCACGACCCTAATGCCTTTGCCGTTCGCGTGGTCGGAGATTCGATGGAGCCGAAATTCCAGGAAGGTGATATAGTAATCTTCTCTCCCGCTGCCGAGGTCCATAACGGCGACGATTGTTTCGTTCGATTCGCAATGCCCCACGAGACAACCTTCAAAAGGGTTTTCTTCGAGAAAGATAATAAGATTCGCCTCCAGCCGAGAAACGAAAAATACTCCCCCACAATTGTGAACGGCAAACGCATCAACGGCCTGTACCGGGCAATAATAAAGTATGAAAAACTGTAATAATCCCGGATTTCCCGGTTAAGTGACGAAGAAAAGGTGAAAATTTGAAACTTTCACAAATCGGCATTCTTTTCTCTGCCACACGGCCTAAGTTTCTGATTGCAAGCGCAGCGCCGGTTCTGGTTGGTACTGCTGCCGGTTATGCCGTGGCGGATACTTTCTCGCCGCTGCTTTTCACACTTGCGCTGCTGGCTATAATGTGCCTGCACTCCGGTTCCAATGTGGCCAATGACTACTTCGACCATATTTCAAGAAATGACTGGGTCAACAAGAATCCCACCCCTTTTTCCGGAGGGCGCCGTTACATCCAGCAGGGCATTCTTTCGGCCAGGGCAACGCTCCTTCTCGCGTTATTCTGCCTGACGGTTGGCGCAACAATCGGCGTCGTGATTGTTGTGTTGACGCAGAGCGTTTTTATTTTGGCGCTCGGCCTTATCGGGTTACTCGGCGGCTTCTTTTACACCGCCACACCTGTTAAGCTCGGCTACCGCTGTTTCGGCGAGCTGGTTATTACGCTATTGTTCGGCTTGTTCCCGGTATACGGCTCATACTATTTGCAGACGAAAACTTATGATACTGTTGTGCTGTTGCCGGGGATTGCTGTTGGGATATTGATTTTTTTGGTGATTTTGGTGAATGAATTCCCTGATGCCGCTGCCGATGCGCAGGTAAACAAGAAAACGCTCGTAGTTTGTTTCGGCGTTCCGGTAGCGGTGTGGATATATAGAATTGCAATGGTTGGAAGTTTCGTTGTTGTAGCAGTTGCCATGCTGCTTGACAGTTTGATGTTCTTTGCGGGACTGTTTTATTTTCTCACGCTGCCGGTCGCGGCCCTTGCGATAAAATCGGCAAATAAAAAAGACCTCGCCAGGCCGGGGCAGTACCGCGCCAGCCGGCTCACCGTCCTTTTTCACGCTATCGGCACCCTGGCCCTTGCTGTCGGCTTCATCGTTAAGCAGACCCTCGGATAGTGAAGATAATTATCTCGGCGTTTAATGAAAATCCTCGCTGAAAATGATTAGACCCGCGCACGTACCAAATTATCTTTGTGCGTTTCGAGTATTGCGGTCAGCTGATATTTTGGCCGGCGACGGCCAGAACCAATGCGAAAACCTTTGAAGCCCCCGCCTCTTTCAACGTCTTTGCGCACTCGTTCAACGTCGCACCGGTCGTCTTTATATCATCGCCCAGACAAACCGCCCGACCGGCAAAATTATGCCTGTAACGCCCGGCGAAGGCGCCGGCAACATTTTTGGCACGCTGAACCGCACTTGCCATCATCGGCTGAAACTTCGTTCGGCGAATTCTGACAAGGTCCGTGTTTATTCCCGCTGATGGATGCTTGAGTTTTTTTGTCAAAACCTGCGATTGATTATATCCGCGAGCCAATCGTCTCGACCAGTGCAGCGGAACAGGAACGAACAATTCTATATCATCAAAAAAACTGCTGCCCTGCAAGGCCGAATCAGCCAAAAAACCGAGAACCAAATCCAGCTCTGTCTTGCCCTTCTTAAAGCTCAGTACCATTTCGCTCAAAGCATCCGCATAGACACCGCTTCGAGCTATCCGGTCGAAATGTATCTCCCTGCCCTGGCAAACCGGGCAAACCCCCTCGAGCAAACCGTATCGGCTGGCGTCTCGGCCGCAGCGCGGGCAGTAATCGGCCCCTGTACAGGCCAAAAGCTCGTCCCAGCAATCTTTGCACAGGTTCTTGTCGCTTTCACAGATGCTCGCACCGCAGTTGACGCAAACCGCCGGCCAAAGAAGCTGGTGAAAACCTTGCAGGGTAAAAGTCCCCGCCTGCTTCGCGAGGGTAAAAGCTCGTTTGCTTTTTGTTGTTTCCACGCCCGCGATTATACAAAAGCAAACGAAAATTAGCCACGAATTTCACATCAAATAAGAACGGCGTAAATCCGTGTACAAACATCGCCAGGTTTGGCCCTTTATTCCAAATCATACGCGCTGTTGTCAGGCGAAAGAAAGCCCGTCCCTTCGGCGATTTTGCCTTTGCCCCACTTATCAGTCTCGGTATAAAGCTCGCGAACGCCCTCGGCGCTTCCGTCACAGTAAGCCGCGTTTGTCGCACCCAGATGCCGATAACCCTGGGTGCCCGCATATCTGGCCGAGGCTGAAAAGTCCCCGTCCAGACTGCCTGCAAACGGCGAACGCATAAACTTGTTCGCACCGTTTGAATACTCGCCGTCGCCGAAAATAGCACACTGCCCCGGCCTTTTTACCTGGGAAACTTTCGCAGACGGCATAAAGAAATCCCTGCCCGACCACGGGTCTCTTCGGCGGCTGCCGCCTATGTAGCTGGCATTGTAGTTATAACCCGTGTACTGTTCACCGCCCCAGTTGTCCGACCCTTTGAAAGCCGGACACTGTTGTATCGCCACGACCCCCTGCCCCTCCCACAGAATGCCGGGCTCGAGCTGCTTGCTGTCGTCGGCCTTGTCTGTAATCGTAACAAAATCCCAGACGTATTCGTAAATCTTATCGTCCTGTTCGATGCTGATGTCCTGCGTCAACGGATAGTAGCCGTCATTATTATCCACATACATTGCAGCAGCTATCACCATTTGTCGCAGGTTATTCAGACACGCCACGCTTTTGCCCTGCCGCCGCGCCCTGGCCAGCGCCGGCATCAACACCGCCATAAGCAGTGATATCACCGATATCACAACAAGCAGCTCTATTAACGTAAACCCCGTTAGAAAACTCCGGTGTCGTTGCCGGACGTCTGTTTCCCCGTGTCTTTCGGGAAATCCCCTTCTTTCCCATTTGGGAATTTTAATTTCTAACGGGGTAAATCCTTTTCTTCGCATAGATACTCCTCAAGGACAATCCCACGTACAATCCAGCCAGCTTCCGGCAACCAAAGCCAAATCCCTTGCATCCACTATGCAGTCCTTATTAACATCCCCAACTGGAAACGGGTGTCTATAATCCCCGCAGCAGCTAACGTCGGCTATCGCGTCGATTTCGGTGGTAACGCTGCTGTCCGGGTCAGGGTCATCCTCAATTCGAACATACTCAATCCAGTCCAGGCCGAGCGTGCCGATATCGAAGCCCGTCCCGCCGGCCGAGCCGTCATAAGCCTCTATCACTTCTGCCACAGTCTTGCCGGCCAGGTCCGATGCACTCAGATTCGGGTCCATCGGCCTGGTGGGGTCAAGCTCTTTTCCCCACACATCGTTCACATCGTCCCATTCATACCCGGCTGTCGAAGCGAAAGTATCAGCCCGCGGCCCGCCCACAGTCTCAAAGCTGTACCAGCTCACACCGTCCTGGCTGACAGAAACAATTCCCGGCTCAGCCGCAACCTCACCATTTACTGTTACATCCTCAGGATTCCCAAAGTCCCATTCATTCTCGCCGCCAATCGTCATAAACGCGTTGCCGAAAATAATAAAATCTATCCCGCAGGGATTGTTCTTATCATTCGCGACCGGATGACTGAACCTGGCCGTCAACTGTCCGCCGCCGCCTATTCTAACCAATTGGTCCACAAGCCACGGCTGATAAACCGGAACGACCGGCTCCATCTCAGGAAATTTCGCTCCGCCTGTTTCCAAAGAAGGCCTTCCAATCGCACTATCGGGCTTGTTGAAGGGCTCGGCCCCGGTCCCTTCGACATAATCGACAACCTCAATCGCAAAGTCGTTTGCATCATAGTCGTATGCTTTTGCAACCGGTGCAAAACAAAACGACGCAAAAGCCAATGCTATGTATATTCTTTTCCAACGCATCGTCTTTCCCTTATGTTGTATGGTCTGAGCCGCAGCCAAATCCGCCGAACCGGCCGATATAACTTCACGTCAAATAGCAAATTCCATAGCCGCCTGCACCTTTCTAGTGCTCACGATTGAAATTTCCCCCGCCGCGGCGGGTTCGCCTGCCCCATAGGGGCGGGCAACTTGTGCCACAGGAACTTGTGCCACAGGTAGTAACCTTAAAACAATAACTTAAAATCCTAATCGCGGGAATTTATTACCCTTAAGGGTATCTTCTGCCAAGGAACAGTCCGCCAAGTCCCAGCAGCGCTATCGTGCAGGGCTCGGGAATCGGCTGAGCACCAGGCGTGCGTATGGGCCCGCTCCAGTCCGCCGGGTAATTGCTCCAGACCCAGCTATCCCAGACGCCGTTGCTCAACGTCCGAAAGGAAACGCCGCTGCCGCTTGGCGACCAGTTCGTATTGTCATCGCTGATATAGTACGCCCAGCCGGTATTGGCGCCGGCGCCGTAATCATATTTTGACGCGCCCGGATAGGCAAAATCGCTCACAAAATATCCCCATCCCGGCCCGTAATCCGTCGCCGTAACGTCCAGTGCCCCGGCTAGGTCTATCGCATCCAGAGCGTCCCAGCCGCTTGCTTCGCCGTCCCATTGGTAAGTGAATAGAAAGCTTTCGCCAAGGTCAAAGTCAACCACTATAGTTGCCTCATTGCTCCCAATGCCTGCTGTGTATTCTGAACTGCCGTTGTACGTACCGGCACCGGCGCCTCCGGCAATTACAAAAACCAAAAACAGGCTTATCAATCTTTCCGAAGTCATAATTGTCCTCCTTCAATTCAAAAAGTTACAATTTGTTTCTTAACTCAAACTGACCGTTTTTCAATAGAACACCACCATAAGTAATTATCTTCCAGTAAGATATCACAATTTGTCATTCCCGCGAAGCCTGTGCCCGCGAAAGCGGGTAGCGGGAATCCACTCGACCGCCACGTTACTGGAGCCTGCTTCCGCAGGGATAACAGCGTGAATCGGTCGGTTTAATTTCTTAAAATTTCTCGGCTTTTTCTGCCCTTTTTTCTGTGCAGGAAAAGCTTGAGTATAAATTTCACACTCTCTCATCACCTTAGTCCTTTTTGTGTACCTCCTTTCCTGTTTGTCCGGCCCTAATCGCGGGGACGCCCGAAAAACCAATAAAAAAACCGCCGTTCCCGCGAGAGGAACGACGGCCTAATTATCACCGAGCCCAGACCGAACCACAGTCCATCAATCGACATCGGTCCGGAATGCTGTACTTGCGTCCCATATCGCGAGAACACACACAAAAAATGTAACTAACCACAGGCAGGTTTTCTGACTTGCGTCTTACCTCGAGACCCCTTCCCATCCCGCACTAATTTGTTCAAACATTGAATGAAAGATACCCATTTCAGGGTAAAAATTAGTGCCGAACAGTGGACAGGAGTCCCAAACGCTCTCTTTGACGTTTGGGAACCTACAAAAATGCCTCTCGGATTTCCGACCAATTATGCCTACGAATCATCGGAACAGACGCTTACAGCGGCGCGACCGTCGCGGATTTTAACCGCGTTCCCGTTTGAATATCCTGAAGAAAACACCTTCAGGACCTGTAATTAGACTATATCATTTTCAAAGAGCTATTCTATACGTGATTACTGGAACTCAAGGCGGATGTCAAGAAAAAAAATACCATTGGATCACAAAAAATTTTTCCTGGCAAGCCAACTTCCTCATGTCATGCTGAGCGCAGCAAGGCGAAGCGAAGCATCTGGCCCCAGAATGAGATGTTACTGACCGAACAAAGGAGACTCTTGGTCAACAGGCCAGATTCTTCGCTGCGCTCAGACCTGTCCTCGAGCGACAGCGAAGGAATGACAAGTTGCGCATACTCTTGTCAAAACTGTACTTATGTAAAAACAGTCAAGTTGAGTAAATTGAACCCCGCCGCCGAAAACCGAAAAAAACACTTGTTTCGGCCTACGGCCTGATGTAAATAATAATACCCGTAAGAATCAGAATAACCGCCGCACAGACGCTTAGGGCAGCTATGAAGACCCACATAAAACGCTTGTTTTGCTTCGATATGATATACTTGAGGTATCGGTCGCTCGTCGCGAAGGTCCTGCTCATCTGGAGAATACCATCGGTCTGACCAACGGTGCTCTGGTTTAGTTTGTCCAATGTCTCGTTAAATTTGTTAAAACTCTCAGTCATCTGCACGTCCGTGTCGGCTGCAGCGGCAAGCTGATGGTCGATATCAACCAACGCATCGGTTTGCTTGGCGGTTTCAGTAGGTATCTTTTCAACGACATCTATGAATTGCCCCTGCTTGGCGGAGCTTGCCTTTAACTGCTCAAGAAGCTCCTCGACTATCTGCTTTTGATTCTCGACAACGGTGGGAAAACTTTCGAGCAATTGGGGAAGCTGCTCAATTCGGCCCATCAAATCTTCGTGTTGACCGACCTGGCGATTCAAATGCTCGTTAATACCCCGCAATTGCTCAACGAGCTGATTGAAGCCCTCTTGCAGTTTTTCGAGCGACTCATTTTTTCCCTTCGGCTCGACCGTCTTCACTATGGCCTTATTGTTCTCGGAAGGCTCTCCTTCAGCGCCGGATTCTGCGGAATCACCCCCCTGGCTGATGAGCCCTTCGTCATCTATCTCAGGCTGACAATCTGTGCCCCTGGATAATTTGTGCGCACGCAGCCAGTCGCTTGTCCCCGCCAACATTTCTTTCAGAGTCATTTTTCAAAATTCCTAAAAGACAAAGATACCTTTTCAACCCGGATTCCTGCAAAAGCCGGCATATACAAGTAAATCGGGATAGCCGGCAAATTTGCTTGAATTATAGTGCTCACGATTGAAATTTCCCCCGCCGCGGCGGGTTCGCGGGCAAGTAACCTTAAAACAATAATTTACAATCCTAATCGCGGGAATTTATTACCCTTAAGGGTATAAATCATATTAAAAAGTTCCTGCTGTAAATTCAAGTCATTTCTGCTACCATTAACGGTATAATTTTACAATCCCCTGGATAACAATTAAGGATACACAAATGAAACTTATCACATATTCAAAGATTAAGTCGGTTTCCTGCGGAATACTAACCGATGGCGGGGTAATTGATGTTCCATCGGCCTGGGACGGCCCAAATCCGCCGCGAAGCATAAAAGAAATCCTCCAGCGGGGCCGGGAATGCCTTGCGAAAATCGCCGAATTAGCCAGCTCGGCCGATGTATCGACGTCTCTCGAAGCGGTTAAGCTTCTGGCGCCCATCCCCCGGCCGAGCAAAGTAATCGCGCTTGCCGGAAACTATGCCGAGCACATTATTGAGGCAGGCCTCAAACTCGGCCTGTCGAACTCTCCTCGCCAAACCACCGTACCAAGGCCGTTTCTTATGCCCCCGACGGTCGTAATCGGCCCCGACGAACAAATACCCTGGCCGGCTTACAGTGAACAAATAGATTACGAAATCGAGCTTGCGATTGTAATCGGAAAAGAGGCTAAGCACATAAATTCTAAAGAGGCAACTGATGTAATCGCCGGATACACCATCGCCAACGATGTATCGGCCCGCAGCGTAACTTTTGCAGCCGGAAGGGCCGAGCGACCCTGGGATGATTTCTATGACTGGCTGAACGGCAAATGGGCCGATGGTTTCCTGCCCATGGGCCCGTTCTTGCTTACCGCGGATGAAATCGACGATGTACAAAATCTCGGTATGAGCCTCACCGTCAACGGCCAGACCCGTCAGAAAGCAAACTCTTCGCAGATGATTTACCCCGTAACGGACATCGTTTCGTTCTTAAGCCACATAATGACACTCGAACCCGGTGACGTAATAGCCACCGGCACACCGTCAGGCGTGGGTTTGGCCACAGGCAGCTACTTGGAGCCGGGCGACCGCATCGAATGCACCATTGACCAACTCGGCACGCTGCGAAACACGCTCAGCCAAAGGCCGGAAAAACTCTACGAACCTCTGGCGTAGAACCACTTTTCCTCAGCGCAGCAGAAAACTCAAGCAGAATTCTTCAAAATCACTCGCAGGGGGAAGATTTTAGCGGAGTCTGATATATCGGCAACCTGTTGAGTTGTGTTAGCCCGGGATTACGTTTGTCGCGCAAGGGCCCTTTTTGCCCTCACCAATCTCGAAATCAACCTTCTGGCCCTCCCTAAGCTGGGCGTAACCTTCTGACTTGATTTCCGAGTAATGGACAAACAAATCATCGCCCCCGTCATCCGGAGCGATAAATCCAAAGCCCTTTTTCGCATTAAACCACTTTACTGTACCTGTACTCACTACTGTGCTCCTTCGGCCATTCTAACCGGCCGTAACTCAAATAACTGTCTCTTGCTTTCTTTTTAAGGGCAATACCCTTCAGAGACAAAAGAATATGCCCAGGAATGCGCAATTATACAAAAACAACGCCATAATGTCAATAAGAAAATAGATTTATTTTGGGCAAGGCAAGATGCAAGGAACACAAATCCATTCGTTGCTGTTCTCAATAATAGCCGTTTATTAGTCATCTGCGCTTGCACCAGCCGGAAAAATTCCGGAAATTAAGATTTTTGGGCCAACCAAATCCACTTTCTGACGTCTTAAAATATGGATTTAAGAAGAGGTGCGCTTGCTACAATGGCATAGTCTAATGTTGTTTTCCCTTTGGAAAAGCAGAAAAAAATGGGCAAAAAAACTGATTTAGGAATCGCAATTGTACTTGTGTTGGTCTTTTCTGTACTATGCGGGCCGGTTTGGGCTATGAGCCAGCCCCTACGAATCTGAGCATCGAAAATACGCCGGATGCCCCGCCGGGTAACGGCCCAGAACTCACGGATACCTCCGCCGCCGAATCCCCTGCCGAGTCGGTCCTCCTATAGTGCTCACGATTGAAATTTCCCCCGCCGCGGCAGGTTCGCCTGCCCCATAGGGGCGGGTAACTTGTGCCACAGGTAGTGGCTTTAGAACAATAAGTTACAATCTTACTCGCGGGAATTTACTACCCTGAAGGGTATAAATTCCGAATCTAAAGAAGGTTTATAAAGGCACAAGCACATAAGAAAATAAAAACAAAAGCAGCTTGTGCCTTATTTACGCAGTCTTGTGGTCGATGAAGCCTTCGAGCTTGCGCGCCCTTACGGGGTGCTGCAATTTTCTTATTGCCTTCGCCTCGACCTGCCTGACGCGCTCGCGGGTAACCTTGAAGATTCTGCCCACTTCCTCAAGCGTATAGGTATAACCGTCGCCGATGCCGTATCGCAGCTTGATAATCTCGCGCTCACGATACGAAAGCGTCTTGAGAACCACGTCAATTCTCTCCCTGAGCATTTCCTGCGTAGCCGAGGCCACCGGCGAATCGACATTGCTGTCTTCGATAAAATCGCCGAAGTAGCTGTCTTCGCTCTCTCCGATGGGCCTGTCAAGGCTGATCGGATGCTTGGATATCTTCATTACCCTGTGGGCTTCCTGCACGCTCATCTCGGCTTCCTTGGCGATTTCTTCGATAGTAGGCTCTCGGCCAAATTTCTGATGCAGGACCTTGCCGGCAGTCCGCAGGCGACTCATTGTCTCTATCATATGAACGGGGATGCGGATGGTTCGTGCATGGTCGGCAATCGCACGAGTTATCGCCTGGCGAATCCACCACGTGGCATAAGTGCTGAATTTATATCCCCTGCGGTACTCGTATTTGTCCACGGCCCTCATCAGGCCGGTGTTGCCTTCCTGGATTAAATCCAGGAAACTCAGCCCACGATTGCGGTATTTTTTGGCAATGGAAACCACTAATCGAAGGTTGGCGCTTGAGAGATCCCGTTTTGCTTTCTCGTACTGGGAACAGACACGGTCCATCGCACGAATTCTTTTATCAAGCTGTTTCGGCGTCTCCATCACCAGTTCACCAAGACCGGCTAACTCCTGCTTGACCGCGTCTATATCCTCAGCCGTCATATCTTTATTGGGACCTTCCTCTATAATCGGCTCTAACTGGTGCATCTTCTGGCAAATGCCGTGGAGTCTATTCCTCACAGGTTGTATTCTGCTCGTTCGCAAGCTCAGTTCCTCCAGCAGAGTGGCGACTTTCCGCTTGTTCCTGTGCGTTCGCTTTAACGCCCCCTTTGGTGCACCATCGTCTTGCTCCGCGAGTGATTTCTTAAAGAGATTTTGGTTGACCTTAAGCAGTTTGTTCGCCGTTGCGATGTTCTCGGGCAGTCGTTTCTTTATTACCGTCTTTGTCAGGTATTGTGCGGCTCCGGTCTTTATCGTTCTGTCGAACGACATCGAGCCTTCGTGTACCTGCTGCAGTAAATCAAGTGAGTTTCTGGCGCAATAATCGCATTGAAGCATCTTCCTTCGAAAGGCCATCCGTGTTATTTCAATTTTTCGCGCCAGGGCAATCTCAGACTTTCTCGTCAGAAGCGGTATCCGCCCCATCTGCGTCAAATACATTCTGATAGGGTCGTCTATTCGTCGTGGAGCATCGGCGCCAACCAGCTCTTTTTCGAGTAGTGCATCTTCCTCTTTGCGCCGCCGCTCTTTGCTGGTTTCTTCATCTTCTAAAACCACCTCGGACTCCTCAAAGTCCTCTTGCTCCTCGACCTTGTCGGCTCGTTGGGCCTTCACATCAGCCTTGTCAATCAGGCTGACTCCCATTTCATCCAGCGCTGCCAACAGGCCGTCCAGCTTCGCCAGACTGGTCTCCTCGGGCAATTCGTCGTTCATTTCCTCGTATGTGAGATATCCCCTCTCCCGGCCCTTTTTAATGAGCTTTCTAATCTGCTCTTCAGTGTCTCTCGTGTCAACGATCACCTGGGATTCGCTGTCAGGCTCAACCTTTTTGGGGACTTTTGGCTTGCTCGCCTTTGTTTGTTTTCTTGCCACAATCGACACCCTTATATACTGATCTCAATTGAATTTTCCCGTTTATCCGCGGGTAAGTAACTTAAAAATAACCAGTTACGGCTTTATTCGCGGACATCTACTACCCTTAAGGGTATAAATACTCTATATAATCAACCTTTGAGCACACAACCGGTGACCAAATTATCCCCAAAGCCGATAGAATCGGAAATCTTACGCCGATACATCGTACTTTACGGCTGCCCGTCGGCAGTTGCTCGTCAGACCATTCCCACGTTGTGGGGATTTTCTTTACCCGTATTGTTATAGATACACCGCAGAAACTCTTTTTGGTCTCCTACGGTCTTGATATCGCTTTTTTGTCTTTCTGCCAGATGTCGCTCAATCGCCTGCAATGCCCCGGTTAAGCGAGATTGGAAATTGCCTTTTTCCTCACCGGCCTGTGATAATTCCGTAATGCACTCGCCGAGCTCTACTGATTCAGCCCGGGCCAGTATTTCTGTCAGCGGAGCAGCAATGTCGGAACTCAGCGTTTCAAACAGAATCTCCGCCGTTTGCCTCAAGATAGGTACATCAAAAACCTCTGCCGTAATTTTTTGTTTTACAGTCTTAAACAGCCTCGGCTCATTGAGTAACACTTCCAGGACCTCGCGTTGAGCTGCGGAGAAAAGGCCCTGCCCCCAATCTATGCTTTGGACTTTTTGGTTTTCCACGTTGTAGCTCGCAGTTCTTGCAAGTCGGTTGACCCTTCGAGATAATTCGGAACCTATCTGTTTACTGTCAAGGCCGATAATGCGAGAGAGCCGGTTGACGATCAGTCCGCGCTCCAACGGCGGCAGGGAGCCGGCCGAAAAGCCCGTAGCTATTGCCTGGAGAAACTCCTCGGCCGCCGCCTTTTTGCCGACGAGCGTTTCATCACCGCCAAAACGCTGCTTCAGTCGGTCCCATTTGAACTGGAAGACATCGACAGCCTCGTTGACCAATCGTTCAAATTCCTCCTTGCCGGCGGCCAAAAGAAAATCACAAGGGTCTTTTTCTTCCGGCACCGAGGCAAGTTTGATATCTATACGCTGCGACAGACAAACATCCAGCGCCCTGTTGGCGGCCTCGATGCCCGCGACGTCATTATCGAAAACTAAAACCACTTTCTTGGCGTACCGCCGCAGTATGCGACCATGCCCGGGCGTAAAACTGGTCCCCAAACTCGCAACAACGTTGGCACAACCAAACTGATGCGCCATTATGCAATCGGTATAACCTTCCACAACAACCGCCGTACCTGATGAGACAATCTCGTGCCGGGCCTGCTCCAGACCGTAAAGTGAATTGCTCTTGTCAAACAGGGCCGTTGCAGGCGAGTTTATATATTTGGCGCCCGCTTCGCTCAGCGTTCGACCGCCGAATCCTATGACCCTGCCCGTCACATCCGTAATAGCAAACATCAGGCGATTTACAAATTTATCCTGATTCTGACCTGTAACCAGACCGGCCTTGGCCAGCAGCTTCGTTGGCAATTTTTCTATCTCAGCGGCCTTAATCAAATCATCCTGCGAATCGACAGCCAGACCAAGCCGCCATTTCTTTATGCTCTCGGACGTCATCTTTCTTCGAACGATATAGTCGCGGGTCTGTTTACCTTTTTCTTCGTCATAGAGATTTTTCTGGAAGTACTCAGCCGCCCAGGCATTGACCCTGGCCAGCTCGTTTGGGTCAATATCCACCGGCTGCCGACGACTCTGGGGCCTCGTGGGCTCTGTGGTACTTAGCCTGATGCCCGCTCGCTCAGCCAATCTCTCAATCGCCTGGGGAAAAGTCAAATTCTCCCGCATCTGAACGAATTTGAAAACATCGCCGCCGGCCCCACAGGAAAAACACTTGAATATCTGCTTGGCGATACTGACGTTCATACTTGGGCGGTGGTCGTCGTGAAAGGGGCACAGACCGACCATTTCTCGGCCCTTCTTCTTCAAGCTGACGTGCTCAGAAATAACGTCAACGATATCATTGGCCTGCTGGACCTGAAAAATCACTGTCTGTTCAAACATCCCTGACATAGTATAGTGCTCACGATTGAAATTTCCCGTTTGTTCGCGGGCAAGTAACCTTAAAACAATAATTTACAATCCTAATCGCGGGAATTTATTACCCTTAAGGGTATAAATTCTTGATTACACCCTGCCCCGAGAAGCTCCAGGGCATGGCAGCCCCCGCTCTTGGCGGGCCTCCAACTTCGATTACTGATTACCGTTAATTCTCCTGCCACAAAAACTAACTACATAAGTATAGGCCAAAATAGGCAAAAAGTCAAGTCGAGCCGTAAAAAGCCGTTTTTAATACTGATAAAGGCCATTTTGAACCTTTTGGACACTTGGTCAATTAGGACTCCACTGCCAACGGAAAAAGCACATAAAAACACAGTTTTACGAGAAAGCAAGAAGAAAATAACCACCC
>JAUWPZ010000116.1 GCA_030611315.1 Sedimentisphaerales bacterium
TGGACTTATTCGTATGTCGATAGTCGCTTTAAGGCTTGGATTCCCGCTTTCGCGGGAATGACAGAGAGGTGATAGCTATTATTGACGGAAAATTGGAGTTGAAGGCCTGAAAAATCTACCTACAATCGTGACGGGCACCCCGTCCGAACTTACTTTTATTGAGTTGTTGACCGCAGGCCGACGGTTTATTATCATTTCCTCTGAAGTAACCCGGAGCTGGAAGGAAAGGCTCGGGTTTTATGAACCAATCGGCTACTACCGTAAGAGGAGATGAACAATGAGACATATCACACGTCGCAATTTTATGAAGGGCACGATGGCCGCCGGTATCGCTCTGGCGATGCCGTTTTCCCGTGTGCGAGGCGCTAACAACGACATTCGCGCAGCAGTCGTGGGATTCCGAGGCCACGGCAAGACACATATCAACGCATATCGAGAAATCCCCGGGGTGCGGCTGGTCGCCCTGTGCGATGCGGACAGAGATATTCTGGACCGCGGAGCCAAGGAATCCAGAGGGCTCAATGAAAAAGTTGACACCTACACCGATATTCGCAAGCTCCTGGAAGATAAAAGTATCGATGTCGTTTCCACCGCCACGCCCAATCACTGGCATTCGCTGGTAACGGTCTGGGCGTGTCAGGCTGGTAAGGATGTCTGCGTCGAAAAGCCGGTCTCGCACAATATCTTCGAGGGGCGCAGAATGGTCGAGGCGGCGCGAAAGTACGACCGCATCGTTCAGGGCGACCTCGACCTGCGCTCCAACGAGGGACTGCACGATGCGATTGGGTACATCCAGCAGGGCAAACTCGGCAAAATCGTGGTAGTACGCGGCTTTTGCTATAAACGGCGCAGAAGCATGGGAAAAGTTGACGGGCCGCAGAAGGTCCCCGAGTCGGTGGATTATAACCTGTGGTGCGGACCGGCCAAGATGGAACCGCTGATGCGTAAAAAGTTGCATTATGATTGGCACTGGGTGTGGGAGACCGGGTGCGGCGAAATCGGTAACAACGGCCCGCACCAATTAGACGTGTGTCGCTGGGTCCTGGGCCTGAAAGGATTACCAAAACGGGTGATGAGTATCGGCGGACGATTTGGGTACGATGACGACGGCGAAACACCGAACACCCAGATAGCCTTTTATGACTGCCAGCCGGCGCCGATTATTTACGAGGTGCGAGGTCTGCCGTCAAAGAAAGACGCCTCGACAATGGACCTCTACCGGTCAGTCAGCAGTACGGGCGTCCTGATGCAAAGCGGACGCGCAGGCCCCAGCCCCAATACCGGTGTGGTTGTTCAATGCGAACATGGCTACGTCAACCTCAGCAGCCGTGTTGCCTATGATAACAAAGGCAGGGAAGTCAAGCGATTCGGCGGCAGCAGCCTGGGGCCGCAGGCCAACTTCATCAAAGCCGTGCGCAGCCGTAAAATCAGCGACGCCAGAATCGACATCCTCGAAGGGCACCTCTCAACCGCTCTCTGTCACATGGGCAACATCTCCTACCGCATCGGGCAGGTATCCTCAAATGAGCAAATCAGAGAAGTGATACAGGGCGACAAAGATTCGCTGGATGCTTACGAACGTTTTTCGGTGCATCTGGCGGCCAACGGTGTGGACCTCAAGAAAACACCCCCCGTCCTCGGGCCCTGGCTCGAGATGGATTCGAAGGAAGAGAAATTCGTCGGAAAGTTCAAAACTCAGGCGAACATGCTTCTAAAGAGGAATTATCGCAAGCCGTTCGTTGTGCCGGAGCGGGTCTGATTGCTCTTGCCGGGCACAAGAGGCAATCAATTTTGGTAAAAATATTTACCGGTTCGGCGGAAAATAATGTATAATGCGTCGTATCGCATAATAAGGACCTGTAAATAAATTATCTTCCATTTTTGGCTGGCTGTGGCTTCGGCTGGCGGTGTCAGCCTTGTCCTCGCTGGAGCCAAAACGAAACCTTATTTTTTTACAAGTCCTAAGAGAGTTTTTCTGTTAGGAGCAGATATGTCAGGTCATTCACACTGGGCTGGAATAAAATATAAAAAGGCGGCCAATGACGCCAAGCGCGGCAAGGTATGGAGCAAATTGGCGCGAATGATAATAGTTGCCGCAAAGAGCGGCGGCGGCGACCCGTCGGCGAATCTATCTTTGCGGTATGCAATCGACAAGGCCAAGGCGGCCAATATGCCGAAGGACACGATTGAAAAGGCAATCAAGAAAGGTACGGGCGACGTCGATGGTATCAGCTTCGAAGAAGTTCTCTACGAGGGTTATGGGCCGAGCGGAGTGGCGATAATGGTTGAGGCGCTGACGGACAACCGCAACCGAACCACGCCGGAAGTCAAGCGACTGCTCGAAAAACACGGCGGCTCATTAGGAGCAACCGGGTGCGTTAACTGGATGTTCAGTAAGAAGGGGCTTATCACGGTTAATACCGCAAATATAGACGAAGAGCAGCTTCTGGAAATCGCCCTCAATGCCGGCGCAGACGATATGAAGACTGTTGGGGAGGTCTTCGAGATAACATGTGAGCCGAGCGCCTACGAAGAGCTGAAAAAGGCACTACAGGAAAAGGAAATACCGACCGAGGTGGCGGAAATATCAATGGTGCCTCAGAATACGATACCACTCAATGATGAGAAAACGGCCAGGAAAATAATCTCCATGATGGAGGCATTCGATGACCACGACGACGTTCAAAACGCTTATGCAAACTTCGACATACCTGATGAGATAATGGCTCGTATATCGTAATGTTCTGTCAAGTATGATTTGAGGAATTGTCATTCCGCACTTGATGCGGAATCCACTCTTTACAGTTCTGGATTCCTGCTTCCGCAGGAATGACAATCCATCAGTTGGGCCTTGACAGAACAGTAGTGCTCCATCACAGGTCAAATGATGGATGTCATTCCTTCGCTTCGCTCGAGGACAGGTCTGAGCACAGCGAAGAATCTCTTTGGCTCAGGCCAGATGCTTCGCCGTTCGGCTCAGCATGACAACTCCTCAAAACAAGTGTGACGGAATAGTAGTGCGTTACGGGATTTGAGATTTGGAGAGGGTTTTGAGTCGCTCTTTTGCGGAATTGTATTTATCTTTGCCGAGTCGGCTGACGGTTTCCCACTCGGGATGCATTTTTTCCCAGTCGGGATACATTATTTGAAACTGCTTGCGGAAGCTGTTTTCGATGTTGATTGCATTTTCATAGTGGTTGACGGCGTCATTGGTTTTGTGTAACTTCTCGGCGATTTCAGCGAGTTCGAATTGGATTCTTGCCGAGCCGGGATAGCGCTCGGCGGCAAGCCTGGCGGCGTCATAGGACTTGTCGAGCCAGTCAGTTTTTTCCTGTTGTTTCGGCGAGACTTCTGCGAGCAGGCTGTACACTTCCGCCAATCTCTCGTAGTTCTTGAAAGCGGCCCTATTGCGATTGATTGCGGCCTGGAAGCACTTTTCCGATTGCAGGAGCAAGTTACGGTTCGTGTTATTGGTCATCTCGAAATGGCGCAGATACAGTCGGCCATCGAGGGACAAGGCTGTGGGACTTAAACTATCGTTCTCAGCGGCGGCCTGCAGGAGGTCATGAGCGTCATCCAACCAGCCATTTGCAATCGCCCGGTTAGCCCGCCGGATTTTTTCGGTACTTCTTGCAACGGGAGCAACAACATAAAAGACATAGGTCGCGATTATGACAATGGATGCAATTACTATCAATGCTCTTACATAAACGGCAGGTGTACGAACAAATCGGGACCTTGGGTCATGGTGAGAATGCATCACAATCAGACAAGCTATTATCGCCCAAAAAGTAGTGAAGACGCCCGGCTCGAAGATGGCAAAATCTATCAAATTATGCAAAGTTACGCCCAGGACGGCGCAGAGAAGGGCGGCGTTGATATTCGTACGCTGTACACCACGTCCGGCTCCGGCTCGAAGGTGTAACGGCACGGCCCGGCCCGGCTCGGATTTGGGTTTTCGTACCCTGCTCAATGGGATTGCAAGCAGCAAAAAGCCTATGACGAAAATGGCTACGGGTATAATGTAAAGTATCAATATCACGGAAAACATCTGCAAAAAAGTCTCGCCGGGCGGCACCGGCATAAACACCGACCTAAAAAGCAGCAGAACAACAGAAATAATAATCAGAAAAGTTATGACAAGGATTTTGAAGAGTAGATGTCGATGAGATTCCGGCAAAGAAATGGTGGCCGAGACAGACATGACCTTCCATAGCGGTATGAAAATCATAGCTAAGAAACCGACGAGGCCGAGCGGGCCATATTGGGTCAGGACGCTGAGGAGGAAATTGTGGGGGTCTGCAACGGACTCGAGCGCTTCAGCGGGTTTGTAATGTGTGTAAAAAAACTTGAAATTGCCCGGGCCGATGCCAGTGAGGAAATGGTCGGCGTATATTTTTGCCGATGCTTGCCAATACTGCCATCTGACGAGCATCGAATTACCGCCCGGCAGTGAGCCGTGCATTAGACCATAGGAAACAACCACACATCCACCTGCGAGGGCCAATAGTAAAAGAACGATTAACACCGTTTTTCTGTGGGTCCTGAGCCAGTTGCCGAAGCAAAGCAGCCCAATGAATACCGCGGAGGCAAAGAGCAAGCCGATGATTGCGCCTTTGCTTTTAGTCAGAGCAAGGGCGAATAGTATGATAACAATAGCGGCGCCGCAGGTGAGAAAATGGAAGAAACGGATTAGTTCGGATTTTCGTTTTTCAAGTTTGTCGATAAACAGAGCGACTGCTGCGAATAAGGCCATCAACAGAAACGAGCCGGCGGAGTTTCGCGTTGTGAAATAACCGCGGACGCCCCTGGAATACAGGCGGTGCTCAAAAAGAAACTGGCCGAATGTGCCTGACTCTATACCGAGGGGTTCGAGCAGGCTTTGATTGTCCTGCTCATACTGCTCAATCATCTCTTGATTACTATACGAGAACTGCTCACGACATTGATAGGCGGTGACTATACCCAAGGCGGCTATGACTGCGAGCAGGAGCTTAACTTTTGAGTGGGAATCCAATATCTGGACCAGCAGGACGGCCATCAGCAATGGGGCGAGAAACAAAGCTAAATCAATAATTGCCAGGCGTTTGTTTGAAGCTGCAAAGCCGGCGACGACAGCGGCTGTGTAAAAGAGACACAGGCTGATTTCAATGCCGGTGATACGGTACACAAACCTTTTACTGCAAAAGCTCCACGCCAGCCACAAGACGAAACCGAGGACCAGGGACGTCGATATGGCCAAGCTGTAAATGGTGTCCCTAAGATTGTCGGCGAGAATTGTTGACTGGGCGGTGGGACTTTCAGTGAGTGTAACGCGAAGGGCAATCACGCAGAGACACAGGGCAAAGAGGGCATACTCAAAGAAAATCAGAGCTTTGCTCTTTGAGACATTGGCGCTAATTGGCGGTTTTGTCATTTTGCGAGGTGGTTTCCAGAATAGCGATAATTAATAACACCATCAACGTTTGAATAAAAATTAAGATTGCACCGACAAGGTTGACCTGATAGAGGAAGGTCGCGCCGAGGCCGGTGCAGAGCGTAGCGAGGTATAAGGTCAAAACCGTTTGAGTGTCGGTCAAGCCGCCTCTTTTTAGTCGATGTGAAAAATGCTGGGTATCGCCAACGAACGGACTTTTGCCCTGGCTTATGCGCAGGATTGTTACGCTGATAAAGTCATAGAGAGGAACGGCCATAACGAGCAGCGGCATAAGTACGAGATACCGTGGCGGGCCGTCTTCGTGATAGTAATCGGTACGCAGGGTTAAGAGTGCGACGAAGAAGCCGACTACGAGTGAGCCGGCGTCGCCCATAAAGATTTTGGCTGGCGGAAAATTGAACACAAGAAAGCCCAGCAAGGCCCCGATAAATACCATCGCGAGGCCTCCGATGAAGACCTGGCCGCTTATTGCGGCGGCGGTGAATAAAATCGAGCTTGCAATGACTGCGATGCCGGCCGAAGCCCCATCCATATTGTCAAGAAAGTTGAAGGCGTTGATAATCAGGACTATCCAGAAGGCTGAAAGCACGGAGGTAATTATTTTGTTCTGGATAAAAAGCTCAACACGAATGTCCGCGTAATAGGCGGCCACTATCGCGACGGCGAATTGTACGGCGAGCTTGAAGAACGGGCCGAGGTGCTTTTTGTCGTCCCAGAGCCCAAGGGCGAACAGGATAAATGCGCTTACCAAAACATACCAGAGCTGATTGATTTTGGCCAAGAAGTCCGCCATGTTAATATCGGCTGTCCGGGCGAGTGAGTCGAGATGACTGGGCAGTAATTTTATGGCTGCGGTAGCTGCGAGGATGAAAATCATCAACGTAATAAAGATTGCGATGCCGCCGCCGAGCGGGACGGCCCTTTCGGCGAATCTGTCGCGAGCGGGCCTGGCGAGAAAGCCAAGACGCTGTGCGGATTTTCTTACAAGGCCGGTCAGAATCAAAGACAAGACGAACGAGCCGACCAGCAATCCTGCCGCTAATACAGCCAACGAGTAAATTATCATACTCCTTTAACGGGCCAACTTTTTAGTTCAACACCGGATAAGAACAAGCTACCGCCGGCGGGTAACTATCCGGAAAAAGGCTCCTCGATGCTTAACCTTTCTTAGCTGCTCGACGAGCCGGGCCCTGACCTTATCGAAAAAATCAAAGTAACACTGTTGCTTATAATCCGGGAAAGTGTAGTCAAACGAGCGCCACCGGCCTTTATCGAAAATCAATGTAACTTCGGCATATATTTTTCTGCCGATATATATACGGTGCGAAAAGTTTTTTGTCGAGGCCAGAATCAGTTTTGAAGGCTCTATTATGCCCGGGTCCAGATTCACGGGCCTCGGCAGTGGAAGGCCCAATGTTGCCGTCAGCTTCTGTTCGAGCCTGTTGGTCCTGAGCTTGATTTCCGGCAGTTTAGCCGGTTCAATCAGGCGTTCAATGCTGACAAACTGCCTTAAAATACGCCGGCCCATCTGCTCTTCGTAGTAATCGGTCTGGTCAAAAGGCCAAACATCGCTCACAAAGTCGGTTTTGCCGAACTTGTCGATTAGCGACTCCACCGCAGCGTGCAGAGCATGGCGGTCGGCGGCCAATATCCCAATCATAAGCTTTACCGGCTTAGGGTCATTCAACTTCCACATAAAGAGTTTTTAGTTTTGAGTTTTGAGTTCTTAGTTATATGGTCATACATCGCAAAGCTTTGCGGCTTCCATTAGCGAGGTAAGCGGGTCTCTCTTAGGAATAAACTCATGAGCAACGTATCCTTTGAAGCCCGTATCGGCGATGGCCCGCATAATAGCCGGGTAATATAACTCCTGTGTCTCGTCGATTTCATTGCGGCCGGGATTTCCGCCTGTGTGGTAATGGCCGATGTGTTCCTTGTAGGTGTTAATCGTGCGAATTATGTCGCCTTCCATAATCTGAGCGTGGTAGATATCGTACAGAATCTTAACCCGCTCGGAGCCGACCTTTTTGCACAAATCGACGCCCCAGGCCATATTGTCGAACATATAGCCCTTGTGGTTGACCCTGCTGTTGAGATATTCGAGGCAGATGTTGACCTTTTTCTTCTCTGCGCGGCCGACGACCTGCTTGAGGGCGATAACGCTGTTTTCGATTCCGACGTTATCAGGCGTTCCGCCGCGGTTGCCTGAGAAGCTGATGACGTTTATGAATCCGTGTTCTGCGGCGGCGTCTATGGAGTCGCGTATCTTGGCGAGGCATTCGGCGTGATTCTCTTTTTTGTTCAGGCCCTTGCTCAGCCCGTGCGTACTAATCATCGAGCAGGCCAGGCCGTATTTTTTGAGAGTCGGAAACGCGGATGGGCCGAGCAGGTCGATGGCTTTTAGGCCCAGATTCTTCGCTGCGGCGCATAGCTCATCGAGCGATTGCTTGCGGTAACACCACTTGCAGGCCGATTGGTTAATACGTCCATTTTTGACGACCCGCTCGAACTCGGCCGGGGCCAGAGCCAAACCTTTTGCGGTCATGGCGCCCGCCACCGTCCCGGCGGCCGCCAGGGAAGTACTACGAATGAAAGTTCGCCTGGAAAGTTTGCCCTTGTTCATAGATTTTCTCCTTTTCAATTTCTGGCCGGTTTTGGCGCTGGTCGATGCAGCGAACTTCAAGTCAGCCCAAAACCGCTCCTAAAGTTTGATAATCACGTAATAATGCCGATATGATAAACCAATTCAAGAGAAGTGTCAGCGCCTTTTGCGGTTATTTCCAAATTTTTCTGCTAACGGCGTTTTCGGAATGTTACGTTTTCAGTTGCTCTTTGAGCGATTCGACCAGGTCGACTGCCTCGTCCGCCGCTTTTGTGAGGGAGATTTTGCGGCTTTGGGCTTGCGAACGCAATTTAATCTCTACATTTCCCTCGGCGACGGATTTTCTGCCGACCGTAACCCTGACAGGTATGCCAATCAAATCGGCGTCTTTGAATTTTACTCCGCCGCGTAAGGGGCGGTCGTCCAGCAATACGTCGATGCCGGCGCTGAGTAGCTGCTGATAGATATCCTCAGCCGCCTGCGCTACCTTTTCATCGTCCTGATTGACGGAGGTTATGAGGACCTCAAACGGAGCGATGCTAATCGGCCAGATAATACCGTTCTCATCGTTGCCGAGCTCAATGGCCGAAGCAAGAATTCGATTTACGCCAATGCCATAGCAACCCATCAGGCAGGGCTTCTCGACGCCGTTTTCATTGAGGAATTTTGCGCCGAGTTTTTCGCTGTATTTTGTTCCGAGCTTGAAGACCTGGCCGACTTCGATGCCCTTTTTGAAAAGCAGCTTTTTGCCGTTATTGGTATCGCCTTCTTCGGCGTTGCGGATGTCGGCAACAACAACATTATCCCCTTCGAGGGGGAAGTCTCTGCCTGGGACCACATTTTTGGTATGGTAATCGGTTTTATTGGCGCCGGTAACACCCACCGCCATCGCAGCGATGGCGTGGTCGATAATCATCTTCGAGAGCTTGTCGGCTATTTCCATCGGACCAGCAAAGCCGACCCTGGCGCCGGTAACTTTTTCGATAGTTGGCTCATCGGCTGGTTCAAAATTCTTCCCTCCGAGAACCTGCGTTAGCTTCTCCGGGTTCAGTTCGTGATCCCCTCTCAAGAGAATTGCGAAGGATTCCCTATCCCAACCTCGCTTAACCACCGCGTCCCTTCCATCATGCTTTGCCAGCTCTTTTGCTCTTTCCTTCTCGACTTCAAACATAAAATCAGGAGTTGATACAATAAGCGTTTTTATCATCTCTTTCGGCTTTGTTTTTAGAAATTCGCAGACCGCTTCGATGGAGCCGATGTTTGGAGTGTGGACATCCTCCGGCGGCGGGACCCGGGCTTTTGGTTTTTGTTTCGGCAGCGGGTCAACGGCGGCCTTTTCGAGGTTTGCGGCGTAGGAGCCGTCTTCGGTATAAACGATTGTATCCTCGCCGGATTCGCAGGGAACGGTGAACTGGTGCGAGCCGGAGCCGCCCATTTCGCCGGACTCGGCCTCTACGATGACGTATTCGAGGCCGCAGCGTTTGTATATGCGACAGTAGGCGTCGTACATGGCCTTGTAGCTTTTGTCGAGACTTTCAGGGTCGGCGTCGAAGCTGTAAGCGTCTTTCATTATGAATTCGCGCGAGCGAACCGGGCCGAAGCGCGGGCGGAACTCATCGCGAAATTTCGGCGTTATCTGGTAGAGGTTGACCGGAAGCTGCTTGTACGACTTTATCTCGCCGGCGACGAGGGTGGTGAATACCTCCTCGGCGGTGGGCCCGAGGACGTTCATTCTGCCGTGACGGTCTTCGAGGCTGAACATTGTCGGGCCGTAGTCAACGCTGCGGCCGGTTTTGTCCCAAAGCTCCTTCGGCTGCAGGGAGGGGACAATAATCTCCTGTGCTCCGGCCCGGTTCATCTCCTCGCGGACGATAGCGATGATTTTGAGCAGGCTGCGCCAGCCTAAGGGCAGATAAGTATATGTGCCGCTGGCGACCCTTCGCATTAAGGCGGCCCGAATCATCAACCTGTGGCTTATGGTCTCAGCGTCGGCGGGCACTTCCTTGACGGTCGGTATGAATAATCGGCTGTATCTCATGTTCCGTGCCTCGTGGTTCGTGAATCGTGTTTCGTATTGCGTATTACGTCGGTTCACAATGAAAGTAGCACTTATAGCGTAAAATGCGGGGAGTTGCAAGGATAATTCGTTGTGTGTGAATCGTAATCCATCCGGCTAAGGATTATGAGTTATTTTGGCGCCCTGCAGAAACTCAAGACCCAGGACTCTGGTCTTGCCTCTGCGGTCTTTGGTCTTTTTAAGTCGCTGCTTGCAAAAAGGTTCGATAGGGCGTATGATTGGCGTTAATGTTAAACGATTAACGGAGAAACCGAATTCGGAGCAAATTATGGCGCATAAATTCATCAATGATGTCAGGCCGGGAGAGTCAATCGACGATATTTACTTAGTCAAGGACCCAATCTTAAGAAGCACAACCCGGGGCGACTTATATATAGCTATGTTCATCACGGACCGAACGGGCCAGTTGAACGGGCGGATGTGGCAGGCGACCGAAACAATTTACAAGGCCCTGCCGAAGCCGGGCTTTGTCCACTTACAGGGCCGAAGCGAGCTTTATCAGAACAACCTGCAAATCATTATAAATAACATAAGCCTCGTCGATGCAAGCCAGGTCGATATCGAAGATTTCCTTGCTCGAACGGAAAAAGACACCGAGCAGATGTTCGAGGAGGTCAAAGAGATAGCAGCAAGGATAAAGAATCCACACTTAAAAGCACTGACCGAGGGCTTTTTGGCGGATGACGAGCTGATGGAGAAATTCCGCAACGCTCCGGGCGGTATGAAGCTGCATCACGACCGCATCGGCGGGCTGTTGGAGCATACGCACAATATGCTGCGAGTGGCCGTTGCGATACTGCCGATGTACGAAAAAGTGCAGGCTGATTTGGTTCTTGCGGGGATTTTCCTTCATGATATCGGCAAGACCGAAGAGCTTACCTACGATATGGCCTTTACATATACGGATTCAGGCCAGCTAATCGGGCATGTCGTAAAAAGTCTGCTTATGATAAATAAAATGGCCGATGCGCTGAGAGCCGGGGGGACGCAGATTGACCAGGAGG
>JAUWPZ010000126.1 GCA_030611315.1 Sedimentisphaerales bacterium
GCGACAATATAAATTCGACCAGCTCATGGATTTGCTGCTCATTGAGTTGAACATCACCTTGCTGGCAGCAATGCTTTTCTTCGACAAGCGATTCTATTATGGTAGTGCAGCGTCCATCATGTAAATAAGGGGCAGTCCGCCGAGATAGGAGCCGAAGTCACTGTGGCATTTTCTGATGTATTTGTGCCTGCTGAGGCCCTCGTGATGTTCAGGTCGCTCGACTTGCCTTACGAAGCGCAGCGGCGATGAGAAAATAATCAGGAGGACATTATCGCGGCCGGCGAGAGCGAGGTTGTCTCGCACGTCAACGGCATACTCGCGGCACATATTGTTGAAGGAGCCGATTTTCTTGCCGTTGAGGTAGGCGGCTGCCAGAGTATCAAGGCCGTCGAAACGCAAGAACACGGGACCATTGGTGGTGGCTGGGCTGGCAAACGTGCAGGCGTAGGCCCAATCTTTTTCTCCAACCCAGGCGGAGTCGGCGGCGTTTTTGCCGACGTGTGGGTCGGAGATTTTGCCGTGCTGGAGCAAAATGTCGTGAACTTGTGCCGGCATCTGCGCTGGAAGCCAGGTCTTGTCCGGGGAGGCCGCCTGGCGTGTGAGGGCCTGTATATCGGGCTTATCGGTTTCGAGCTGTTTGATGTTCCAGTTATCAGTTAGAGTAATAGTAGCTCTTTGCTGCGCATAGAGGTTAGCTGTGAGCATGATTGCCATTATCACGGCCGTGAGAAGGGAATCTCGACCAAAGCGGCGTACATTCGTATTAACGTTCATAGTAAATCTCATAATCTACCTCTTGTTATATTGCGCTTGTTATTCAACCGGCTTGGCATCACGTAGGATATCGGCGTCGTTGGTAATCCCGAGGCCCGGACCGGTGGGGACGTTGATGGCGCCATCTTTCAGGCGGAGAGGTGGGTCGTACCAGGGGCCTGTTTTAGCAAGGCCGCCTTTGTACTCATGGAAGTCTCCGATGTTCGGCGTACAGGAGGCGAAGTGGAGCACGTCAACATAGCCGACGCCGGCTCCGGACATGTGGGGTATGACGGACATGCCCGCCTCGGCGGCCATACGAGCTACGCGGATGGCACGGATGAATCCGCCGTTATAGTGGAGGTCCGGCTGGACGATTTGGAGGGCATTGTTGTGGACCATCCAACGGAAACGGCGAAGACTGGTTTCCTGCTCACCTCCGGATATAGGAATCGAGAGGGCATCCGCAACGCACTTGGTTTGCTCGAGATGGTCAAACGGACAGGGCTCCTCGAACATATCGATGCCGTGGTCCTGCATAAGCTTGCCGATCTCTGTGGCCTTACGGCAGTCGTAGGAACCATTTGCATCGGCGTAAATAGCGACCTTGTCACCGAGGGCCTTTCGTACGATGCGAATGAGGCCCTCGCTGCGGCCGGGCATCGAGTCGGCATTATTGCTCATTCGTCCGCCGACCTTAAACTTTATCGCCCTGGCCCCGTTTTGCTCAATGTGCCTTGCCAGAACACTCACCTCCTGCTCTGGCGTGGTGTGGCGATTGCCGCTGGCGACGTAGATGGGAATTTCGCGGTGAATGACGCCGCCGAGAAGCTCGCCCACGGGCTTGCCTTCAATTTTCCCGAGAAGGTCCAGGATACTAAATTCCACCCACGCAACGCAGCACCACAGCGCGACGCCGGAGAGCTTGTAATTGCTGCGATGTACATAGACGCCGTCAATGAGTAACTCAAGGTCGCGAGCGTCCTTTCCAATAAAATAGGGGATGACCAACTGCTGCAAAATCGGATGCAGATAAGCAGCCCGCCCGTTGGTGACTGCGACGCCGACTGCGCCGTCGGTGGACCTGGTGCGGACGAAATAGTTTCTCCTGTCGCGCAGCAGCTCTATCGAGGCGATTTTCACCGGTGATTTGACTGATGGAATCTTCAGCACCGGCGCCGCAGCGGCTTTGTCTAACTGGGGAATGGTTGTTTTGCGAGGTTGGGCGGCGGACAGACTGGACTGCGTTATCGCACATATACCTGCGCCGAGACCTGACTTTATAAAGAGGCGACGATTAAGGTTCATTGTAACTCTCCTACCAAGATGAGTTAGCTTACTTTATCAGATTAGCTACTACGTTTGTATGTTTGTTCAGTCGAAGAAACCAGAACCACTGCTCAGGTGTTTGCGGCAAACCTCCTCATTCAGCTCGATACCGAGGCCGGGCTTGTTGGGAAGCTCAAGGCAGCCTTCTTTGTAAAGCGGGCCATCGTGCTGGATGATGTCCTGCCAGTGGGGCAATTCGACGCTGTCGGATTCAAGCGCCACAAACGAGCGGATGGCCGAGCAGGCATGGCCCGAAGCGATGGTGCCGACCGGTGTACACATGTTGTGGCAGAACATGTTGATATAGTACAGGTCGGCCCAGTCGGCGATTCTTTTTATCTCAAGAAGACCGCCGCACTTTTGCATGTCCGGTTGGATGATGTCACATGCCTGCTTTTCGATGAACGGGCGAAATGTCTGTCGTGTGAACAGATTTTCACCGGTCGCAATGGGGACTTTGCTGACGGCGGTCAGCCGGGCAAAGGCATCGGCGTTTTCCGGGGGCATAGGGTCTTCGAGGAACCAGAGGTTCAGATGCTCGACCATCTGAACGAAACGCATCGCCTCCCGCGTGTTGAACGCCCAGTGGAAATCAACGCCCAGCGGAAAATCAGGCCCCAACTCCTCCCGAATTGCCTCCAGTATCTTTACCCATGCCTTCATATCCTGTGAGGAAAGGGTGCGGTTCCATCTCTCACCTCGGAACCGATTCAAATCGAACTTCGTTGCCTTAAAGCCGTACGCCTTCGACCGCTGCGCTTCGGCGACCCAGGGTTTGGGGTCGATGGTATTAGGAGAGCCGGTATCGTGATAAATTAGTATTTTGTCGCGGAACCTGCCGCCTAAAAGGACATAAACAGGGACATTTAGTATTTTGCCGGCGAGGTCCCACAGTGCAGTTTCAATCCCCGATATAGCGCCGGTAAGCGAGCCGGACCGCGAGCCCTGTCCAACGCCCGCATCCATCATCTTGTGCCAAAGGTAATCCACCTGCAGCGGGTCCTGACCGATGATTTGTCGCTTGATGCCGTTGATGTGGTCGACAACTCCGGAGCGGTTGTAGGCCTCGCCCAGGCCATAAAGACCGGAGTCGGTGGTTACCTTTACCAGGTGCGCATCATATTTTATCCTCACAGTAGCGGTTTTCACATCACGTATCTTCACTTTGCCCAATTCGGTGGCTGCTCGTGGAGCCGCCTTGAGAATTAGTGGGGCTTCGAGCAGACTGCCGGCGGCGAGAGTGCCGGCGACCGTTAAGAGGTTTCTTCTTGTTAACATTTCAATATCTCCTTGCTTTAGCCCATGCAAGTTACCGACGCGATTGATCGCGCAGAGTAACAATGCTATTGGCTCAATCCCATTTCAACTCTTGCTTTTCAGCGATTTTCTCTTCGTCCAATACGAGGCCCAGTCCCGGCTCAAGAGGCAGCTCCAGAAAGCCTTTCTCAGGTCTCAGCACCGTCTTATGAAAATACTGCATCCGGTCGAGGTGGCTGCGGAAAAGGTATTCGACCATCGGACAAACACTTGGAGGCTGTGCTGCCACCACGTGTGCCGCCGCCAGAATATGGTGGCCGTGCGGCAACGGCCAGAAACTTCCTTCGCTCCATCAGTGCTCCCTTTCCTTTTGGTTTTTCGCCTTACCGGTCCAGCTTGACTACTATATAAGGCGCTTCTTTTTCCATGTCCGGATAAATTTTGCCGTTTCCTTTGTTATCCATAACTTCAAAGAGATACATGAAATCCCACTTGGCCGGAATATCTTCGGCCGGTACTATCGCTTTGTATTGCCCTTTCTTTTCAGCTTGAACCATATCCAGAGTTTTGTAGTCCTGGTACTGGGTCACACTTCGGTAACGCAGGCGGACCCATTTAACCCCCGATGGGTCGGTGACTGTCGCCGTAACCGTCAGCGGTTTGTCCGCCGGAGCGCTGGTGATGTGCTCGTGCTTCAGGGCCGGAGCTTCTTTGTCATTTGTAACTGTTACTTCAATCGACTTCGTTCTTGAGAACCGGCCTCTTTTGTCGGCTGCCTCGATGTAGTAGTTCAGGCCTTTTTTTAAATGCTTTTTTGGAATTGTCGCGCGGTAAAGAAACGGCTCTGTCCGTTCCATGCTGACGTATTTGTAGTCGGTATTGGCATTTCGATAAGCAACTCTCAGGCTTGTCAGAGGGGCCTTTGAAGTTACTGTTGCCCTGATGAGGAGCTTGTTACCGGGTGCTATCTTGCGAATCGGGACATGGGCGACGGACAATCCGTCTGTGATTGCAGCAGAGGCGGATTTTTCCCTTTGTTCGGTGAGTTTATCCAGGCCCTGTTTCAATTCGATTAGCTCATCGCGCCAATGGCCGGACAGGCCAGAGCCTTTGCGGCCCATCATCAGATTATCGTTGTACACATCGCCGGCTGAATGCACGAGTTTTTCCCATACGTTGACAGCCCGGGTTTCGTGAGCGATGGCGTCGTCGAGGGCATTGAGGTCGTTAGTGTGTTTGAATAATGCATAACTGAGTCCGGCATTCGCTCTATGGGAGTGATATGAGGCAAGGTTGGCGAGTATTTTTAAGTCCACGATTGTCGAATCGAATTCCTTGTTTCTTTTGCTTCCGATTCGCTTTTCGGCTTCTGCCACCAAATCCAGGACTTCTTCGGAGATATCCGCGAACCATTGGCTGGATTCTTCGGGCGTGAACTGGGCGGAGTCTTTGCCCTCCAGTCGATACTTGGCCGCATTATCAATGCTCAGGAACTGCTGGGTGTCACTGGGCAAGGCCTTAGCGTATTCGGGCAGATCCTTCATTCGCTGTTTTTCGACCCATCCCCTTGTCGTGGGGAACATATTATACGGATAAGTATAGGCCACGATGCGCGGCAGAATCTTGCCGGCGCGGTGCATAGCCCGCTCCACGTATGGGGCGGCCTCTTTGCCGAAGCGTTTCTGGAATTCCCTCCGCCAGACTTCAGCCGGTGTATCCGGGTTATAGCCGACCCTTCCGAAAACCTGGAAGAAATGCCAATACCGCTCGAACTCCCAATCGTAATATCGGTACTCAGGTTTTAGCAGTTCGAATGGTTTCATATCGTGCGGATGGTCCTGCATTTTTGTTGCCAGCGGCTCGACTACCTCAAAGCCCTCACCATCATAGAGATGCGTGCTTTCGGCAAAACGCCGCACATATTCAGGGTCGCCCCAAAGCAATATCCGGGTAGTCCCGCCGTTCCACAGCCTCCAGTGCATTTTATACCTTTGTGGATAGCGCAGCAAATCCGCATATCCATGTCGCCGGTCATGCTGATTTCCCGGGTGAATGTGCGTCGGATGGAATGGCAGGGCCATCTGCTCCATCCAGTACTTGGTGCATATCCTCATATTCACGCCCATCTCCAGGGCCTTATCAATCAGTGAATCGGGGAAATTCTTTGCCCTCGCATCAAAGCGAATATTCGGCCCGTGCTCTTTCATCACGCGATAGACGTTCTCCCAAAAACCGCCCATCTCGGTTCTCTTGAGCCCCGACTCGCCGTGCATCCGGAACTGGATGGCGTCAATGTCGGGCACTAATTTGAGGAACTTTGCCAGCGCTGCGGCGGTGTAGGCGGTCAGGTCGTCCGCTGTCAGACCCCATACAATCCCCTCGGTTGGTTTGCCGGCCCGGTCCCTGGGGCCTTGGACGCCGCCGCGATAGATGTGGTCCCAGATGCCCAGTGTGAAATTCATCCCCCGCTCGTGCGTCATTTCGATAATTCTGTTCAGCGCCTTGAGATTCTTCTGCTGCTTTTCTTTAGTGAGCCCGACGACCTTGACATTGGGAAATTCTTCAACATCAAAAAAGTAAGGATATGGCGGGGAGACATAACCCCAGTTTTCATAGCCGAAGAGCAGCGCAAACGTATTGAAACGATTCTTCGCTAACATGTCCAGGTATCTCACCCAGTAGGCCTCGTCGTAGAAATAGCTCTCGAAATTCGCCTGGTGGAAGGTGTAAATCGAAAGTGCACGCTCGGACACAGCGGGTCTTTCCTGAATATCGCGAACCTCGCTGAGCGGATTCTTTGCCTCTTCGGCCCAGCCGATGCGGTCCGCCACATCCAGCAGCGCGTACATCAGGCCCCGGTCATCCGCCCCACTGACCAGCAGCACTCTCTTGCCTGCCCAGCTTATGTGCCTTATCAACAGGGATTCAGCTTCTTTCGGTTCCGGAATTCCGAGGGCCTTATGCAGTTTCGCCGCTGCCCCCGACCCATTGGCAATACCCGCAACAACCAACGTCTCGCCACGAGCTTTTTTCAGCGAGCTGAGCTGCTCGAATCCAACCGCTTTTTCCTGCAGTGAGGATTTTACTTTGCTGAGCCCGTGTTGGACCGGAGGGGCTGGAGAGCTATCTGTTACAAGTGAAACAGCTAAACCCTCTCCAGCCGCTGAGAAAGGGTGGACTAAGAAGGTCATTGCAACGACAATAAGCACGGCGAGCTGAGCCATCTCGCTGCGCCACTGAGTGTGTTTCATTTTGTCTCTCCTGAAACTGCTGTCGTAAGGAAAAAACAACCACCGCCACCTCACGTGATGTGAGACCGTGAAATCCAACAAAACCTATTGCAAATCGGTCTGCCACCGCGAGATACAATCGCTACAGATATACCGAATTCCTGCAAAAGCGCCAAGTAAAAACCTTCGGATTCATTTTTCCGTTCTATTTGCTATAAATGGTTCACCTCAATGTGCCGTCTCCAAGAAGTCAAGTTGACTTTCTTAAAATATGACTACTTTGATATTTCGTTATACATTATAATCTTCAACCGGATTAATAGAAACTATGGTAAACGGAAGAAGGTTGTAATTCTTACTATGAAGGGCAAGAAAATTAATCGCCGTAATTTCTTGAGAAAAGCAACCGGTACTGCTTTGGGGGCAATAAGTCTTCCACACATTATTCTATCATCAGCTTTGGGCAAAGCCGGTTATGTTACTCCAAGCAACCGGATTACAATGGGCTGTATTGGCCTGGGCAATCAGGGCGGGGCCCTGCTGCGAGGATTCCTGGGCAAGCCCGATGCGCAGGTCGTTGCTGTCTGTGATGTGCATGCAACCAAGCAACAAGGAACCCGTGAGGCCGTGGAGAAACACTACGCCGACGAGCAAAACAAGGGCGTTTATAAAGGTTGTTCATCGTACAATGATTTTCGTAACCTGGTTGCCCGGCCGGATATTGACGCAGTTGTGATTGCCACGCCGGACCACTGGCACGTGCTCATCTCGCTGGCCGCCGCCGGGGCAGGCAAGGACATATACCTCGAAAAACCAATAGGCCTGAGTCTGACCGAAGCCTATGCGCTGCGCGAAGCCGTGGTGCGCTACGGAACCGTTTTTCAGTTCGGCACTCAACAGCGTTCGGACTTCAAGTTCCGCAGGGCCTGCGAGCTGGTTCGCAACGGGCGCATCGGCAAACTCCACACTATCAATGTATGGTCGCCCAGCAGTGGCAGCGGCGGCTCGACGACGCCGACACCGGTGCCGCCAGAAATCGATTATGATATGTGGCTGGGACCGGCACCCTTTGTACCCTACGCGAAGGACTGCTGCTCCAATGTTAATCCCTTTTTCCCCAGTCCATACAAGATATGGCCCTTCATTTCTGATTACTGTCTGGGATGGATAGCTGGTTGGGGAGTTCACCCGCTGGATATTGCTCTTTGGGGCGCTGAGAAAGAACTCACCGGCATGGTGGAGATTGAAGGCACAGGCATTTTTCCGGCGGACGGAGCGTGTGACACTGCTACGAACTGGAATGTTGCCTTAAAGTTCGCCGCCGGTGGGGTGACTATCAACTTCAAAGGCATCGGTGGCAGAAGCGGTCCAGCCCCGGCCGAATGGCGACAGCGCTATGCTAAAACCGGCGCCCACGGAACAGTATTTGAAGGTACTGAGGGTTGGATCCATGTCAGGCGAGGATACATCGACGCGAGTCCAAAAGCACTATTGCAGTCGGAGCTCGGGCCAAACGAAATTCAACTATATAAGAGCAAAGACCACATTAGAAATTTCTTAGACTGCGTTAAAAGTCGGGCCCGCACCATTTGCCCTATTGACGCGGCTGTTCGGGTCGATACGTTATGTTACTTAAGCAATATCGCCACTATACTTGAGCACAAGTTAAGATGGGATCCAGCAGAAGAATGTTTTGAAAATGACACAGCCGCCAACCGTTTTCTCACGCGGTCTATGCGGAGCCCATGGCATCTGTAATTTTTTTTATAATTGCTTGCAAAAAGTTCTATTGTTTTTAGTTAGGAATAACTCTCGCTGAAAGGAAAGGAATAAAAATGAATCGAAGATTGGAAGTTATCAGTATAGTGCTGCTTGCTGCGTGCTGTTTATTGCTGCGGGCAGATGTTGTGAGTGTGGTCATATCAACTGAGGAACTGCAAAAAATAGAAAAGGCGGTGCCGAAAAAGGCAACTGCAAGGCCGCACAAGCCACGGAAAATGCTGGTCTTCACACGCGCCAAGGGGCTGGTGCACACTTCAATTCCCTACGCCACAAAGGCCCTGGAGCTTATGGCAGAAAATACCGGAGCATTTAAAATCGTAGTCAGTGATGAGATGTCTATCTTCAACCCGGAAAGCCTTAAGCCATTTGATGCGATTTGCTTCAACAACTCAAACAGGATGGATTTCACGGATCCGGCCATGCGTAAAAGTCTGATGGATTTTGTCAGAAGCGGCAAGGGCGTCGTAGGTATTCATGCGGCCACAACCAATTTTTCGAGTAAGAAGCCGATAGGCAGTGTAGACTGGCCTGAAGCGGCTGAGATGATGGGCGGCATCTTCGCCGGCCATCACTGGCGTTCCGGCCAGGGCAAATGGGCTGTAAAAAACGACGCCCCTGACCATCCGCTGAATGCCGCATTTGAAGGCGAAGGTTTCAAAATAGCCGACGAGATATATATGTACACGAACTTCCAGAAAGACAGTGTACGAGTGTTGTTGAGTCTGGATTTCAGCGACCCTAAAACTGCCAGTGTCAAAGGCGAGCAGACCTATGTGCCGATATCCTGGATACGCAAATGGGGCAGGGGCCGAGTATTCTACTGCTCGTTGGGGCACGACAATCACGTCTTTTGGAATCCTGCGGTTCTGAGGCATTATCTGGACGGCATCCGGTTTGCGCTGGGGGATTTGCACGCCGATACCACACCGAGCGTCAAGCTCAAGGATAAACTTTCAAAAAAGGCATCTGCTCCGAGCGGCTTGGTGAGAAACAGCAGCAAGCAAGTAGTCATTAGCGAAGATTGGGGAAGTCTTACCTGGCTGGCCAGCAAGCAGATAGGCAATGCCCAGGGCCTGACACTGGGACGCGTTACTATTAAGGCTGGCCACAGTAACCCTCGCCACCGCCATCCCAAATGTGAAGAAGTCCTATATTTGCTAAGGGGAAAACTGGGGCACACAGTGGGCAATAAGACATTTATAATATCAGCAGGAGATGTCATTACTATCGCACCGGGGATTTTTCACAATGCCACCTGTATCGGTAAGGAGGATGCAGATATGATTGTCGTTTATTCGGAAGGTACACGCGGCTTTGAACTGGAGCAGGAACCGTCTCTGAAAACAAGGATAAAACAATGAAGAATAAAGTGAATTTGATTGCGGTTATGGTCCTTGTTCTCTTCCAACCGTCCGGCTTGCGGTATCACCATCGTCTTAGAAACGGGGACCTATGATTGTGCGGATTCTATGAGTATTATGCAGGGCGGCGCAAATAGAACCCAAGGAAGTCAGAAATGAATCGACGAGAAATCATAGAAATGCTTATCGCGGCGGTTGCTGTCAAAACTACGCGCGTGTATGCGCGAATTTAAGAAGCAAGTCTGAAGAGCAGCAAAAGCCAACGAAACCAGCTATCCCAAGACGCGTTTTGGGCAAAACAGGCATTGAAGTGAGCGTTTTGATTCTGGGCGGTGTTGTGGCAATGAAAGAAGTACCCCCGGCAAAGTTCCATCCTGCAGAACTTGCAAACGCCGCCCTTGATGCCGGAATCAACTACTTTGACACGGCGCCGGCATACGGCAATGGGCAGTCGGAACGAAACTACGGTGAAGTGCTTGCAACGCGGCGCAATGAGGTCTTCCTTTCGACCAAGACCGGCAACCGCTCCTACGATGGCGCAATGCGGGAAGTCGAGGCCAGTCTCAAGCGCCTCCATACCGACCGTTTGGATCTTCTTCAGATACACGGCATCAAGGCCAAAGAGGATTTCACGAAATGGGACAAGCCCGATGGAGTGCTGAAGGCATTGTACAAACTGCGCGATGAGAAGGTCACGCGATTCATAGGTGTGACAGGCCACGAAAGTGCTGAGTCGATGCGCCGCGCAATCGAGTTGTTCGATTTCGATACGGTCCTGACAACGGTTAACCAGAGATATTGTCAAATGTTGTGGATTGAATTTTTTTCCGGCTCAATAGCAGAGCCGCTTCGTCCGCCGAAGGCGGATTTTGATATTTTCATCAGCCCAGCCTCCAAAGCCAGATTCATTAAAGCGACTGCCTGCAACGCTGTCACATATCTGGCTTCGGCTGGGGGGTGATGACATAAAAACAGCCCGCCTTTGGCGGGGCGAT
>JAUWPZ010000213.1 GCA_030611315.1 Sedimentisphaerales bacterium
TAACCTTAATGATAGTAATGTATTGCGCCGGCTCGTCATGCTGAACAAAGTGAAGCATCCGGCTTTCGGACCGAGAGGCTCCTTCGCTTGGTCAGTAACATCTCATTCTCTGGCCAGATGCTTCGCTTCACCTTGCTGCGCTCAGCATGACACGAAGAAATCGCCCCGCCAGAAAATCTGGTCGCACCCTCCGCTGTAAAACAGAGCATTTTGTGCTTGAACTTTTCTGCGTTTTGTGGTAGAATCCAAACTATAATTGGAAGGCGTGAGTAATTCTTGGAGTACAGAGAAGTGACAAAGGGACATATTCTCTTATTGGCAATTATGCTGCCAGCACTGGCAACTTCGCCATCAGCGGCAACCGTCTTTCTTAACTGTGCGGATTTGGGCAACGGTGTGGTTGAACTCAGTTATGACTCATCGCAGGAAGCCTTGCCGGTTAGAGCTTTTGCCCTTAATATTACCGTAAGCAGCGGCATCATTACATCGATAGGAAACCTGAATTCTGATTATTTTGCTTATCCACTCCCCTTCGACCTCCATATCTACGTCGATGCTAATGGCATGGTCGAGGAATGGGGGCCGCCTTGCTATACGCCCCTTGCACAACCTGGCGAACTAGGGGCGCTTGATGGTCTTGGCACGAATGGGATGACTATTGAGATGGGGGCGCTCTATCCCGCCGATGCTAACGCTCCTCCTCCCGTCGGCGTTTTGTGTACGTTTACTGTTTCTGCTGAGTGTGATGTAACTGTTACGGAAAACGCAGCACGTGGTGGCGGAGTGGTTTTAGAAGACGCGACAGCCGCTGATATTTACGCGCCTCCGCTATCAGGGGCCCTGCCCCCGGAACCGGAGGACTATGGCGGAGGTGCCGGAGCGGGTGATGATCCGTATTTGATTTCAACGCCAGGCCAGATGAATTCCATCGGAGTCAATCCCGGCGACTGGCACAGGCACTTCAAGCTAGCGGCGGATATCGACCTGAGCGGTTATACGGGAACGGATTTCAACATCATTGGAGCCAGTATCAACAACCCATTTATGGGGGTCTTCGACGGCAACAACTGCGCGATTTACAACTTCACTTACAACTCCACAGACTCGAATTCCATCGGTCTTTTCGGCTTCATTGACGGCAGCAATGCGAAAGTTAAGGATTTGTATTTGACTAATCCGAATGTTAACGCAGCATCAGGCAGCAACGTTGGCTCTCTTGTTGGCTGCTTGAAAAGATGTACTATATCGAGCTGCTGCGCTGGGGGTGGCAGTGTTTCGGGACGTGATTCCGTAGGCGGTCTGGTGGGACGAAATTACGAGGGCACGATTACAAACTGCTATACAAGGGTGGACGTTTCGGCAAATTCTAATGCAGGCGGCCTGGTAGGCAGGGGTTATGAAACCATTTCAAACTGCTATTCGACCGGCGAGGTCTCACAAAATGCTAACAAAACAGGCGGCCTGGTGGGGTATAATCATGGCGCTATTCTAAGTTCTTTCTGGGACCAAGAGACGAGTGGGCAGGTGAACGGTGTCGGCGAAACAGGACAAGCAGGCCTCTCGGAAGTGGCCGGTAAGACGACAGCCCAGATGCAGACAGCCAGCACATTTATCAATGCCGAGTGGGATTTTGAAGGTGAGAGCATCAATGGAGCAGAGGATACTTGGACGATTCGCGAGGGGATGACTTATCCGAGACTTGCGAGGCAGATACCTGAAGAAGACTTTGTCAGCCGGGAAGGGGTGGATATGGCTGACTTTGCGTTTTTCGCTGGCTACTGGACACAGAACAACTGCGCCGATTCAAATGATTGCGAGGGAACCGACCTTGATGGGTCAGGTACAGTAAACGCGGCAGACCTGATGTCGTTCGTCGATAACTGGCTTTTCGGCATAGACTAACAATCTCAAACTGACCGTTTTGTTTGTGGTTTTTGACATAAGTAATTATGAAATAGAAAGTTAATGCTCACAATCTCTGCCAAAAATAAAAACAAAAAACAGTGTTAATCCGTGTTAATCCGTGTCTAATAAAAAATAAACAGCGTTAATCTGCGTCAAAAAACAGAATCGGTCACTTTGACTAACAATGATGTCTGCAGCGTGATACGAGATACAAGATGCGAGATACGAGATACGAAACAAATCGTGGACACAAGCGGCCAAAAAATTCCCAGATTCGCTCTCTCGCCCGGGCTAAGCAAACCCTGCGGCCGACTGCTCTTATCTGTGAATCGCCCCCTGCCGGCAAACGTGCCTTCTTAATCCTCTCGGCCGCCTCGGCTAATCTGCCCATCGCCAAGTAAACAAGGGCCGAATCCCGCATGGCCTCAACGTGCTCATTATTGATATCAAGCGCGTGCGTAAAGAATTCAACGGAATCCTCAAGCTCCCCTTTTATGGCGCTGGCCAGACCAAGTTCATAATAGGCATTGGCATTAGCGCTGTCGATATCAACCGCCTTCAACAGGCAATGCACCGCATAATCCATCTCGCCGATAATCAAAAACATCGACCCCATGGAAACCAGGGCCTCGGCATCCTCGACAGCCAGCTTCAGCTCCGAAACAAGATAAGCTCTGGCCTTCGCATCTTCTCCTGCCATCAGCGCACACTGGGCCAGCCTGTAGCACGGCCCTGTGAGTGTGCCGTCCCTTTCCAATGCCAGATTGAATAGTTCCGCCGCACGCTCAAAAGCCCCGCTGTTAAAAGCAATCTCGCCGAGATAAAACAATGCGGCTGCAAAATCCGGCTCTATCTCGAGTATCCTGCCGAACTTCTCCTTCGCCGATTCAATATCGCCTCTCTCGAGTAAAAACAGACCGAAATCGAGAATAACGTCAACATCTCCCGGACTGACGCGAAGCTCAGCTAAGAAATGCTCTCGGCTGCGCACGCTGTCACCATCAGACCAGTAGGCCTGAGCGATTCGATAGCTAATTTGTGGGTGGCTTGGCTCAAGCTCAGCCGTCCTGAGCCAGCAGCCGATGGCCTTCTTGTACTCGCCCCGTGCAAAGAGGCTGTTGCCTATGTTATAGTAGCACAACGCACAGTCCGGCTTTATCTGCTGCGCAAGATAAAACATCTGCTCGGCCAGCTCGTGCCGGCCCATCTCGGCATAAGTAATGATACGGTTGCAATAGCACGGCTCGAAAGTCGGGTCGAACTGCTCGATTTGCTCGAAAGTTTCTATCGCCAGGTCATATAGTCCGCTGCGCGTATAATCGACCGCCAGCGAATTTAGTATCTCCAAATCATTGGGATTAAGCTGCAGAGCGATTTCGTATTCTTCTATCGCATCATCAAAACGGCCTACGGCATCCAGGGTAAGAGCCTTGTTGAAATGCCACGCACTGTTGGAAGGATTTATCTCAAGAGCTGTTTCCAGCTCGTCAAGAGCCTGCGACATCTTGCCGTCTTCGTAAAGCTCAAAAGCCCTGCGCGCCTTTCGCTCGGCTTTGCCGTAAGAGCCGTATTCCATACCTTCAAAAAGCATTGTCGCGCCTCAATTCTGCATACCGCCCTGACAAGTAAGGGCGGTTCGCGAACCGCCCCTACCCATGCCTTACCACCGTATCGCCGACAAAATACCCACCCCATAGCCCGTTTTGGAGGGCTCGCTACCCTTTT
>JAUWPZ010000185.1 GCA_030611315.1 Sedimentisphaerales bacterium
TTTGTGCTTTGCTCGTCGCGTCATTCACACTCGGGCCTAACTGCCCGATGACCTGCAGCTTTCCACCTCTTTCTTTATTGTATTGCTCCACACCCTTGCCGCCTATACTGGTATTTATCCCGTTTTCCTCGCACAGTTGCAGCGTGTCCATAATTTTTTCGTGCGTAAAATAGTGTTCGAGCAAATCTCCGACATAACCCAAATCTCGGCTGTGAGCGCCGCCGCCGAATGGATTACTACCGATGAGCAATCTGCTGATTTTCACATGTCCAATCCTGCTCATCGGCAAATCTGCATTAGAAGGCTTCTCTACCGAATCAGCTTTATTGCCTGATGTTCTCGCTGACAGGGCTTGCTCCTGAAAACCCAGGCCGACCATAGTAGCTGCTGAAGCAAGGGTGGACTTTTTCACAAAGCTGCGGCGATTCATCTTTTTTGACATGATATACATCTCCTTTTATCAATGGTAACGGTAAATTTTTAAGCCGATATTTCCTGTATATATTTGCTCAGCTACGCCGCCAAGCCTGATTTCTAAGATTGTATCAAACCCCTCTTGAAAAATCAAGACGGACCGATGCGCTCCGCCAAAAAAGTTCGCCTCAAAACATACAAAGCCGGCGAAGAATTGGCTGGCTGAAAATGGGCGGCTTTTCCAGTTTTTCAGCCTGTGCTTGCTTGCGAACATATCATTCAATCTTTTGCGCCGTGCTTGCGAAGGATATCCACTACTGACTTCTCTTCAAATTCTTTAGCCAGGTATAGGGTAGTCTGTCCTGCAGGAAATTTTTGGTTTATACAAGATAAACTTTCGGATTGTTAGACCCTCTGGAAACGCAGTCAGTGGAATTTTCTCTTTGATTCGCTTAAATCCTAATTTACCTTCTCTTGCGATTATGCCGTATCACCTTGCCCGGCAGCGCCCCGGTTATTTGCCCCTCATCAAGCACGACCTCACCGCTGACTATAACATAATCGATGCCCTCGGAAAACTGCAGCGGATCGGTAAAGGTCGCCTTATCCTGCACCTTCTCCGGATCAAAAATCACCATATCGGCCCTTTTGCCTTTGCCTATCATGCCCCATTCGTCCATCCGCAGGATACGCGCCGGCAAAGACGTCATCTTGCGAATCGCCTCTTCCAGACTGATTACCTTCTCCTGCCGCACGTACTTGGCCAACACCCGGCTAAAAGCGCCAAACGCCCGCGGATGCGTCCTGCGTGACCGGGCCGGATTGACCGGGCTTGCGTCCGTATCAAAACAGACAAACGGGTCCCGCAGGGCCTGATGCTTTTGTTCTTCGTTCATGCTCTTGGGATTGACGCCTTCACGGACTCCTTGTTGTGCCAGATCGAAAAAGACATCCCACGCGTCCACCCCATGCTCGTCGGCCACTTCCTGCACCGACTTTCCCCGGCTCGGAATCAACACATTGTCCCAATTCTTGCCCACATGCTGGTACCAGTTCTCCCAGTCCGTATCTGTCTCTATCTCGTGTCGCAGTTGACGTCGTATCTCAGGGTCGGACAGCTTCGGCAAAAAGGCCCCCTGCCCCTGGGCATAATGCCGCGGATGGATAAACGATCGCAGCCCGATGCCGTTGCGGATATAGGGATAAATATCCGCCGTGGCCTCTATACCCCCGCGGCGCACTTCGGCCAGACGCTCCAGCGCCCGGGCCATCAAAGGCCAGTTATCCTGACCTGCCGCCTTGAGGTGATAAATATGAATTGCGGTCTCTGCCTCCCTGCCGATGCGGACAGATTCCTCTATCGCCTCCAGCAATTGGCCGCTTTCATTACGCACGTGGGCGAAATATACCCCGTTATACTGTCCCGCCACCTTCGCTAATTCTACCAACTCTTCGGTCTTGGCATACGACGTCGGCGGATAGATCAACGCCGTGGAAAATCCCACACAGCCGTCCTTCATCGCCTGCTCGACATAACCTTTCATCCGCTCCAGTTGTTCCTCGGTGGGGTCTTCATCTTTATCCCCGATCACCATCGTCCGCAGCGTGGCATGACAAACGTTGTGAATAACGTTGATGGGAATTTTCTTCTCCTCCAGCAGCCGGAAATATTCGGCGAAGCTGCTCCAGCCTTTATCGAACCCCACCGGCGCCACCCCCGCCGGATCCCGCGGTGCCGCCGAGTCACACTCCCCCACCAGCAGCGTCGTGATACCCTGGCGTATCTTACTTTCCGCCGACGCCCTGTCGCTGACTAATATATGACTGTTCTGCCCCATCATGTCGATAAAACCCGGCGCCACCACCCGCCCTTTGGCATCAATAATTCGTTGGGCCTTCGAGGCCGACATTTTACCGACTTCTATAATAATCCCGTCTTTAACTGCAATATCACCGGTAAAAGCCCCCTTGCCGCTACCGTCAACTATGCGTCCGTTTTTTATTATAAGATCAACTGTCTCTTGCCTTAGCGCATACCACGTTGTCACCAGTAACGCAACCGCCCCTGCAACTAAGCATTGCCAAAAACAATGTCTTTTCTTATTCACTGACATTTCCCATGAGTTAGCTGTTGAAAAAGTTCCGTATTTTTTCTTTTTTTTTCTTCACGTTTTCGATTTCGTGTTTCTATCAAACCTTCGGTCTTAATCATGGAGAAAATAATGCACGAATATAACTTATCATATTAGCAATAATTGCAATTAATAAAGCCACGAGAGCAAAGCCGAACATCGCGAAAAACATGATTACTACCTCCCGTTGGAAATTTACTTTCATATCGAGGCCAACCAGTCTCAGTGAACATAATATCCATATCGTTCGGTGAAATCGCGTCTCGGCTGCCTGCCCCCGCTCCTTATTTGCGTGAGCACTAACAAATAGCAGGGGCCTCTGTCTTTGGTCAACAGAATATCACAAAACCTCCCTCCCATCAAGAAAAATCCCCACAACCTTTTTTTCGCAATACGTAATACGACATACGCAATACGAAAACGGTTTTGCACTTTGCACTTTTATTTTTTAAACTTTCCTGTCCGCTATACGTTGTACGCTATCTAACCGCTAAGCGCTATACACGGTACGTTACCTACAATCGTCAATCGAAACTTGTCCCATAGGGATTTATCCCCAAGGGAATCGAAAATCGAAAATCATTCGCCTTATCGGGCCAGCTTTGGATTTAGATTGGAATGCTCTTGGCTTAGGCGGAATATAATGAATTACTTATCGAATGCAGCCGATGATTAAGATAGTAAAAGCACCGGGATTTTGAATAGTGCTCCATCACAGGTCAAATGATGGATGTCATTCTGAGCGCAGCGAAGAATCTCTTTGGCTCAGGCCAGATGCTTCGCCTTCCGGCTCAGGCCTGTCTTGAGCCTGCCGAAGGGATGACAACTCCTCAAAACAAGTGTGACGGAGTAATAGTTTAAGGTATTTTCCTTAATCCCTTAGAAAATGCCGGGTTCCGGTGGGAATGCACTGGTTTCTTGGAGGATGGATTGTGGCAGGAAGGTGTTTACCCGTTTGCGTGATTGTGGCTGTTTGTCTGGGCGGTTGTTTCGAATCCGAACGAAGTGTGGTTGACGGCGCCGGCAAAATTCATCGAATCGATACCTGCAGCGGCATGATTGAATATCTGCGGAAGCAGAATCTCTCTTCGCTCGAATCGGTCGAGGTCTGGGAAAACGAGTATGGAGAAGGGCTGAAACTTGTTACCGCTCACTACGAGATTTTCACGACGTTTTTAGAGCCGCTGATGCTCTGCCGGATTCCCGGATTTATGGAGTCGGTCTATCACGGTTACAACAGCCAGTTGCCTGAGCCTATCGAAACAACGAGCAAATTTTCCATTTACCTTTTCGCCGGCCGTCGGCAGTGGGCGGATTTTACCAGGGATTTTGCCGGGGAGCAGGCGAAGCTGTTTTTGCAGATAAAGGCAGGCGCCTATTATCACAACGGCTCCTGCGTGGCGTATAATATAGGCAGGAAGCGAACACTTTCGGCCCTTGGGCACGAGGGATGGCATCAGTTTAACAGCAGGCATTTCAAGTATCGCCTGCCAAGCTGGCTCGACGAGGGCATGGCGATGCTCTTCGAGGCGCACAAAACCACCGATGGGGTATTTTCCTTTGAGCCGGCTGAAAATACGTATCGATTGGAAGCGCTGGAGAAAACTCTTCGCCGGAACGATATGATACCGCTGAGAGAATTGATGGGTATCAATCCCGGGCAGGTGCTCGCTACAAACGCGTCCGAGGCGGTGATGGCTTTTTACAGCCAATCTTATGCACTGGCGCGGTTCCTGCGGGAGAGCGGTTACGGCGGACGAGCGGATAGTTATCGCCAACTGCTGCTGGACGGGCTTACAGGAGATTGGCCTATCGGCCGGGTGAGCAAAAGAATAGCTCAGGACAGGAACATACCGAAAAGCGTCCTGTGGAACCGGATTGTGGGGATGCAGTTGTTCAAGCATTATATCGGCAGCGATTTTGAGCAGATAGAGAAGGAGTATCTTGCATTTTGCAGGCAAATAGTCGAAGATTCGAGATGACCGATTGTTTGTTAGATGCTTGCTCAGTTGAAAAGGCTCGGTGTCATTCTGAGCGCAGCGAAGAATCTCGTCTTTTCGGGTGATAAATAGATTCTTCACTTCGCTTTGCTCCGTTCAGAATGACATTCACAGAAAGTTTTCAACAGAGCATTAGATGCTCTTATTGATTTTTATTTGTTCTAAAGTAACAATCCATGCTTTGGTCTATATGGTATTGCTTATATTGTCGCTGTGTCGGCGACAGCTAAATATATACCCTATACCCTATACCCTATACCCTATACCCTATATCCTATACGCTATTTTTTGAGGAATCGATGTCGCAGGATGCTCATTTTTCCATCGTTTTGGCTTCGGCCTCACCCCGACGAAAACAATTGTTGGCCGAGGCGGGCTACGGGTTTATAGTTTGCCCGGCTGATATTGATGAATCGGCTTTTGCGGTCGAGGGGGCCGAGCCGAGCGAGTATGCCGAGCGGCTGGCACTGGCCAAGGCAAAAGTGGTGGCCGGGGAGTTTCCGGACTGCGTGGTAATCGGCGCCGATACGGTTGTTGATTTTGCAGGGCAAATCGTCGGCAAAGCTATCAATGCCGAAGAGGCGGAGCGGATTACCAAAAAGCTCTTTAGCGCACCTCATAAGGTCATCACGGGCCTGGCGATTGTAAGGCTTAGCGATGGTATCGAGCTGATTGAAAGCGATGTTACGACCGTTTATCCGAAGAAATTGACGGCTGAGCAAATCGCCGAGCATATCAGGGGGGAAACCTGGCGGGGCAAGGCAGGGGCTTATGCCATAAAAGAAAAGGGCGATGAATTTGTCGAGAGAATCGACGGCAGCCTGAGCAATGTGATGGGCCTGCCGATGGAGCTGCTGGAGCGCATGATGGAGAGATTGAACGAGTAAAATGGCGGTTCTGTAAATTGCGTAAATTAACACATAAGAAAAATTGGGTTTGATACCTGGGGCATAAATTGGGTTTGAATTGGGTTTGGTTTTTTTTCTGCGAAATCATCGTTTTTTCTGTAATCCTCTATAACATATAATCTTACGTTCATTTTTGCTTTTCGGGAATTGGGTTTGAATTGGCTTTGAATTGGGTTTGGTTTCCCCGCGTCTGTGAAGGCGTACATTTTCATAATGCTTTGTTATGGCGTAACTTATGTTCATTTTACCGTTTTGGAAATTGGCTTTGGGATTTTTAGGCCAAAAAACGATGTCAGCTTCA
>JAUWPZ010000040.1 GCA_030611315.1 Sedimentisphaerales bacterium
TGTACGCTTTTTCAGCGCATTTGCACCGCGCCTTACTAATATAAAGTATACAGAACAATCCTGCGGTTCCAAAATCCCCCTCTGAGACTGCCGGCAGGTGGTCAGGCCGTGCAAAACAGCCGTGCTTTGGGAAAGCAAAGGCTTTGAGGTGGTCGAGTTCGCCCGGCGGTTATTGACTTCGCAGATTTTCAACGGCCGGCATTACTTCTTCCAGCCTCATCGCCTCGGGCAGCTCGCCGAGCATAGTCATCGCGAATGTCATCGAGTTGAGCTGATTGAGCGAGCCGTGGGCGCTGGCGGCCTTGTTTATCAGCGTGTGAAACAGCGTGCTGCCATGCACCCACCCATCTTTCAGGCAGACGAGCAGGTCGGCCGGCTGCTGCACCAATCCGTTAAAGCTCATCCATACTCGCCTGAGCGGGTCGGGATAGACGTGATTCACTGTTGCTTCGAACAACGCCCGGTCGTCGATAAAGCCGTCCTCATCGACGCGTCCGGCCTGTCGCAGTCGGCTGATAATTTCCAGCAGCTCCAATGGGTCGCCATATTCGATGTCGTAGCTGTAACGGCCCCGGGCCTTGCGGATTACCGCTTTGCCGTCGATAGATTGCACCACGACATCGATGCCCCGGTCAGTTGTGGCATCTCTTGCCACCGGGTAGCACGCCAGTGTGGTAACCGGGTCGGTCAGAAGCACGGAGGCGACTTTTGCGGGGTCCTCTGTGTGAAATGCGGCATAGGTAACGAGCCCATACTCGACGGTCACGACGTCGCCCGGATTTTCCAGACGTTCGGTCAGGTTATAGCCGTTCTCTTCAAGCAGTTGCTCGAATGAAATCCTGCCTCGGCCGGACATGCTGTGGCCGTGGTCGGCCAGCAGGGTAAACTTTACTCTTCCCCGGCGCTCGTACACGATTTGTTCGCATAACTGGTCTATCGTCCGCAGATACTTGAGGATGGCTTCGCGGCCGCCCCGCGTCCCCAGACCCGCCGTTGCCACCGAATACGCTATTTTAGTGCCCTGCCGGGCCGAGCGAAATACGTCTGTTATTCCCCGCAGCTCGTGCTCGAAGACGAATTGCGGCTCAAAATAGGCCAGCGCATCAAGTTTGAATGAGCAGCGATAATCGAGTTTATTGGCCCAATCCGCCGCACCGCCGCTGAGATACAGGTCGTTTCCGCTAATCAGACGGTTCTCAATTCGGTCGAAATGCCTGCTCTGATATGCGATAGGAATTGCTCCGCCGAATATGCGTTGAAAGGCCAAGTCGGTCATTCCCGGAAAACACGTTACCACGCGCCCCGGCGGGTAGAACAGCCGAAAGTGCCCCTGCTGATAAAGCTCTTCGACCAATCGATATGGCACGCCATCAAGGGCGATGATGAAATGAGGTATGCTCTGCGGCGGCAATTCGTCGAGAAGGACAACCTGGTTGGGCTCATCGCCTTGAAGGCCAAAGCACAGCTCGACTTTGCGCCCGGTATCGTCTTTGCGCTGCCAGTAGTCGGCTTTGCGGTCATTGTCGGTGTCGAAAGAAATCACCCTGTCTCCACTATCGAGCACGCGGACCCTCATCGGGCGTTCGGGGAATCGCGGCACTGCACGGCACCCCGCCAGCACCGTCACAGCGCCCAGCAAGAATACAAGGCAGCTCAACCGGCCGTTTCGTCGAAAGCTCGTTCCTGTCTGTCTCAACTTTTCGTTCCTTTTCCTCTTTGCGATTGCCCGCCGGTCGGAAAGTCAAAAAGACCAAGGTTACAATTTGCTGCCCGGGAATTCGAGCAAAACGCCCGAAGCAGCACCGCCAATCCCTTTATTGATGCCCTGTTACAATCCAGGAACTATCGCACGACGACGCACTTCATCTGTTTCTGGTCGCGGATGAGAAGTTTACCCTCGGACAGCGCCGGCGGGCTCCAGCATTCTCGTGTGCCGAGCAGGTCGGCGCTTGCCAGCTTCTTGAAGCCTTCGGGATTCGGCTCGATGATATAGAGAATACCTTCCCTGCCATCCACGCTCAAGATGAGGCCGTCGGCAAGAATGAAGCCGCCCTTGTCGAAGAGCGGCGAACTGCCGGTTTTCCACTTCAGCTTCCCGTCAACGCTCATGCACGTCATACCGTCGCGCCGCGAGTTTGTTGTGCCGTGGCCGTAGAGGTGTCCCTTGTAGAGTACGGGAGGATGGACGTGAGTACCGAAGTCCTGTGTGGTGTAGAGCTCTTCCACTGCGTAGCTGCCGTCGTTTCTCTTGACCTTGACCATGGCCGAGCCGGCCATGTAACCGCCGGAAATGAAAAGCCGTCCGTCGCCGACAGCGACGACGTTATTGACTGGAATGCGACATTGCCAGCCCTTGTAAGTCCAGAGTGTCCTGCCGTCTTTGATGTCCATTCCGAGAACTACGCCGTCAACGCCTTCATCGTCGCCGTCACGCCGCCTGCCCGCCGGTGCGGAGCGTCCGCTGCGTTCTCTCCGCGATGTGGCGGTTATCATTACAAGCTGGTCCTCGCCGTCGATGTTCACAACAGCCGGTGTAACATAACCTGCCCTGCCCGGCAGAGCCTTGGACGCCCACCTGACAGAGCCGCTGGTCTTATCGTACGCGACGATGCCGGCTCCTTTGGTCTGAGAGGCTAATATCAGCAGGTCCCCGTAGATGAGCGGGTTCTGGGAGATGCCCCACATTGGAAATTTGCCTCCTCCGAAGTCTTTCCAGACGTTTTTCTTCCAGAGAGGTTTATGGGTATCGGCGTCAAAACAAAATACGTCGCCGAAGCTGCCGCAGGTGTAGATTCGATTGCCGTCAAGCGCCGGAGTTGAACGTGAGCCTCGATGGCTGAGCTTTCCCTGTGCGTCGTAAGCGAACGACCAGAGCTCTTTGCCGCTATTCAAATCGAGGCAGCGGAGCACGTCCTGCTTGCCGGCGACGCGGTCGAGCAGATATGCTTTGCCCTTGGTTACGGCCGCTCCGCCGTAGCCGGGTCCCAGTGCAATCGTCCAGAGGACCTTCGGACCTTCGGCCGGGAACGACTGTATCAGGCCTTTTTCGTCTGAAATTGCGTTTCGATTCGGGCCGAGGTACTGCGGCCAATCGCCCCGGACCCCGCACACTTGCAGCGTTATTATCAGGACAGTCGCCAAACAACACTTTTTCATTTTCTTTACTCCTAAAATTTCGTCGGTTCCAATTAGACACATCTGCAAGGAAGAGACATCTATGCCCTCTTTATAGTGCTCACGATTGAAATTTCCCGTTTGTTCGGGGCAACTTGTGCCACAGGTAGTAACCTTAAAACAATAATTTACAATCCCAGTCGCGGGAATTTATTACCCTTAAGGGTATACTTAAGCTATGATATAAGAATCTCCTGTGAATTGCAACTATCAGAAGCGCGTGATTCTCGAAAAGTTGCGGCAGGTTTAGGAAACGCTCGTTTCTTCACAACGGCAAGGGTCTGGCTTTTCGGGAAAATTGTGCAAAAAACTGTAACAAACGGGCAGAAACTGGGGAAAGCAGGACAGACATATCTCACTGGTAATCAACGAGTTGTTTTAGACGGGATTAACAGGATTTTCTTTCTTTTAATGGCATTTTATCCTGTAAATCCTGTCCGAACTTTTTGCCACAAAGGCACTAAGGTATAATTATTTTTGTTTTTTTAATTTTCAATTTCTTTGTGCTTTTGTGTCTTCGTGGCTATCTTTTTGACTTGAGCCTGTAAATCCTGTCCGAAAAATGCGAATTCCTATGCCTCCCTCGGTCACTAACAAACCCGCCACTGTGACACTGTCATTTGCTGTTTATAGACTCATTGCCCCTTCAGGCGATATTCATACATACCGTACCCCACCTCGCGGCAGACTTCAACTATCTCAGGGTAAGGCTTGTCACAAACATCGACAAAGCCTATCTGGTAGTTCTCTCCGTCACCACGGCCCGTCGTGGCCTGGTCTTTATACTGAAACCAGTGCGTCCCGACAATATACGGGTTCCGCAGCGCTCCGCGAACGTAGCTTTCGTACTTGGCGGCCCGGTCCTTTTGGTCGGTTGTTTTCCGCAGACCCGTGTGGAACATACCGCGGTCCAGCGCTCCGAAGTGGAACTCGCCTATGATTATCGGCTTGTCGATGTCGTCCGGCAGACGCTGCTCTTCGACGCTGTACCGGTAGCGGTTATAGCCCACAATATCGCAAAATTTTGATGCCGCTCGTGCCGCCCGGTCGTTCACCCACGCGAACCGGCAGCCCATGTAGAGCTGGTCCGGCGCGACTTTTTTCAACTCCTCACGGATGGTCTTGAAGTACATCTCGGCTATCCTCGTATAGAAAGCCGTCAGGTCCGCTCGCGCCTTGTTCTTGTCCGGAGCTTCTGTACTTTGCAGCAGGGCTTCCCACGTCGCGTGCCCCGTCCCCCAGACCGCGTTGAGCTTGTCAATCGTCTTGTACTTGGCCTTGAGCTCCTCGACAAAGACTTTCTTGGACGGCTGCTCAGGAGGCGAGATTATCGCAGCGAGGGACAAGGAGACCTCGTCCCCCCAGGCCAATTCATTGTGCACAAAGTATCCGATGCACCACGGGTCGCCGATGCTCTTGCCCTTTTCCGATGCCAGCCGGGCACGCAGCGCCTCGCGGAAGCTTGGGTCGAACACATCGTAGAACTTGCCCCAATAGCCTTTCGAGCCTTCCAGTCTCCTGGAGCTATAGCTGACCGTACACACATACGGCGTCTTTCGCATCAGGTAGATATCGCTGTCCGACCAGTTGGCGATGGTATTCATTCCCCAGCTTTTAAGTCGCCTGTGGGTTATCTCGGCAAATTTTCGCTCCCAATCCCGGCCGTACTTCCGTAGAAAATTCGCCCGGCTGAAATCATACGTCTTATACGGCGAATGCTCGTTGTAATATCCATGTGGGGCCCACGAGCCCGTACTGTAGAACATAGCAAACCGAGAGCTGGACCCGGGCAAATTACGGAAGTAGTGTTCGCGGTCGCTGATTGGCGTTCCGTTTGTGCTGCGGACGCAATCAACACCGTGCGACCAGAAAAGTCTCCCCTCCGGGTCAACCAGCCACCACTTGCCCTTGTATTTCTCCACGCGGAAAAATCCCGTCGCCTTGAGCTTGGGCCCGGCGGCCCATCCACCGTACTTGTCACGGTCGGCCGGACCGGGATACTTCACAAGCTCCTTCTCCTCGGCCTTGCCGTAAGCAACCAGTTCCCCTAAAAAATGAGTCTTGCCGGGCCAATCCGTATGTATGAACTGGCCGAACTCGTCGATAAATGGAAAAAAGCTCTTTGCATCCACCGTCTGAACGCGTCCACCGGCGACGATATTGTCAATCTCGAACAAATGGTCCGCATCCGGATTATTGAGAAACACCATCAGCTGGTTGATTTTCGAAGCATCGACTTTGCCCGAATGTACGGGATATCCGCGCATTCCTATCAGCTTGAGCGGCTCGGTAAGCCGCCAGGCAGAGGGAAATACACGCACGACAAGTCTCTCAGCGGCTTTAGGCTTTAGCGTGATATTTTCCGTCACGCAGTCCTTTGTCCCGTCCGAGCCGGGATTATCGACTCGAAAATAGACCTTAACCTCTTTGTCCCCGAGGTTCTTGACATCTACCGATACGTACTCGTATTTAGACAGGTCCCACATGCCCTGCGGCCCCTTCAGAGTAATCCCGGGCCATCGTTCCTCGTGGCCTGTTTCGATGCGAAGTGCCCCGCCTTTAGCCACGGCAACCTTGGCGTCATTCTTTTCAACATCGCCAACATCGAAGCCTTTCCCAAAATCAAACAGTACCTTTAGTTTCGCTTCCCCTGTACTGCCAAGCACAGCAGCTCCCGGCAAAACCCAACTCAAAACAATTATCACGATACTCACAGCAAATTTCTTAGCCATTTTTTTCACTTCCAAAAAGTATTATTTTGCATTTCTTTCGTATTCCCCCTCTTTTCCTCCAGCAAAACACTATACGCAAACTCATCCTCGCGTGTCTGAAACTTCACCCGATTTCCTTTTGTCTCGAACTTGACAGGCCGAATACTCTCGCCGCTTATATCAACTGCGGTGATATTTTTTACCTGTGCCTCTTTAGCACCGGCTAATTTGTCAATATCCAACTCAACGGTGAAAGGCCCGGTCTCAGGCAGCGGAGTAACAACAATCCTGTTTTCACTCAGCCGGCAGCGAAATGCCCCTTCGGTTACCACTGTTCCAAAATCAACATCGAATCCGCGCCCGTTAACATAGAATCCCGACAGTCCCCGCGATTGTTCGACAATAATATCGTTTATTTTCTCGATGCTTGATTCTACCTGTCCGTTCTTAGCGTAATATCCATATTCAGGCAGGCATTTACCCGCTGCCATCCAGTCTTCTTTCCCGCGATTTACGTAAACCCGTGCACCCGATTTCCACGTAATCAACTGTCTGTGAATATCGCCATCGACGAACTCTACGTCTTCTATTGTATCGGTTGCGATGCTGCGAACAAAATCCTGTGCCAGCCAATATTTCCTCACGGCCCCTTGGCCAAATGCACCCCTGTCAATCATCAGCGAGTGTCCTTCAAGAATTTCGACGCTGATATAGTCGTCGCTTTCTATCCCGTGGTCCTCTCGTTTACGTCCTCCCTGGTATCGACTGGAATATCCCACCCCATGCAGGCTGAACTTGTCGTGCAGCACCGCATCGAACCACGGCACTCGTTCCCAGTCCTTGCACTCGACCTTAAGGCAGAACCTCTGTGAATCAGGTGTAATCTGCAGATGTTGACAATCCGAACCTGCAATGTATCCGGTTAGCTGGTCGTGCCCAGCCTCGGACGTCATCGGAGCATTCCCGCCAAGATAATCTCGTATCCACGCAAACGTCTCGCCCCAGCATTTACGGGTTTCGAGCATCGAATGAAATTTGCCCTGCTTATCGTAGAAGTCGAAGCACGGCAGCGACGTAAAAACGTCAATGAAATAGTGCGTAGGTTTGAGGGTCGGCTTTATCAGCTCCAGGTTGCGTTTGACAAAAGGCATAATATGGTCGGGCCGCCAGCGATAGCTCTGGGCCTGACGCCCCTTGTTGTTCCAGGCCCTTATCGGCTCGCCCTTCTCGCTAAAGCAAATGTCCTCGTAGCTGTAATCATCCGCATCGGGATAGAAATCGATATAATTATCGTGCAGGCCCCACGGAATATCGTGCTCGCCGCAGACCTTTGCGATTTTCTGCATATCTTCGACCGTGCCGAGCTGCGGCTGCGGCGGGTATATGTCCGGCAGCCGGTAATCATAGCCCCATCGCTGCCAGACGTGCACAGTCAGCAGCGAATCCGTCAACCCGTACGCGACCATTAGCTTCATCGTGTCGGCTATTTCTTCGTAGCGGCCTCCCCAGATATCGAAGACAAACCGCCCTGCTTTGCGCTCGAAGCCCGGCGACGCTTTTTTATCGTAAAGAGGCCGATATTTGCGCGCACAATCAAAAGCCCCCCCGCTGCTCGGAACAAAGGTCATCGTCGCATCTAAGTGCGTATGAAGCGAATAAACCATCGCCTCGGGATTTACCTCCAGATAATCCGGCGGATTGTCGCAGGCGCTAAGAAGCGAGATACCACCGGCAAAATCAAATCCCACATGGCTCGTTGAGAGATTATGCCCCCCAAAGCCGGCCCGAAATGCCTTCGGCTCGACAATGCAGTATCCGTGTCCGTAGTACACCCGGCTGGCCTTCTGGTCCGCCTTTCCAAGTCCTATGTCCGTGATTCGCTTTGGGCATTGGAACCTTATCCGCAGGCCGCTTCTTTCTCTCCAGACCTCCGCCGCCAAATCAAACTCCTGCCCTGCCAGCAGGAGGTGATGTTTGATGCTCAGCTTTCCCGTCAGCCGGTCCCTTTTCGTACCAACCCCCTGCACTATAACCTGCGAAGGGCCCTGCCCGACCTTGTGACGCATTATCGACATCCCTATTCCGTCGAACACAACGCTTTTATCGCCCCGCCCAAAAGCAATCGCGCAATCAGCCAGACCACCCCTGCCCAGGACAAGCCCCGCTGCATAACCATCATCAAGTTTGAATACAAAATCGTCCTTGCCGGTCTGTTTTTTCGATTCGACTATGCTCCGGGCGCGCTTGCGGATTTCTTCCCGGTCGGAAGCTGTAACCTTCGCCGGCAGCGCCCCCGCGACAACCATCGGCTCACCCCAATAAGATGAATCGCACGTCGTATCACGCTTGGGACCAGGATGGCTCTCTAACCGCAGCAATATCTTTTTACCGGCAAACCGGCTCAGGTCAACCTCGCCGGCGACCCATTTTTTGCTGTCGGTATGTCGCTCGAAAAGCTTTTCTTCCCCCGCCCAGACCCGAAACGTAACGCCATCGCTCGGCGGCTCACTCGTCCTATGGTCACGAATGGCATTGGCGAAGAAAAGTTTTATCGGCTTAATTTTTGGCAGCCTCAGCAAATATTCCGCAAATATCGTCCCACCGCCCGGTCTCCAGGGTGGATGCATCACAATCGCCTCCTTCGTCGTGCCTCTCGTAACTCGGCTGTGTGTAAAGCTGGCCGACGATTCCGCCGAAGAGCCTTCCCAGCCAACCGGCATATACACCAGAGGCCTTTCGTAAAATCGCCACGCCACTCGATGTCCCCGTACCAGACGCAGCGGCAGTGCTCCGTTGACCGCAACTTTGTGAGCCGACATTTCACTCCGCTTTGCAGACGTACCCGCCTGCCTCTTGAACTTCGTACTGAAAATTTGTATAGCGTGTGCCTTACGCATCTGCCTCTCGTGCCGAAAAACCGCGTAAATATGTACCGGATATAACGCCGAACACGCCCCATCTTTGGCGGCTATATGAAATCGAGTCTTTGCCTCTTCGCCCGGTCCGACTGCCAGTTGCTTTTCCGTCTGGCCCACTGCATACCATTCGTCCACAAGTCCGCCCATCCGCACCTCGATATCCATTACAGATGTCCCGCTGTTCCGAACGGCCACGTCCACCTCGCGCGATTCATTGTACTGAGTTACCTCTTCTATGTCGCCTATCGCCAGTCTAAGCGGCCCTTCTGTAACTATATGTCCATTGAACCCGGTCGCTTTGCCGCATACCGCTAATATCAGAACCGCCAATAATCTTCCGTAAATCCTCTTTTCATACATATCTATAGTGCTCTCAGTTGAAATTTCCCCCGCCGCGGCGGGTTCGCGGGTAACTTGTGCCACAGGTAGTGGCTTTAGAACAATAAGTTACAATCTTACTCGCGGGAATTTACTACCCTTCAAGGGTATATTACCCTTCTCCATCAATCCGCACAACACGCCTCAGAAGATACCACATCGTCTCGTTTCGAGGCGATAGTTCCAGGACCTGCTTTCCATCGGACTCGGAAACAGGCGCCTCGCCTTTGGGCATCCCGTCCGGCCCAAGCGCCTCACATTTCCACCGCCCTTTTGGAAGGACCACTTCTCCCTCCACCGGCTCAATCCGCACCGGCGCCTCGCCCCAGTTCCTGCCGACTGTCCGCCGGTCCTCGGAAAACTTCATGCCCGTATTCTCGCACCGCCCGCACGCTGCAATTAGTATCTTTTGGCTCTGTTCAAACGGCTTCTTGTCCAGCGTCGTAACAGTCACCGCCGCAAACTCGGGCCCTGCTATTGATACCTCTTTGTCCGTAGCCTCAGCAAACCTCCCCGCATGTCCCGTACAGACCAACATTCCTTCTCCACGTCCGAGGAAAATCCCTTTCCCATCCTCAACGGACCAGTTCAGTTTCGGGCCGGATATATTCAACACTCTTAGTCCACCTCCGGTCTCAAGGCTCGCAAAGATTGGACTGCCAAGCATCTTCTCCCGCGTGACATTCCCCCGCTCAGCGAGCACCTCGAACATGTCCCGGTCGTGCTCAATATGCAGTTTCGCAAGCTCCCCGACCACATCCGAAGTGTCCGCCAAACCGAATATATGCAATTGACCTGTCTCTCCGACACTCGCGTCGCGAAAGATGGCCGCCCCTGCCCGCATAAAGCCCCACTTGGCGGGATTCGTATCGATGTCAAAATAGCTGTTCAGCCTCTCGCGATACCACTCATCCGAGCTGTGACTGTACGTATAAAGCCACACCCCATCCCAATCCTGCGCCGCCGCGAAAGAGGAAATCATGGGTACGCACTCTGCCTGCGAATCCATCGGGGCCGGATGATTGTATTCGCTAACGGTAAACGGCTTGCCGTTCAATCGTTTCGCCGCTAAGCCGAACAGGGTCGCCCCATTCATATTGTCCGTCATCGCCTTTTGCTCGACGAGCCAGTTGCCCGCGTCCCAGGGCCTCCCGGGAAATCGCGGATGCTGCCAGTACGCATGCGCATCGATGAAATCCATATCGCTTTGCGCATACAGCCCGAGCGGCCCGAAAACGATAGTCCCCGTCACCAACGCCTTGCACCCCAGTTCTTTTTGGACATAGTTTCGCATCTCGTCGAAGTAGCCCTTTTCCGTCTCGGCCAGAAAACGCATCCTGTCGAGTGTCCGGGGCGGTGTTTCACTCTCGCCGTATAGCTTGACTCTACTGTTCCCGATAGATTCATCCTCGCCTAACGTAACTCGCCCGCCGGGCCTTAATTCCACGTTTGCAAGGTGGATTGAAATATCGCTCGCCCCGAAAGCAAAGCTAAAGCGAGCGTCATCATCGTCCGCCCTGGCAGTAAAACCGTACCGATACGTCGTCCGTTTGCGCGTAAGCTCCACCCGCTGAGAAAATCCCAGGTTCTTCCACGGACTGTGCGCCTGGCCTATGCTGCACGTTATGCTTCGCTCTTTATCCGCTGCAGCCTCGAAGGCTATCGTATAATAACGCCCCTTCTTGACCTTTAGCCGGCCCTGGTTCAACTGAAGATGCCACTCGGTATCATCGGATTTTTCAATATCGATTTTAAGCGCCCTGCGCGACTCAAGGCGCTGCCGCGACATCCACGCCCTGCATCCCTCGTGCTGCTCTAAGCTCCAGTCCTGCGGTATAAATCCGCCGACTTCGCGGATAAGAAAGTCGCCGTCCTTCAGAATATTCTCTCCCAGCGGCTCGGTTCCTTTCCCCCAGACCTTTTGAAGCTCTTGGTCCATGCCGTAGCGTCCTTTCAGCCACGCGTTGTATTTGCCCTGCAGAATATTCGCGTAATACTCCGGCAGCGTCCGCAATGTCTCCTCGCTGCCCCACATAAAGAAGCTGTTCTCATTTGTAACCTCGACTATCGCCACCGCCGGGTCATCGGCGTACCGGACCTTGCGATATTTGTTCACGTGCGTTAGCAGTTCACGGGCGAATTTTTTCTGCGCATCAATCAGCGCGGGCGTAAAAATATTCGAGATTTTGTCGTACTTGCGATTTGGCTCGGGCAAACCCAGAAATCGGCTGTGCTCTCGACCAACATGAAGGTTGATATTGACGCATATCCCGCGCTGTGCCAATTGGTCGATAAAATAATCCAGCCTGTCAAGGGCCTCCGGAGCGATACCCTTGCCGTCTTTTGCATTCCACAAACCTCGCGGCCAGCGGGAGGTGTCCATATGGTGGCATCGGACCGTATTGACTCCCGCCGCAGCTAAACGCTCCGCTATGACCGGGGCGTCTTCATGTTTGGGCATGCTGGCCCCGAAGGACAAATTCACCCCCCAAAGACGGACCCGCTTGCCGCCGCGATAGAAATGACCCTTCCGAGCAACCAGACGGTACGCTTTCGTGTCGATTGGCTCGACCGAAGTAATTGCTATCGGCGAACTCATATTAGCCTTGCCCGGAATAACAAAGGGGACCAAATCCCCCGCTGTTGCCGCGGACGACAAAACTGCCGATATCACAACAAAAAAGATATTTACATTAATAACTGCGGAATTTCTGTACATCATAATTCTCCTGCCCTCTCGGAATATCTGACAAACTTCACGCCTCAACTCTACGGCTGCGTATAATCGGCAATGTCGAATTAATCCGGCCGAAAAACATCCAGCAATTTTAGCCGTTCGACCTCGATAATTCTACTATTATTTGCCTTTTCCCGCCAAAACTGGTGCGTTTGCCTGCGGTAAAACCGCAGGTTGTGGACCTTTTCTTCTCAGCCTTTTTCCCACAGCAGCTTTTCGACCTCTGCCGGAATATATAAAAAGTCGGCGGCGTGATTAGCTTTTATTGTTATATACTCGCCAAAATACGGCAATTCCCATTTGAAAACCGTCATCGGTTGTTCATACAGCGCCCCTCGCCCTCCTCACAAAACGAAATTCCTCGGTGATTTTCAGCATCAACCCGTCGAAAAAAAAACTTGTTTTTGGGCAGAAGATAGGCATAATGCCGGAAGGATGATTTTTTTGAAAATTTGTTGAAACGGTTAAAAATGCCGCAGGGTATCGTTTGGGGTCTGGAAAATAAGGAGATAATCGCATAACGGCTGAAAATGGGGCCATCCTGGTGCTGGTTAAATTCAGGATTCGGCAGAATCTGAGGTTCCTCTCGCACGCTGAGATGGTTAATGTTTTTCAGCGGGCCTGTGTTCGGGCCGGTATTGATGTCCAGTACAGCCGCGGTTTTAATCCTCGACCCAGGCTCTCTTTGCCACTGCCTAAGACTCTCGGAATTGAGTCGGAGGATGAATTGCTCTGTCTTCGAGTAAATCGTGACCCAAACGAGCCACAAGTCACGGATTACGAGTTACGAATTAAGGCGAGGCTTTGCGAGCAGCTCCCTGCCGGCTGTGAGTTGCTTTCGGTGAGTATTGTCGAGGCAAACAGGTCGTTTCGACCCTGTTCGGCCGCGTATGTGTTTACTGTAAAGCCGGAGTATCAAAACGAAAATTTAAGGGCCCGCATCGAGAGCTTATTGGCGAGTGAGTCGTTGGTTTTAACTCGCACCCCTGCCCCGGGGAGCCGAGGCTCAAAAGCACGGGCGAAAAGCCTCGATGTCAGGCGTTTTATAAAATCGATAGAAGTCGAAGATGGACGAATAGTTATTGAATGCAAAATAAGCCTGGCCGGTACCATACGCGTTGATGAGATGATGGAGCTGCTCCGGCTCGATACGCAGAAACTGGCCGCCCCCATAAAACGTATTGGCGTGCAGTGGAAGGAGGAATGAGGTGTTAATTGAAAAACGAATCAAGAATGCAAAAATAAAGGATTAAACAATGGCGAGAGAAATGCTTGTAAATGTGGCGGAGAGAGAAGAGTGCAGGGTCGCCGTCGTCGAAGACGGTTCGCTCGAAGAACTGTACGTGGAAAGAGCCAGTCTCAGCAGCCACGTCGGCAATATTTACAAAAGCAGGGTGGCGAATATTGAGTCCGGCATACAGGCCGCATTTATTGACTTTGGCGTGGGAAGAAACGGTTTTCTGCACATCAGCGACCTTCACCCGAGGTATTATACCGGCTCGGGTAAACATTCAGAGAGCATCGGACGAAGGAAGGCGCTGAAAGAGAGGCCCCCCATACAGAATTGCCTTCGCAGGGGCCGAGAGCTTGTCGTACAGGTAACAAAAGAAGGCCTGAAAACTAAGGGGGCCACCCTCAGCACTTATCTTGCTATGCCCGGCAAGTATCTCGTTATGATGCCCTGGATGAGAAAGCACGGCGTCTCACACAAGATTGAAGATGACGATGAACGCAAGAGGCTCCACGGAATTCTCGACCAGTGCAAACCGCCGAAAGGACAGGGATTTATTATCAGAACCGCAGGACAGGGATGCTCGAAAAAGGACATACAAAACGATTTACGTTATCTGGCGAGGTTGTGGAAGACTATTGAAAAACGCATAGAGACCGAAACAACCCCGGGTGAGCTTTATCAGGAATCGAACCTGGTCATCAGGGCGATGAGAGATGTTTTTAACACGAAGATAACCAGGATAATATGTGATTCCGAAAATATTGTTCGCAAAATCAAAGAATTCCTCTCAATAGCTGCGCCGCGAATGAAGCGAAAGGTAATGTTTTACGACAGCAAAGTCCCGCTGTTCCACAAGTATCGAATAGAAGATGAAATTACCAAAATCCAGTCACGCAGGGTCGAGCTCAAATGCGGCGGTTCTGTTATCATTGAGCAGACCGAGGCGTTGGTTTCCATAGATGTCAATAGCGGAAGACACCGCAAGCAAAAAAGCGCCGAGCAGACCGCTTTCGAGAGCAATTTGGAGGCGGCCGACGAAATCGCACGACAACTGAGATTGCGGGACCTTGGCGGACTGATTATTTGCGATTTTATTGATATGCGCAGCGCAAAGCACCGCAAAGACGTTGAAAAAGTCTTTCGTGCCGCCGTCAAGACCGACCGGGCTCGCTCGAAAATACTGAGGATAAGCAGGTTCGGAGTCGTCGAAATGACACGACAGAGAATGCGTCCTTCACTGCAGTCCAGCACTTATCTTGCATGTCCGAATTGCGCCGGTTCCGGTTTTGTTAAAAGCCATGAGTCCCTGGCTATTGAGATTATTCGTCTCTTGAATCTCTCGGCGTCAAAGGAACAAATCAGAAGAATCGAGCTGGCCGTCTCGCCCGAAGTTGCCGACTACCTCCAGAATGAGAAAAGGGCCGCCATCACACAGATCGAGCAGTTCAGCGACAAACGCGTCGTTATTCATGCTGCTCTCGATTACACCGGAGAAAAGCACGACCTGGTCTGTTACAATGCCAGAGGTAGTGTGGTAAAACTGTAATGTAATTGCGGATTGAACTGATGAAACGGAAACTGACCACCAAGTTTCTCTGCAGAGAAGCAAGTGTTTTTGCTGAAACTGAATCCAGTCACACAGAGCCTGCAATCTTTGGAGTTACAGATGAAAAAGCTGTAGGAACATATTTGGAGCATAAGTTTCAGGCGTATCTTCGCGAAAAATATACCTATGAGGAAGGTAGTTCCGCCGGAGGTATTGATTTTCCGAAACTTGGCGTTGATATCAAGGTAACGAGCATCAAGCAACCGCAGTCATCCTGTCCATTTAAAAATGCAAGACAGAAGATATTTGGCTTAGGCTATTCACTTCTGCTATTTGTCTATGAGAAGATAGATGACCAAAAAACACGCACAGCAAGGCTCAACATCTTGCACAGTATTTTTATAGAAGCAAAGAAAACGGCAGACTATCAAATCACCACAGGAATTCTGAATATCATCAAAAACAACGGAAACAAAGACGATATTGTGGCGTTTATGCAAGACCGTTTGCTGCCTGTCGAAGAAATTCAGGCTTTGCAAATTGCCGACTAGATTATGGCGAATCCGCCGAATATAGGATACCTTACTATTTCCAATGCCCTTCAGTGGAGGTTACAATACCGGCGCGTAATCGAGGAAGCCGGCAAGGTGGACGGAATCCGTAGGATTCGATAAGACTATGGCAGTTATAAAGAAGAATAAGAAAAAAGCGGAGTTTGGTGATTTCCAGACGCCCATCAAGCTTGCTCGAGAAGTTTGTTCTCTACTGCTTCAACACGGTTTAGAGCCTGTTAGTATTCTTGAACCGACCTGTGGCAAGGGAAGTTTTATTATGGCTGCTCTTGAGTTTTTCCCGGATGTCCACAACGTTATTGGAATTGATATCAACAGCGAGCATATCAGAGTTGCCGGCTCTGCCCTTAACAAGCTGGGTCCTCCCTCCGCTTCGATACAAATTATGAATAAGGACTTTTTTACCGTGGACTGGAGTTGTGTGCTCGAATCTTTGACAGACCCTCTTCTTGTAATAGGAAATCCCCCTTGGGTTACTAACGCTGAACTTGGACGCATTGGAAGTTGCAATCTTCCTGACAAGTCCAATTTCCAGAACCGTCGGGGCATAGATGCGATTACGGGAAAGAGTAATTTTGACATCTCTGAATGGATGTTAAACAAGGCAATCGAATGGCTCAACGGCAGACAAGCTGCGTTGGCAATGCTCTGTAAGACCGCTGTTGCGAGAAAAGTTCTGCACCAGGCATGGAAAAGCGGACAACATCTAAAGCGTTCGGATATCTATCATATCGACGCGTCAAGATATTTTGGTGCTGCTGTAGATGCTTGTCTTCTTGTTGCTTCTACCTCTCTATCAAATGGAAATTTTGACTGCCGGGTCTATGATAGCCTTAAGGATACTTCCACAACTGTAACTTTCGGATATCGGCAGGAACGTCTTGTGGCGGACGTCACAGGTTTTGAACGTTGGAAACATCTCGAGGGCAAGGAACGCTACAAATGGAGGTCCGGCATTAAGCATGATTGTGCTAAGGTTATGGAATTACGGAAGGAAATCGACGGATACCGAAATGGTTCTGGAGAGCTTGTTGATTTAGAGGACGACTATCTCTATCCCATGTTCAAGAGTTCGGACATTGCTAACGGTTGTGACCTGCAGCCTGCTCGATGGATGCTTGTTCCTCAGCGCATTGTGGGTGAAAACACACGTCAAATCCGCAAATTAGCTCCCAGGACTTGGGAGTACCTCCAGAGGCACGCTCAATTATTGGATAGACGCGCCAGTTCCGTATACCGCGAGCGTCCTCGGTTCTCAGTATTCGGAGTGGGAGATTATTCTTTTGCTCACTGGAAGGTCGCAATCTCTGGATTTTACAAAAAGCTGGATTTCAAAGTTGTCGGCCCTTATGCGGAAAAACCTGTTGTCCTTGACGATACGTGCTATTTTCTTACCTGCCAAACTAAGAAAGAGGCCTTCTTTATAGCTGAGCTTCTAAACTCGGATATTGCAAAGGATTTCTTCTCCACATTTGTCTTTTGGGACGAGAAACGCCCTATCACGGTGAACATACTTAGACGTCTGGACCTTTTGGCCCTGGCACGGGAGCTTGGTATGGAGGAAACTCTAAAAGATTTTCTCCGTCAGTACACCCAAAACCATGAACAGCAATTACTGTTTTCAGAAAGCGTTTTAGGCTCTTAATTGAGCCATTAAAAGTCAGGAGAAAACATAAGTGGAATTTGACCTTGACTACGCACGAAAGGTAATAAAAGCCGAGGCCGATGCCATAGCTTCTATTACGCCGATTGTCGATGCCTCTTTCGCCCGGGCCGTAGAGATGATGTACAACTGCGCCGGCTCGTGCATTGTAAGCGGCATCGGCAAGGCGGGAATCATCGCCCAAAAGATAAGCGCTACGCTGGCTTCGACCGGAACACCGAGTCATTTCCTGCATCCTGTTGAGGCCGTTCACGGCGACCTCGGCAGATTACGAAAAGACGATATAGTGATTGTTCTCAGTTATGGCGGCGAAACTGACGAGGTTACTCGGCTGATAAATCTCGTCAAGCAATTGGAGATAAAGCTGATAGCGATTACCGGCCAGGCCGATTCGTCACTGAGCAGGCACAGTGATGTAGTGCTCTGTATGGGGCAGATGAGCGAGGCTTGTCCGCTTGGTGTTGCTCCGAGTGTTTCAACTACCTGTATGCTCGCCGTCGGTGATGCCCTTGCCTTTACCGTTATGAAGGCGCGTAATTTTGGTGTTGAGGATTATGTGAGGTTCCATCCCGGCGGCTCGCTTGGTACGAAACTGATGACCGTTGAGCAGTCGATGATGTTTCGTCCCGGTGAAAAACTCCCCATTGCCGCTGTTGACGACACAATAGAGCAGCTTCTCAAAAAGGCGAAAGATGTCAAACGCCACGGTGCCGTGATGATTGTTGACAGCAACGGCAAATTAGCCGGAATAATCACCGATGCCGACATTCGCCGCCTGATGACAAGCCGTGGAAATAAGTCCTTTGCTCTCAGGGCCGGTGATGTTATGACGCCCGATTGCAAGAAAATTCGGGCCGATGCGCTTGCCGCCGAGGCGACTGCTATTTTTCACAAGTTCAGAATTGACGAGCTGCCCGTAGTTGATGCCAAAAACAAGCCCGTCGGCCTAATCGACGTACAGGATATCTTAACTATAAAAGTGGTGGGATAGAAATTCGTATTGCGTTGTGTCTGATGCGTATCGCGCACAACGAAATACGATATACGCAATACGATATACGAAATACGAAATGAAACCGGATTTTGCGAACATACAATTGCTGGCAATGGATGTTGACGGCGTCCTCACGGATGGAACGCTGATGCTCAATGCCGACGGCAGTGAAAGCAAGCTCTTCAATTCACTGGATGGCCATGGAATTCGAATGTGGCAGAGGGCCGGCCTGAAAGTGGCCCTCGTCAGCGGAAGAAAGTCGCCGCCGACCAAACTGCGCGCCGAACAACTCGATATAGAATACGTATTTGAAGATTGTCATTATAAATTGCCGGCAGTTGAAAAACTTCTTGCCAAAATCGGCATTTCGCCGGACTCTGTTGCGTATATCGGCGATGATTTGCCGGATTTGCCCGTAATTCGATACGTCGGCTTTGGAGTGGCTGTCGCCAATGCCGTCGATGAGGTAAAGCAGTATGCCGACTACGTAACCGCCTGCCCCGGCGGAAAAGGGGCTGTAAGAGAAGTAATCGAGCACATCCTGAAAAATTCCGGCAGATGGCAGCAGCTTATGAAGAGATATTTGCCGACAGAGGATGATGGATAGAGACTGGGAATAGTTTCTTTTTGTCATTCCTGCGAAACGGCTGGGAATGTTTTCTTGTTGTCATTCCTGCGGAAGCAGGAATCCAATGCCAATATCTTATGAATAGATATTGGCCGTAACAACCGACTGAGGTCGCTAACATGAGAAAATTCGTCATAGGCCTTGTTTCTCTGGGGGCGGTGATTGGGCTGTATTTGCTCTATAACCACCTGAGCAAAGCGCCTCCGATTGCTCCCGATAGGGCCGGCAAAATCATCGACACTGTTATCGATGCCAATGCAGGCGCCGCCGACGGAGAGATAGGTACTCTCGGAGAAGTCGGCGTTGGCCGCGTTGAAGATGCAAGATTCATAACGGTCAACCCGAAAACAAAAAAGCTTGAACAGGAATTCGGCTTCAAAACGCTCCTACACAAACGCGGCGACGAATGGGAAACCGAAAAGCCGTTTATGAATATTTATCAGCGCACTTTTAATTGTTACATCACCGCCGATAAAGGAATCGTGAGGGTCGAGACTGTGGGCAGCAGACACAGCCCGAAAGATGCCGTATTTAGTGGAAATGTTGACATTCATATTTTGCCCAGGGGCCCCAATCAATTCAAGCAGTGCCATATTTATTTGGATGATATCATTTTTCTCAGCGACAAATCACAATTCTCCACCGCAGGGCCTCTCAGGTTTGTCTCGAGCAATACTAAGATGTTCGGTACTGGTATGGAGCTTGTCTATAACAACAGGACCGAAAGCCTCGAATTTTTCAAAATAATTGACTTGGAAAGTTTGAGTATAAAAGCGCCGAAAGGGGCTTTGTTTGCAGCGGAAGAGAAAGCGCCTGCCTCGAAACAAAAAACCGACAAGCCGGATTCAACAAAAGCCGACACCCCCGTTCAGGTGCTAACAGTGCAGCCGGACAAAACTGTTGTATCTGATGATTCTCAAAAGGCCGGCATATCTTCGCCGAACGACCTGGAACCGGCTGAGCGAAAGGAAAGTGAACACTACAAATGCGTATTCAGAAAAAACGTTGTTATTGATACTCCCGAGCAACTGATTTTTGCCGATAAAAAGCTTTTCATTAGCGACATCTTTTGGTCGAAAGATTCGAGCGAAACCCCCATTCCTGCTGACAGCAATTCTCTTGATACCCGGGATGCAAATGATGTGATTAACAATAATGCCGCTGTTAAAGAACCCAACGAACCCAATGAAGTATCCGAAGAGCTTATCGATATCGTTATAACCTGTGACAATGGCCTTATCGTTGCACCAGAGGGCTCTCCCAGGGCGGCCGTGGATTTTGCGAAAACCGATAACGAGATGACCGACCCTGACCGGCGCAGCGAGATGCTTGATAACGCCGCGGGACGAACCACTTTCCTCACTCAAACAATCGACTATAATGCGCCTTCCGGGGATATCGTTGCCGCCGGCCCCTCGGAGCTGACCATTTACGTCGAAGACTCGAACAGCGCCGAACCGAATACGAGCCCTGTTCCGGTGAAGGTAACCGCGCAGAGACAGGTCAGGTTCTTCAAGGCGTCAAACGAAGTCATCTTTGAGGGCGATTGTCTGTTGAAAATGCCGCAAAAAGGTTTGACTACGCAACAAAGTGCAACCCTTTCGGCCCCGCAGCTAACGGTGATTCTGCCCGAGAGCAAGTCTAAGCAATCGTCTTATCTGCCGGATATGAATGCTCTCGGTCCTGCCGAGTTTATATTCTATGTTGAGGATTCGAAATCTCCGGAGCCCAATGAAACTAAAACAACTGTACTGCCGGTCATAGTAACAGCTCAAAAACAGGTACGCTTTTCGTCTTCTACAAATCAGGCCGTCTTTGAAGGCGCCTGCCGCACCGAAATGATTCGAAAAGACCCCAATTTCATCGAAGAGTACACTCTCCTCTCGGAAAAGTTAACTGTGGAACCCAAAGATACGAACGACCGCTCTTCTGCTTCGGCTGGCCGCCTCGAACGCCTGACAGCCGAAGGCGGCGTGGTAAGGCTTGCATCTGTCAAGAAAGTCGAGGGAAAAGTCGTCAGCGGCATTGAGCTGGAGTGCCGAAAGTTCGTACACGACCCGAACCATGACCTTTTTACCGCTGCCGGGCCCGGAAAGATAACATTCAATAATTCCACGGCTAAAGTCCACGACCCGAACGACCCGAACGAGCAGCCCGGCAGCTTCAGTTTGAAAAAGCCCTGTTGGGCCATTGTGGAAAATTACGACACTTTGAAATATCTCACCCGGGCCAATCGAATTGTGGCTGATGCCGACTCAAAGGGCTCTCTGACAATTCATTATTTCCCCATGAAGGACGGAAAATTTACAAAGCACATTATCGCGACCGCCAATCACATGGAAGCCGACCTCGTTCAAACAGCCAGAGGCGAAACTGAGCTTTCAACACTCAGGGCCACCGGCGGGATTACTTACAGGGACGATAATAATCACTTCATAGGCAGCGAATTGTTCTATGACCACGCAAAGTCCTTAATGAAGGTTCATGGCGGTGGCCTCCAGCCCTGCTATTTCAACGGTGCTCTTGTGGAAGATATTGAGTATAATTTGAAGACCGGCAAAATCAAAGCAAAGGTCATTGGCCCCGGCCCATTGCAGTTAAAATAACGCGCGTATCAGACGCAAAGCTGTTGTAAATCGCCCATACTTAGCTCATCGAGGCGGCCGACAATTTTCTCAGCCATCCTCAACTCCTCAGCTTCGTAGGAGTTCGTTACTCCGATGGTGTGCATTCCCGCAGCCTTCGCCGCTTCCAAGCCCCAGTGTGAATCTTCTATCACGATGCACTGCTCTGGCCTAATAGGCTCCTGGCGGCTCTGGTTTAGTCGTTGCAGAGTCAAAATGAAACCCTCCGGGTCAGGCTTGCCTTTTCTTATCTGGTCCGCCGATACTATCACCTCGAATAAGCTGCGCAGACCCGCCTCCTCCAGTATCAATTCGATTTCACTCAGCAGCGAGCCCGAGCATATTGCCATCGGGACGTTGTTTTGCTCGAGCATCCTCAGAAAATCACGCACCCCTTCGATTGTCTGGCCTTCGGTTAATACCAGCTTTTCGAATATCCCTTGCTTTTCGTCGATAAGACTTTCGATGTCCTCCTCGCCGATTTTCAGCCCACCCTCACGTATCAGCAGTTTATAGCATTCCACGTCGGTCAGACCGAGATATATCTTGTAATAATCCTTTGTCGTTATTTTGATGCCGTATTGGCTGAGGACCTCGTTGAAAGCCCGAAGGTGTAAAATCTCCGAATCTGTTATTACCCCGTCAAAATCAAATATGACCGCTTTAAGCATCGTAGATATCCATTAGAAATTCATAACAACAAAACGCCACAAATTTATTACTTACCTCAACCTAACTCAACACTAAACACTTAAAACTCAAAACTAATCCCCTAATTCACTCCGCAGGAACCGGCCCCACCAAAGCTTCATAACCTTTGAATGTCGATGTGTCACCGGTGCGGATTAGCTCTGCTAAGGCCGCGATTTTAGGTACGTTTTTAGTTATGAATCTTCGCGCGAGAATCGCCTTGCGTTTTTTCATAGGGATAGTTTCGCCGTCGCCGTTGGAGTTCTCTCGCGACACGACTGCTTCCATATCCACTTTCGTGCTCGCCTGTCCGCAAAACAAATAACCGATAATCAAATCTATCGCGATATCCACCAGCGCTCTGCCGTAAAGGTCCATATATTCGGTCCCTTGTCCTTTTATAAAGACAACCGAATCTTTAAGAAGCTCCGTCCCCGCAGCGAGCTTCTCCAGCAGGTCTTCTGTCTCGCCGTCGTATTCCAGCCCTGCAAGCTCGGCAAGAAATTTCTCCGCCTTACCGCTGCAAACGCCCCGGACCGCCGCGACAACTTGCAGTTGGCTTGTCCCTTCGTAGATGGTCGTGATTCTGGCGTCGCGAGCGTGCCGTTCACAGGCATAGTCTCGCATATAACCGCTGCCCCCCAGAACCTGTATCGAATCATAAGCGACGCTGTTGCACATCTCGGAGCAGTAGTATTTGCTCATCGGAGTCAGCATTCCCGCGTATCTTCTGTATTTTCGCCACTGCTTTTTGAGTTCTTTGGCCTCGGCATTGTCCCTGTTGTCATTCCCACGAACTCTGTCATTCCCGCGCAAGCGGGAATCTCTCGCCAGCCGTTTGGCGTAACCGATTTCCATATCCACCACGCACGATGTCTCATACAGAAGCGCCCGCGATGCTTCAAGGGCGATTTTCATATCGGTCAGCATATCGCGGACCGCCGGCAGCTTTTCGATTGCCACGCCGAACTGTTTTCTGCTCGCTCCGTAGTCGCGGGCGACTCTAAATGCCGCTTCGCCGATGCCGAGCGATTGGGCCGCAATACCGATACGTGCCCCGTTCATCAGGCTCATAACGTATGTCACCAGGCCCCGCTGACGTTCGCCGATAATCTCGCAGGGCGTATTGTCGAAGAATATCTCGCACGTCGGAGAGCCGTGGATTCCCAATTTGTCTTCCAGCCGCCGGATGTGAATCGTTGGCCCTCTGTCACAGACGTACAGACTAAGCCCCAGCCCGCCGCTTCTGTCCGGCTCGCTCCGGGCTAATACCAGAAGCACCTCGCCGCATCCGTTCGTTATAAATCTCTTGACCCCGTGCAGAAACCAGTTGCCGTTGTCGTCCTGGAAAGCGCGCAGCTTGACAGATTGCAGGTCCGAGCCGGCGTCCGGCTCCGTTAGCACCATCGCGCCCGTCACCTTGCCCGCTGAAAAATCAGGCAGGTATTTCTCCTTGAGTTCTTCCGATGCAAACGCGTTGATGGTCTCTGCTATCCCCTGCAGGCCGAATATGTTCATAAGCGCCGCGTCCGCACGAGAGACCATCTCGATGGCCATCGAATAAACGAGCTTCGGAAAATTCAAACCGCCGAACCGATGCGGCAGCGTAAAGCCCATCACCTCCGCCTGGGCCAGCTTCTCGAGCGATTCGCTTATACCCTTGGCCCGCGTCACCGAACCGTCCTCGTTGAGGATATTACCCTGCCGGTCCACGTCTTCGGCCCGCGGGGCGATAAAATCTCCGCTCAACTGCCCCAATGATTCCAGCACTAACTGATAGTTTTGTATCGCCTCGTCGGCGTCTGCCGGCGCATAGTCGAATTCACCTGCGAACCGGAAGCCTTCTTCGCAAATTTCCGCTAATTTGCTCAGGCCGATATGTTTGAATAAAAATTGTATATCCTCGTTGTCCGTATAAAAATTCGCCATAATCCATTTCTTTCTTTCGCCGGTTCACTTTAGTCACTTTAGCTCACTTTAGTCACTTTAGTTCACTTTAGTTCACTTTAGTCACTTTAGCTCACTTTTATTTTCCCTCTGTCTTCGGTCTTAACAACTATTCACGAGCCACGAGATACTATTCACTATTCACGAGATACGGTTTTTATGCTTTTTATCATTCTCGGCACAACCTCATTCAAATCGCCGATTATCTTATAATGGGCGATATTGAATATCGGCGCCTCCGGGTCATTATTGACTGCTACGATTTTCTGGCTCTGCGACATACCCGCCTGATGCTGGATTGCCCCGCTGATTCCCACGGCGATATACAGGCTCGGCCGAACCGTCGTTCCCGTCTGGCCGACCTGATGGTCGTGGTCGATGAACCCCAGGTCAACCGCCGCCCTCGTCGCTGCCGGCGCTCCGCCCAAGCAGTTTGCCAGGTCCCAGATAAGTTTGAAATTGTCCTTACTGCCTACCCCCGCTCCCCCGGCCACGATTATCCTCGCAGCCTTGAGGTTGATTTTCTTCGGTCGTTTGTGTTCCGCGAGTATCTCCAGAGGAAGGTTCGTCTGTGCCAGGCTCACGGTTTCGGTGATAATCTCGCCTTTTCGTTTCGCGTCCGGCTCCGGCGCCGGCATAACGCCCTCCCGGACCGTCGCCATTTGGGGCCAGCGGTCAAGGTTGATAATCGTCGCGATGATATTCCCGCCGAATGCAGGACGTATTTGAAACAGCAGATTCTTATGCACCTTGCCGTCCTTGGACGTTTTGTGGTTGCCGATTTGCAGGTCCGTGCAGTCCGCCGTCAATCCCGCCTTTGCCGCGCTCGCGATTCGCGGCGCAAGGTCCCGCCCGGCTATCGTCGCCCCGTACAGCACTATCTGCGGCTTATGCTTATGAATCAAATCATACATCACCTTCGCGTAGCTGTTTGTCTGGTAGTGCTCGAGCAGCTCGTGTTCAGCCAAATATACCTTGTCGGCCCCATAGTGTATCAACCTGCCTGCAAGCTCTTTGACGTCGCTGCCCAAAACCGCCGCCGCTAATTTGACGCCTAAGCTATCAGCTAAATGCCGCGCCTTGCTCATTAACTCAACGGGGGTATCTTCTAATTGCCCGTAATGCTGCTCGGCAAAAACCCAAACCTCACCTTTTCTATTAACTTCTATCATAGTCTCGTCTCTCGTATTGCAAATTGTCATTCCTGCGAAAGCAGGAATCTATACCTCGACATTCGACATTCATAATTCTAATTATTGCGGTGCCTTCTGTCTTCTGTCTTCTGCCTTCTGCCCTCTGTCCTCCATCTTCTGCCCTCTGTCCTCCGTCTTCTGACCTCTGACTTCTGACCTCTGACTTCTGCCCTCTGTCCTATCCCCTATACCCTAAACCCTATCCCCTATTCTACACGCATCACGATATCGTCTTTTCTTCAATCAGCTCATGTATCATATCCGCGATGCCCTTATCGCTCGGCTCGACTGCCCTGCTCTCTTTGGCCGAGAGCACAACGCTTTGAATTTTATGCACTTTCGTCGGCGAGCCCCTCATACCGCACCACTTCAAATCCGCTTCCAGCTCATCCAAATCCCACTGCTTGATTAACAGACCCTTTTCTTTCAATTTTCTGACCTCTGACTTCTGACCTCTGACCTCTGACTTCTGACTTCTGTCTTCTTGTTCTATCTCAATCGGCGTCCGGGCGTTCTTATACTTCATTGTTCTTCTTGCCGCCGCCACTCTCGGCTCATTTGCATCGCCCGTAACCGTCAGCAGCACCGGCAGTTTCGCCCTGACCTGCTGCCGGCCGTTCCCGATATTTCGCCGGGCCGTTATACTCTTGCCATTGAGTTCTTCCAGTTCTTCGACGTACGTGATTTGCGTAACGCCCAATTTCTCCGCCAGCTGCGGCCCAACCTGTGCCGTATCTCCGTCGATCGCCTGCCTTCCGCACAGAACAATGTCGTAGTCGATTTTTTTGACCGCGCAGCTCAGGATATAGCTCGTCGCCAGTGTATCGCTCGCGGCACATCTACTATCGGTTATCAGGACCGCTTCGTCCGCCCCGCGGTAAAGAGATTCGCGAAGTATCGCGCTTGCCGCCGGCAGCCCCATCGTGATAACTGTTACATGCCCGCCGTATTTGTCCTTGATTTGAAGAGCCAATTCTAATGCGTTCAGGTCTTCCGGATTGAATATCGCCGGCAGCGCAGAACGCCTGACCGTACCATCGTCGTTCATCGCCTCGCCCGTAATCCTTTTCGTATCGGGCACTTGCTTAATCAAAACAACGCATTTATAACCCACTTATAATCTCCTTTTTCTCATATCCAATCCTTTATCCGCATTTGTTCATCAACGCATCAACTAATCCAACTTTAGTCACTTTAGTTCACTTTCATTTTCCTTCTGTCTTCGGTCTCGAGTCTGGTGTCTTTGGTCTTAACAACTATTCGCGAGATACGGATTTATAGCCCGCTTCTCCCCCCAGGTCAACCATAAAAACTCAAAACTGTTTCCGGGAGTCCTCGTTTTGATTTTTGCGTTGTGGTTTTGCCTTTTCCCTTTTTACTTTTGCCTCCCTTTTCATCCCGACCGAAGCGAAGCGGAGTGGAGGGTTTTATTAAAACCTGTCATTGCGAGGAGTCCACCGTGAGCGGCCGATGAGCCAATCTCAACTTCGACATTCATCATTCCTTGTTCCGCCGTAAGGCGTCCTGTGGAGATATTCGATATTCCTCTCACTCTTCTGTCCTCCGTCCCTTCCCCTTCTTTCCTCGCCGCAACTTTATTTAGCCCCCACCCCTGCGGTGGGGGGAATTTTTGTCCTTAATTTTGCTATTTGCACTTTAACTTTTGATTTTTCATCGCCCCGCTTGTCGCAGATCCGCCCGTGGCGGACCTATAAGGCAGTGATGGGGGTCACCCTCACCCCGGCGTCCAACGCCGGGAGTATTTAGCCCACCAATTTATTGGTGGGTTCTCTTTGTCACGAAATACGAAATAACACTTTCAATGCACTGCCCCCATATTCACCGCCACGTCACACGTGGCGTCTGTTTAGCCCCCCATACCCCGAAGGGCGTTGGGGGGTTACCCAATTCGCCGTACCAACGGCGACCAACTTAGCCCACCAATTTTTTGGTGGGTTCTCTTTGTCACGAAATACGAAATAACCGCCGCAATCTCAAAACTATTTTCCCCCTCCGTTTACCCCGTTAGAAACATATCTTCTGTTTTCTAATGGGGCCTAACTAAACACTCAAAACTAAAAACTTCTGTTAATGCAATTTATTGCGCGGGTTCTCTTTGTCACCTAATTCGCCGCCGGCACGGCGACGCGTATTTGCCTGCGGTTTCACCGTAAGTTCTCCTATTTCCGCTCTACGCATCACGCACCACGCTTCACGAAACTTGTCCCGCACTTAATAGGCCCCTTGGCCGCTTGCCCCGCACTTACAAGGTAAGTGCTGTGGTAATTTGGTGCGGGATACGAAAATTGCCCACCCAATTTATTGCGGTTTTTAGCCCTCGGCAGTGAGGCTGTGTCGCAATTGTACGGTTTTCCACTTAAGAAGTCGATATTTAATGCGGGCCATGTTATAATGGCACGTGTTGGCATTATAAGAAGGGATTCCTAATGGCTTATCGATATGGACAGCGACGACAGGGGGTGTTGTTTCCGGCGAGTATTGAAGATTATGTTTCTGCTGAGGCACCGGTTCGCGTCTATGACGCTATCATCGACGCGCTCGATTTGGAATCGCTGGGCTTCGAGGTGGATCCGCACAAGGTCGGCTGTCCGCAATACGAACCGAGGGTGATGCTGAAACTTCTGGTCTACGGCTATTCCTACGGTGTCCGCAGCAGCC
>JAUWPZ010000169.1 GCA_030611315.1 Sedimentisphaerales bacterium
GCTCCTCCAGAGCGAAGTTGCTGCCTATCTCACTTGAGCCTTACTGATGGCGTTGATTATCCTGCCGAATTGGGAATCGCTCACCGGCTTCACATATCTCACCGTCAATGACCCTTCTGGAGGATTCTTCATAATCTCGTATTCATCGGACCGACGACCGTAGCGTGTGATGCTTGCCGTGTAACGCTGAAGCTTCTCAGTCTTGAAGCTGCAACCCACCGCCTTGACAATTTCCTGCTGCGTATGGAACTCAAGGGATGTGCCCAAAGCGGCTGTGGCAAGGATTTGCCGGCTGTACAAGCTGGCCTCAACCAGCATGGACGCCGCCGCGGGCTCGAAATATACCGGATTATTATATAATTCATTTCACTATTGTCCCGTTAAGGTTTTAGGGAATTGTTGTAAGACAAGTAAATTCAATAGGTTGTGAGAAAAAATGACTGTGAACGATTTCAACTCGCTTATAAACTTTGGCCAAATTACTTTCGTGGAGACATTGAAAGGACTGGCCAATGCACATAGGGCGAATTGTTTTCTCACAACTGATAGACTTCCTGCCAAAGCGCGAATTCGACAAATGTGTTCGCCGATACTGCGGCAACTACCGGATAAGAAATTTTTCCTGCTTCGATCAATACCTCTGCATGGCTTTTGCTCAGATAACATATCGACGGAGCCTTCGGGACATCGAAACCTGTTTGCGAGCAATGCAATCCAAACTCTACCATTGCGGCATCCGTGGAAAAGTTTCTCGCAACACCCTGGCCAAGGCAAACGAAAACCGAGACTGGCGAATCTATGCCGACTTCGCACAAGTGTTGATAAATATCGCACGGAAGCTGTACACCAACGAAGACTTCGGCGTACAACTGAAACAAGCTGCTTACGCTCTGGATTCAACAACCATCGATTTATGCCTGTCACTGTTTCCATGGGCAAAGTTTCGCAAATACAAAGCCGCGGTCAAGGTACACACCCTAATGGACCTGAGAGGCTCTATACCCTGTTTTATCCGCATTACAGATGGAAAAGTCCACGATGTAAATATTCTCGACGACCTGATTTTAGAGCCTGGTGCAATTTACATAATGGATCGCGCTTACCTCGACTTCGCTCGTCTTTATACATTCACTCAAAACCTTTCAACTTTTGTTACAAGAGCCAAAAGCAATTTAGATTATCGCCGTCTTTACTATCGCAAGGTCGACAAGACAACCGGCCTTCGATGCGATCAGACAATCGCGCTCAAAGGTTACTATGCATCGAAGGATTATCCTGCTGTTCTTCGCCGCATCAGTTACTTCGACATCGAGACAAACAACAGATTCGTGTTTTTAACAAACAACTTTGCTCTGCCGGCTCTGACGGTTGCTCAGCTTTACAAATGCCGCTGGCAGATAGAAATATTTTTCAAATGGTTCAAGCAGTACCTGCGTATCAAAACATTTTTCGGCACTACCGAGAACGCTGTGAAGACCCAAATCTGGACCGCAATCAGCGTCTACGTTCTGATAGCGATTATCAAGAAAGAACTGAAAATCAAGCTGAGTCTGGGCGAAATCCTGCAAATTCTCAGCATTGTACTTTTCGAGAAAGTCCCTATTACACAAGTACTTACGAAAGCTCTCTTGCAAAATGAAATAGGTCAGTTTCATAACCAATTGTTATTGTTCGACTTATAATGGGACAGTAGTGTTTTTCCATATCTTTTCAACCTCACATATTCAGGGAAGAAAACTGAATGAATAAAGTTTCGCTTTTCTCAGTTCGAATTCCAACCGAATCGTTTTGCCCTTGTGGGTCTCGGCTGTGAATTCACTCCGCCATTCCACCCTGGCGTCCGTAACAGTCCGGCTGACAGGTTGGCTTGAAGCAAGTTCCTCTCCGCTGTCATCGAGGAGTCTCGTTCTTACGAATCCGTCTTCCTGAACGTCGGCACTGAGAGCAAGCGGCCGCCCTGTGGCAAGCAGTGGTCCGGTGACGATAAAGGCTGAAGCATCCTCAGAGATTTGCTCGTAACCGGCAAAGCCGTCCGGCCGAAGCGTCGCGAGACAGAAATATCCTTTGCGCCAGCCGAAGTGCTTATCATCACTGCCTCCATAGTAAAGGCGGATTTCATCTCTCAAGAATACCGGGTATGCGGCCGCGTACACACAACCCCAATCGTAATCGCCTTTTTCGGGACCGTTAGCAATCAACGGGCTGCCGGGAGCGACCCGATGCCACTTAACGGTATCCGTGCTCCAGGCAAGTTCGGTGTGGGTGCGGTCGATATCGGAATTATAGATGGCAGGCAAGCCAATGTAAACACCGGCGTAGTAGAATACGGGCATCGCGTAGGTTTGCAGATGGTCCTCCACGCCCTCGAGCACAACTTCGGCGGCGCTCCACTTGAGAAAATCTTTACTGGATGTCCTTGCCACCTGTCGCCCACGAGGTTTGGCCCATGTCCGCGTGATTCCCACATACTCGCCGAGCATTGGGGCATAGAAGGCATTGTTGTGCGTGTCTCCGCGAACATTGGCTTCCGGACATTCGATGGCCTCGCCCCAATGGAGCCCATCACCAGAGAACGCCACGGAGATTTTCCGTCCCTTAAAGAACATCTTGTATCGACGCTTCGGGTCCGGGTCGTGAAGGTCCTTGAACACACCCGCCCCATGCGGCCCGCGAATGACAAGGTTGTTTGCCTTACTGCCATTGAACTCTACCAGGGCGAGTTCGGGTTTCTGCCACTTCAGCCCGTCCTTAGAGGTGGCATAGCAGATGCCCATCTCGCGATGCCGAGGACGGTAGGGCACCTGGTCGCGTTTTTCCATCGTCGGCTTCGGCCCCGCCTGGTCGATGATGAACGGACTGTACCAACATTTGTAAAGCTTTTCCTGCTGGTCATATATCACGTTCGCATAGAGATTATCGAAACGGGGCTCCCAGGGCTTGTCTTCTGCAAAAAGTGGGTTGTGCTTGCTTTTTTGTACCTTACCAACCGCAAGTTTTGCGTTTTTCGTCCTTTCAACAATCTGGCTATCCAGCAGAAGAAACCTGTTGCGCTCCATGCTGCCATTGCCTTTTACGGCAGCTATATTTTCCTTTACTTCTGGTGTGCCGATGTGGTCAAGCGCCCGGGCGGCATAATCGCGAACACCCTTATCTTCGTCCTGAAGCGCTTTTATCAACGGTCGGGCAGCGGGTTTGAGCACTGCTTTGTCCTTAACTTCCGAGGCAATACGCCCCAGCGCCTCGGCGCACTCCTCACGCACCTCGGCATACTCGTCGGACAGCCCTGTAACCAACACTGCGATAGCAGATTTCACCGCTGCCTCGTCCTTGATTCGAGACGCTATAACCCCCAATGCCTCAGCCGACTCATCACGTACATCCATATCATCGTCGCCCATCGCTGCCACCAATGGCGCTACGGCGGGCAGCAACGCCGTTACGTTTTTGACTTGCAGCCCAATTTTTGCCAGCTCATCGGCGGCGTTCGCGCGGACTCTCGGATTGGCGTCTTTCAACTCGACGATAAACCCGGGGACCTGTTCTTCAGGAGATTGCGAGCGCCTGCGCTGCTCGGTCAGCGCCTTTTGTTTTTGGGCTTCCTGCGCATTTTGCTGCTTCTCAAGTATCCGGCCGACGATTTCTTCAATATCCTCCTTCGAATCCACGACGGATTTGGACCGTTCCGAAATAATCTCCGCCTGCGATTTGAGGTCGAAGCCGAACGAATACAGCTTCGCATTCTTAAGTTCGAATTTCAGCCGGATATTTTCGCCTTTGACATTCTCGATTGAGAATCCCTTTTGCCACTTTACTACAGCGTCCGTAACAGTTCGTGTTATCAGCTTACTCTGGAGCCATTGCTTATTGTCGTTATCGAAAAGCTTTACCTTAACGAATCCGCTTTTTTGAACGTCGGCGCAAAGCTGGAGTTCGTTGCCGGTACAAACAACGGGGGCAGTTGTGATAATCGCCGGCTCATCACCGGCAATTTGTTCGTAACCGGCCCAGCCATCCGGGCGAAGTGTTGCCAAAGCCAGGTAGCCCTTGCGCCAGTCGAAAAAGTACCAGTCGCAGGCGCCATAATAGATTTGGATCTCATTTTCCCGGAAAATCGGGGCGGAGGCGAAAATGGTTCCCCAGTCGTAGGGCATCTTTCCATAGACTTCCGCCTTCGCCGTGCTGTGTCCAATGAACGGTGTGCCCGGTTGTATGCGATGCCATTCTTTGCTATCAGGACTCCAGGCAAGCTCAACATGCTGCTTGGTATGAAAGTTTGACTTTGCATTGGGAAAATCCATCATGCCCAACAGCCCGATATAGACTCCTCCTATCGGGAATACAACCATATCGTGTGTTTGCAGGCGGGGCTTTACGCCCTCCAGAACCACTTTGGCCTTGGTCCAGTTGATAAAGTCGGGCGACTCTGTCCACGCTACCTGGCGAATAGATGGTCTTCCATACTTCAAACGCGTAATACCAATATATTTGCCCAGGTCTGGAGCCCAGAACGCATTGTTGTGGGTATCCCCGTGGGCATCAATCTTTGGGCATTCAACAGGCAGGTTCCAATGCAGTCCATCCGGGGAAAATGCCACTGCCATCTTGCTCCCCTTGAAGAACATTTTATAACGTTTCGCGAGGTCCGATTCATGAAGGTCCTTAAAAACGCCGGCGCCATGCGGACCCGTGAAAACCCCCTTGAAATGATAACCGCGCATAAGAATGTTGTTCTTTTTATTACCGTTGAATTCGACCAGGCCGAGTTCGGGTTTTTCCCAATGGATACCGTCTTTTGAGACGGCGTAGCAGACGCCCATCTCTCGGCCGTTGGGCTTGACAGACATATAATCATGATCGGAGGGATTCCGTTCAGCTTCCGGGGTGGATGTTGTCCGTTCATCGATGATAAACGGGCTGTACCAGCACTTGTAGAGCTTGTCCTGTTCGTCATAGATGACGTTGCAATAGACGTTATCGTAACGCGGCTCCCAGGGCTTGTCCTCTTTGAATAGCGGGTTCCGCTTGTCTTTTTGTACCGTGCCGACAGTCAGTATTGCATTTCCCGCACCTTCGATGATTCGGGAATCAAGCAAAAGGTACCTGTCACGCCTGGGAACGTTATCTCTTTTCTCTATGGCCCCGTTTGCCCCGGCGATCCAGAGGCCCACTCCAAGCATAGCCATTATTACTATAGCCACTTTTGTATCCACTTCTTTTTCTGGTTGAGTCATCAAAATGACCTCCTATTTCTTGAACCTGAAAGAATAATCCTATATTTCCATTTAGCATGCTCAGCAACACTCATGCCTACTGAAAATTCCGTCCTTCTCTATTTGCAATCGCTTATAGCAAAATGGACAACAGCCATTGTATCTAAGTTCATTGCTTTTTAAAGGCAAATTCGATGGCATAGTGGTTGTAATACATGTGGTCTTCTGCCAAAATCTTTTGGACCGGTCCTGCCAACTGCTATAGATTGTTCGCCGAACTGTTGTGTAAGCATGGAGCGAAGGAATAACCTCTTCCCAAACCCCATCCCGACCCGCAACGGCCGTACAACTCTTACGGCTGTAAAGCCTTTTTTCCAGATAGCGAATTCTGGCGTTGAGCTGTTGAATCTCCTGCTTTAGCAGCTCCTCTCTGGCTATGGCTCTTTCAAGAAGGCTTTTATAGTAGTTTCTCTCACATCGCAGCGTCTGGTTCTCTTGCAGCAGATGCCGCAAATCGAGTACTTCGCCCACCGGGATTGCTTGCTGGTTAACACTGCTGTTTTCTTGTGTAACGGCTATCATGCCGGCAAATATAGCATGGTCCCAGGTTCGTGTTCCGTTAAATCTTCAGAAATTACAAAAAAAGTAAAAGGCACTAACGGGTTAGACAAATATTCACAAAACGAAAGAGGCAACTCTTTGATTAGCAAAGGTTTATGAAAATACGCCTGAGAGGATTCGAACCTCTAACCTTCGGTTCCGTAGACCGATGCAACGAAAGCATAAACACTGATAAAATAAAGACTTGCGAAACCACCAAAGAGCAGTTGACACCTCAGTTGACACCAAAATCCCCAAAACAGGGTAAAATTGACTCCCCAGCACTACCTGAAGAACTAAAGGAAATCGTAGCCGTTTGGCCGGAATTGCCAGTGCATATCAAAGCGGCTGTCAAGCATTTGAATATCGCGCTGAAACAGGCACGGCAACTTGGCCTTTTGGGAGAGAACATTCTCGGAACCGGTTTTTCATTTGATATCAAGCTGGTCAAGGGCGCCGGCGCATTTGTGTGCGGCGAGGAGACGGCGCTGATACGCTCTATCGAAGGAAAGATGGGTGAGCCTCGCCAGCGGCCGCCGTTCCCCATACAAAAAGGCATTGACGGCAAGCCCACGGCAATTAACAACGTCGAGACGTGGGCGAACATTCCGCTTATCTTTCGGCTCGGAGCCGAAGAGTTTGCAAGTATCGGCACCAAGGATAATTCCGGCACGAAGATATTCAGTCTGGTCGGCAAAATCAACAATACCGGGCTTGTCGAAGTACCAATGGGAATGACCATCAAGAAAATTGTCTATGACATTGGCGGCGGGCCCGCAGGTAAGGCCAAGATAAAGGCCGTTCAAACAGGCGGGCCGTCAGGGGGTTGTATTCCTGCCAATATGTTTGATTTGCCCGTTGATTACGACAGCTTAACCAAGGCAGGGTCAATCATGGGTTCCGGCGGTATGATTGTCATGGATGACAATACCTGTATGGTTGATATCGCCAAATATTTTATGAATTTCCTGAAAGATGAATCGTGCGGCAAATGTTTCACCTGCCGAAAGGGCACACAACGGATGTACGAGATTCTCGACGACATCTCACAAGGCAAGGCAACACCTGGACACTTAGACCTTCTGAAAGAATTAGCGGAGGTGGTGAAGGATACGACAATGTGCGGTCTTGGACAGACGGCATCGAATCCCGTTCTCAGTACCCTGCGTTACTTCCACGACGAATACCATCGGCACGTGATTGATAAAAAATGCGATGCTTTCGTGTGCAAAGAATTGGTCGGCGCGCCCTGCCAGGCTGGTTGCCCGCTGGACACGGAGGTTTGGCGTTATGTCGCCCTGATTGAAAAGGGTAAATACGAAGAAGCCTACAAAGTTATCAGGGAGGCCAACCCGTTCCCATCGGTGTGCGCGCGGGTTTGTGGTCGCAAGTGCGAGACCAGATGCAACCTTGCCGTCAGCGGAGGCGAAGCCATTGCCATCCGAGCATTGAAAAGATTTAT
>JAUWPZ010000145.1 GCA_030611315.1 Sedimentisphaerales bacterium
ACAAGTCCGGTTCTGTGAGGGGCATTGAAGTTCCTCACATGGTTTAAATACTGTGGCACTCTTGATACCGAAAGGCAAGAGAAACAGAGAAAACAAATTAAACCTAAATGAAGGAACCATATTATGCCTACTCGACAAAAAGTTAACGCATTTATTTTAGTAATCGCATTGCTCATAGTGTGTGGGCAGACCGCGCAATCGACGGCTGAGGAGCAAACGGTCGATATATGGACGGCTGCCGCGCAGGGTAACATTGAAGCCATCAAGCAGCACGTCTCAGCCGGCACAGACCTGAATGCCAAGGAGCCGGCAGGGGGCAGCACCCCCTTGATGGTGGCGGCGATTTTCGACCAGGCCGAGGCCGCCGGACTGCTGGTCGAAAAAGGAGCCAATGTAAATGCCAGGAACAACGAGAGAAACACCGCTTTGCATATAGCGGCCTTTTTCGGTCACACCGAGACGGTTAAGCTGCTGCTTGAGAAGAGCGCAGAGGTGAATGCGAAAAACATCAGGGTGGAGACGCCGCTGGATACAGTGGCGGCCCCGTGGAGCCCGGAGTTGGAGGGAATCTATCGCTACATTGGGGGGCTTCTGCAGATCGAATTGGATTTGGAAAAAATCAAGGCTGCCCGGCCGCAGATTGCTGCCATCCTCCGTAGATCCGGCGGCAAGACGGGGCACAAGCCCGAACCGGTGCGCCCCGGCAAGAAGCCGGTCGGCAACGTCAAGGATGTCGCCGCCCTTGGCCTGCGCTGCTCGTATTACGTTAACGGAGAGATCCATATCAATGAGCTTGGCACCCCGGAAGGTAAGCCGCTCACAACCAGCCACTCGGACTTCAAGCCGTCCTGGTCGAAGACCGGCGACATGCTCGTGTTCTTTCGCAGATTGAAGAATGACCCTGTCGTGACCAAGTGGATAACCGCGATTTGTATCATCAACGTTGACGGCACGGGCTTCCACAAGCTGACCGACGGTACACACACGGATTTCAATCCGACCTGGACGCGTGACGGATTCAACACGCCCATTTGGAACCGGAAAAACCCGGAGACGGGCAGCTTCTACGTGATGCAGAGCAAGGTGGGCAACAGCCCCGGGCAGGAGGTCGCCCTCACCGACAAGCACTTTCACACCTAGGCATACACGTGCCTCAAGGACGGCAGAATTCTCGTACAGTCCGCACACCCGAAGCAAGGGTACGGCTATTTCCTGATGACGCACAATGCCGGCGGGAAACCCCTCTTCGAACGCATCGACTGCGAGCTGGCGAAGAAGGGGCTGCTGGATCGTGTCAGTGTCTCGCCGAGCGAGGAAAGGGTTTGCTTCGAGTACCAGACGGGATTCAAGCACAAAGACACGGGACGCACGCTTTACATCGCGGACTTCGATGCGAGGAAACGCAGCATTACAAACGTCAAGGCGATTGCCAACGAGGAGACGAATCCGTCTCCCTGGTATGCCTACCCGCGCTGGATCAAAGACGAGACAGCGGTGGTGTACCACGCCAACAAGACGGGTAAGGGCGCGCTCTACCTGTACACATTGAAGGACGGGTCCACCAAGCAAGTGTCGACGAACGCGGGTGCCGACTACCGGTACCCCCACGGCGAGGCGACGCCGAAGTAGGAGACCGATGGCAGTAGAAAACATTGTAAAGGAGCCATTGTAATGAACGGACCGAACGATGAATTGGGACGACGCGAGTTTCTTAAGCGGGCTGCGCAAGCAGCCGCGGCCGGTGCGGTTTCTGCAGGAGTAGTGTCCGCTGGGTCGCCGAATGAGAAGAATATCGATGCCGGCGATGCGATTCCAACCCGCATGCTCGGCAAGACAGGAATGAAACTGCCGATCCTCGGGTTCGGTGGCGCTGCGCTTCCACAGGTATGGGGCAATCCTCTTTCGCTCGAGGGTCGTGTGAAGCTGGTTCGCTACGCCTATGACCGCGGAGTGCGCTACTATGATACGGCGGGCAACTATGGGGAAAGCCAGGCCCTGCTCGGCGAGGCGCTCAAAGACGTACGCGACAAAGTCTTTCTGACGTCCAAGGTCGAAGTGACCCGAGCGGGCAAGACGAGGCAAGCGTTCGAAAAAGTCCTCGGTGAAATGAAGACGGATTATCTGGACGCGATCCTGGTCCACGGCACGCCGGGCCTGGAGCAAATGACCGTCGCCGAAGCCATGAAGGTTCGCGGCGAGCTGGTCAAACTCCGCGACGAAGGGGCCGTTCGCTTTATCGGTTTCTCGGCCCACTCTTATTTTGACAAAGCGCTGGCTCTGATCGAGTCGGATGGATTCGACCTGTGCATGTTGTCCTACGGATACATTCCCAGGGGGCACAATCAAATATGGACCGCCAGGATGACCGAACTGCGCAATGCGTGTGTGGCGAAAGCCCATGAACTCGGCATGGGTATTGTCGCCATGAAGGTTATTGGCGGAGGCGTTCTCGGCGCGTGGTCCGGACACGTTGTGCCGGGATTCGACAAGAAACGCCTCAAGCAACTGCCCGCGGCCGCAATCCGCTATGTCCTGCAAGATGAGCGGATTCATCTGCTCACTATCGGCATGCGTCTGAAGAAAGAGGTCGATGCCAACATCGAGACGCTCTCGGGCGATGCAACGTACACCCTGGACGATCGGGCGCTTCTTGCGGAGTTCTGCGCAAAAGCGCTCGACAGCGACACAATCAAGCGGATGAGGATTGATTAACCAGATAAGCGGGCCTACATAACCGAGTTCATGGAAGTTTTGCGTCAGCGCATGGAGCAACGAGGAATTGAAATACGGTAGCTCAGGTAAAATGGTATACTGTTTTGTGCAGGAGCAACGGTTTATGGAATTAAATGAGAGATGTCGATTGAAAGGTGAAGGACAAGTGGTAAGCGTACGTGCGAGAGTGAGAGAATATGTCTTCGTCATTCTTGCCACACTTTTGTTCGCAGTGACTGGAGTATTCGCTGAGAATATAGAGCATTCATGGCCTCAATTTCACGGGCCTGACCGAGATAACATTTCCCGTGAAACAGGCCTTCTGAAGACTTGGCCAAATGAAGGACCCTCTCTCATTTGGACAGCCAATGGATTGGGACACGGCTTTTCCTCCATATCGATAGCCGACGGAATAATCTATACTGCAGGCAATATTGAAAAGAATACCGTTGTCACTGCTCTGAACATGAAGGGCAAAGTACTGTGGCGCTCCAAGAACGGCAAAGCCTGGACCAGAGACTATCCCGGTACCCGCAGTACGCCGACGATTGATGGGACTCGGATATACCACCAGAGCCCTCTGGGCAATATTGTCTGTTTGAAAACTGAAACCGGTGAGGTCATTTGGGACGTGGATATTCTCACAAAGGTTCGCAGTAAAAACAGCAGATGGGGCCTGGCTGAGTCTTTGTTGATTGATGGTGACCATCTGATTTCCTGTCCGGGAGGTCCCGAAGCCTGCATGGTCGCACTCGATAAACACACAGGTTCAATCATTTGGAAGGCCCCGAGCACGAACGAGTTGGCAGGCTATTCTTCTCCGATTCTGGTTGAGTATAAAGGACTGCGGATCGTCGTAACACTAACTGCCAAAGCCATCATTGGAGTAAACGCTGACGACGGTGGGTTGTTGTGGCATGTTAAGCATGAGTCCTATGCGGATGAGAATGTCATGCTTCCGCTCTTCCATGATGGTTACATCTTTGTCAGTACGCTGGCGGCCGGATCGGTCAAGTGGAGGATAGCTGTACAAGATGGAAAGGTCGGGCTTAAAGAAATTTGGCGTACCAAGGAATTGGATAACCACCATGGCGGTGTCGTCCTGCTTGATGGGAATCTTTATGGAACCAGCACGGTACGAAACAGCAAGAAATGGGTTTGTCTGGACTGGCAGACTGGCCGCAAGAAGTTTATGGACGGAGGAGTAGGCAAGGGGTCCCTTACATGCGCCGACGGGATGCTATACACTTTGAGTATCGACCGTGTCATGGGGCTTGTTCGACCGACATCAACGAGGTTTGAATTGGTCAGTTCATTCGAGATTCCCGAAGGAGGCAAGGGGAAGAGTTGGGCTCATCCGGTTGTATGTAACGGTCGCCTTTACATTCGGCATGGCGAGTTTCTTTATGCATATAGTGTGCGTTGAAAACTCTGAAAAAGGGGTAATTCCTTTGGATACGGGGACGGGCGCTTCTTGTGGAGTTCTGCTCAAAAGCGTTCGACAACGATATTATCAAAGCGATGAGGATTGATTGACCAGAGAAAGAGTGTGGATCGCCGAGGTCCAACCCTTACTTGACACGACGCAAAGAGTACCGTTGGCCGCGACCGACGAACAATGAACAACGAACCAATTCACTAATTCCCTGACTCTCTATACCCATGTGCCTTTGCCCCTTTTATTTATTCATAAACAAACCACACGGTAGCCTTGCAGTCCTTGTCCGCCCTGGCCCTTATCCAGTGTGCGCTGAAGCCCGTCGGGAATTTGTGCTCAATCTTTTTTCCGGCCGGAACCTTGAAGGACTCGTACTGATGCCATCCGTTGTGGTCGAAGTTGATTTCCAGAACGATTGTCACCTCCCTGTCTGCCAAAAGCTCGACTTTCTTCTTGTCGAAACCCGTCATCAGATACGGGTCGGAGGCAGCGTTCGCAGTTACCTCCGTGTCTTTCCATGGCCCGCCGTGTCCGACCGGCTTTCCCAGTTTCCAGATATCATCAATACCGCCGAACCACAGGGCCGTTTGCCCGTCCGCCGAAGAGAATACGTGCCCGTCATTTTCCGCGCCCTTGCGGACGCCGGAGACCACCAGCAATCCGTTCCAGGAGCAGTAATCGAAAATCCGTTTGTTATGGCTCGCTACCGGACGCAGCTTGCCGAATAGCAATGGCTCCCTGATAGTTAGCTTGGGCACTTCATAAAAAGTCCCGTGAATGTTGGCCAGGTCGCGCTCGGATTCGACTTCGCGGACCGCCCGCGGCCGCCCCGCGGCGAAAGGCTCGTCAAAAGCCGCGTTACCTTTGGGCAAACGCAGTCTTCCTGCCGATGTTTCTATGATTACCGACGCCTCATCGACGCTGAATCCGGCCCTGGTCTTAATGAGTTTTTTCAACCCTTCATCCGGAGAATCTTTCTTGAACTCGAATGATTCTTTGGTGAAGTCAAAATATTGTTCATCGCCTGCGTCACCAGTGCTTATTACACGCAGGTCGCGGTTGCGCTTGGCCGAGTAGAGCAGGGCCGAGGAAACACCATCCGATGAGCTTACATCGGCCAGTCCGGCAAAAAGCTCTCTGCCGGCCGACAGGTCATGATAATCCTTGTCCGTTAAATGAAAATAAGCCGTGGCGATACAGTCCTTATCGGTTTTAAGACGAATCCAGTTGGCCCGCAAATTCGACGGTAAAATATAAAATCCATACCCGCCGTCCGGCACGGCGATATATTCATATTCCCGCCACTTTCCATTGCCCTTGACATCAATCTCAAGAGTAAAGATAACATCACCCTGCGATTTGCGATGTGGTGCCGTTTTTTCCTGCGCCGGATAGACAACCTCTGCATTTAGATTCTCCGTCAGGTCAACCCCTGCGAAATCCACATTCCCCCCTCCAACCGCTAAGTGCAGAATCCTGCGGTCGAAGCCGTTAATGAGAAAGGGCTCGCTGGGCGTGTCTGCCTTCACTTCGTCATTCATCCACGGCCCGCCCCAACCGCTGGCCGGACCCCATTCCAGCAGGTCCTCATATTTCCCAAACCACAGATTCGACTGAGGCTGTCCTGCCATTGGATTCCCCTGAATACTCGTTTCGTCCGTGGCCAACACCAACCTCCCGTCCCAGTTGCAGAAATCCGGAATATATCGCAGATGGCTGCCGATAGGGCTGATGCCAGCGGTGTTTGCGGCGGAAAAGGTCACAGGATAATTAAAGAACATGCCGTGCATATCCATCAGCATCCGTCCGCCGCCTATCTCCCGGATGCGAGGCCACTCGGTGAACCAGCCGTGCCTAGGGTCGTTGCAGTGCTGAGCCTTGGGAAGCAAGAATGTGTGCCATTTTCCCCAGTCGAGCAGTTTCAGACGCAGTGACCGTTTGTCCCAGCCGATTGCCCAGAGAGGCGATTTTTTATTCGCCGCACCGTAAATGCCGCCCGGGCCGGTTACATCGGTAAACTGTCGTCGTTCGACAATCGACCATTGTTCCCCGTCCCACTGGGCTAAAATGCCGGCGTTTTCAGGGTGCTTCGGAACGTCCCTGACCTGCAGGTTCTTAGTTGAAACCGACCCGGCTCCATTATTTGCAATTACCAGCCGTCCCTGGCTCGTGTAGCCGCCCTTGCCGTGCAGGCCCGGGACTGGTTTTTCGAACAACTTTGTCACCTCTAAGGTATGCACGTTTACTTCGTACAGCTTTCCTTCCATATCGAAGTAATAGACCATGTTGGCGGGGTCTTTCAGGTGCCGCGCGATGGCGGTTAGGCGTCCGGGCATTCTTGAAGACAGAATCACGCGGACCTTGCCTTGAGCATCAATCAGGTAAGGGCCGATGAGAAGCTGGTTGGACTCCCTGTGAATCATGCGCCCGGCCGGGGTCCCGCCAATGCTTTCCGGGCGAATGACCAGGTTCATCTCCTCGTCCACCGAATAAAGTTTATGGCCGCTTCCCCGGACCTTATGCGGAGCGTAGTTAATCATCCAAAGCCTGCCTGCCCATGGAACCACGGCGCCGATACCGCATTCACTACCGCTTTCGCCCGTGAATTTTCCTTCCGGCGAAGTATATTCCGCGTATGTACAAAGGCTGGGATAGACCCCGCTGATTTCAAGCGGTTCCTTCCGGCCAACTCCTGCCGATGTTATTTCCGCCCCGGCAATAAAAAATGCCAGAGCAAGCGTTATTTTTTTCATTCTTCAAGCTCCTGTGTATCTTTGTTGGAATTTCATAATCACGACCGAAAAGTCCGTTAAGACTCTTGTTTTACATAGATTATGCGAACCATCGCGAATTTTCAACCGATTTCAGCCTCCTCTGCCGGCTCTGCGTGCGGTTCACCATTGCCGGTAGATTGAAAATTACCGGGGCGGGCGGATATGCGTAAAAAAGCGGTCAAAAACGGTACTTTTTAATCAACTTTGGGCTTATTAAAGACGAAATATAGCAACAGAAGTTCATCTACAGAGGACTTCTCTGATTTAAGGAAGCTGCTATGCTCAAAGTAAAGCACATTATGACCGAAAATATAATCAGCGTAAAAAAGGATACCCCAATATACGAGGCGGTGGAGCTTCTGGTCAAACACAACTTCTCGGGTATGCCCGTGGTCGATGATGATATGAATTTAGTGGGAGTTCTTTCAGAAAAAGATTTGATAATACTGTACTACGGCCTCAAAGATGATGAGAATAAAACAGTCGCTGATTTTATGACACGCCCTCCAACTTACCTTGATAAAGAGGTCAATTTACTGGATGTTTGTGATTTTCTGATGAAGAACATTTACCGAAGAATCCCCATCACATCAAACGGAAAGCTCGTTGGCATTATCACCGTAAAAGATATCCTCCAAACAGTTCTGCAGTCAAGGCGGGAAAAGGCCTGCATCGCCTAAATTCTATTCCGCTCTGGTCGGTGATTGTTGAAAAATAGGCCTCTTCGAAAGAATTTGTGGGTAACAATTGGCTGGGGCAGTGCCCCGAGATTATGATATAAGGCCAATTTAAGTGTTTTGAAGATATTGAAGCCATAAGCTTTTCTCGTAGTCAGTTTCGCTTTGGCATTCAAACCCTCTACGATACCACGTGAGAACTCCTTTTTAGGCCAAAATCAATGCGCTTGCGTCCCCACTTTCGTTTTACAATATCTGGATTCGGTTGGGGGGTGTTTGAAAAGATAAAACAGCCCGCCTTTGGCGGGGCGATTCCTTCTATTTTTGCCCACGAATTATTTCAGAGAGCCGAAAAATAGTACTCCTCGCCGACACGCTCCTGGTAGTCTGAGTTAAACCGACGCAACCTTAAAAATCTGCGCCAAATGTCCGACGGGGCGCACTTTTTCACGGACCTGGACCCGTGTCATTCTTGCCGACGGTACTGTGTTTAAGAGCCTATCCGAATAACCTCGTCGTTATGAGGCCGAGCGAAAAGTGCGAGGCCAAGGCGCACGCGTCAAAAACGACCTTCAAGCGTGGTTGACGCCACGTTGAGGACGTTTTTGACCGACAACGCAGGCATTCTGTAAAGGGCGGAGCAAAATCGCGGCGGGTGTAATGGCGGAGAGAAGCTGCGGCACTTCCAAGTGATTTCTAGTTTACGTTGTCAACTCCTGAAACACTCAAAACGACCAAAATCAGCAAATGGTGTCAGTTTGGTGTCAATTTGCACAACTCAACCTACACATTATCCGGATGAACCGGATTTATGTTAGAAGAAAACAAGCCTTTGCTTTATGCCGGGATGCTTATGCCAATGTTGACCTTCTGATTTGCAATGGTCACGGAAGGTATCCTGAGATGAATCGCCAGGAGGGTAAAAACCGCATTTCTGTGGGGAGAAACCGGCTTTGGGATTATATTGAGGTCTGGCTGGCGGCAGGAGAATGCCACAATTAAAACCGGCTGGTTATTGAATTTCGGGGCTGAAAGAAGAAATAGCTTGACATTATCACTCGTTTTTAATATACTTTACTGCATATTATTGTGATACAGGAGGCCTGTCATGTTTGACGCCTGCGTCAAAAGTTTGCTCAGGCGGCTTTGCTGAGCTCCGGAGTATTGTCCAATTGTTGAAGATGCAATCTAATTTGCCTCTTCAGACTTATACGAATAGTTCCCAGCCTCTTTGGCCATCTCAAAAATACAA
>JAUWPZ010000036.1 GCA_030611315.1 Sedimentisphaerales bacterium
AACCATTTACGAAAGCGAAAATATGCTAAAGGATACACCTTCCTTTAGTGCAGATATTCCACTGCTTCAGGGATAAGATGCGCAAAATCACGTTTTTGTTCCGTTAATTCTGCGTTTTTTATTGTTTCGAGCCTGCAATGAGCCTATTGTGAGTATTATTATACCGCGATGAGGCAAATTTGTCAAGGCGAGCGAAAATTTTTCTATTGTATAATCCTTTCGGACGAGGTCATATTGCCAGCTCGTTTTTGACCTCGGCAATTTTTTCGAGTGCGAAATCGAGGTCTTCGGTGCTGTGGGCGGCGGAAATCTGGGTTCGTATTCGTGCGGCGCCTTTGGGAACAACCGGATAAGAGAAGCCTATCACGTAGATGCCTTTTTCGAGGAGTTTTTCTGCCATATTCCGGGCGAGTACGGCGTCGCCGAGCATTATCGGTACGATGGGATGAACGCCGGGGAGAACGTCGAGGCCGAGTTTGGCTATCCCCTCTCTGAAGTAATTAGCGTTCTCCATGAGTTTATCGCGCAGCTCGGTGGAAGATGAGAGGATTTCGAGGACCTTTAGCGAGGTTACGACGATGGCCGGCGCGAGGGTGTTGGAGAAGAGGTAGGGACGAGAGCGCTGGCGGAGGATGTCGATGATTTCTTTTCTGCCGGAGGTGTAGCCGCCGCTTGCGCCGCCGAGCGCTTTTCCGAGGGTGCCGGTGATGATGTCGATACGGCCCATTGCGCCACGGTGCTCATGTGTTCCGCGGCCATGCTTTCCGAGGACGCCGACGGCGTGCGAGTCGTCCACCATTACGAGGGCATCGTATCTGTCGGCGAGGTCGGCGATTTCGTCGAGCTTTGCGATAGTGCCGTCCATAGAAAAGACGCCGTCGGTTGCAATCAGCCGAAACCTCGCGGACTGTGCCTCCTGGAGCTTTTCTTCGAGGTCTTTCATATTGCAGTTTTCGAAGCGCAGACGCTGGGCCTTGCAGAGGCGGATTCCGTCTATGACGCTGGCGTGGTTGAGGTTGTCGGAGATGATGGCGTCTTCAGCGGTGAGCAGCGTCTCGAATAGGCCGGTGTTAGCGTCGAAACAGGAGCAGTAGAGGATTGTGTCTTCGGTTCCGAGGAATTCGGAGATTTTTTGTTCGAGCTGTTTGTGAATTTGTTGAGTTCCGCAAATGAACCGGACGGATGAGAGGCCGTAACCCCATTTGTCGTAGCTTTTCTGCGCGGCCCGGATAATCTCTGGATGGTCGGCGAGGCCGAGATAGTTGTTGGCGCAGAAATTAAGGACCTTTTGTCCGCCGCTAATTGTAATGGACGCCTGCTGCGGACTGGTTATGATTCGTTCGTCCTTGAATAGCCCTGCGGATTTGATTTGTTTTAGCTCTTGAGCAATATGGGATTTCATAGCGCTGAACATTTTTTTCCCTTCCCTATTTTTCGGTCCAGTCCAGGATGACTTTCCCCGCCTTTCCGGATGCCATAATCTCGAAGCCTTTGGCATATTCAGTGTAGTTAAGGTGGTGCGTGATGACGGGCGTTATATCGAGACCTTTTTGAATTAGCATTGTCATTTTATACCAGGTCTCGAACATTTTCCTTCCGTAGATACCCTTGATGGTGAGGCTGTTGAAGACGACGTAATCCCAGTCGATGGCGGTTTCGGGCAGTATGCCGAGCAGAGCTATTTTGCCGCCGTGGCACATATTCGAGAGCATGCTTTTGAAGGCGTCGGGCGAGCCGGACATTTCGAGACCGACGTCGAACCCTTCTTTCATACCGAGTTTTTCGACGGCATCTTCGATTTTCTGCGTTCTGACGTCGAGGGCCATAGTTGCACCCATTTTTTTTGCCAGTTCGAGGCGATATGGATTGATATCTGTGACGACGATGTAACGAGCGCCGGCGTGCCTTGCGACGCCGACGGCCATTGCGCCGATGGGGCCGGCGCCGGTTATCAGTACGTCTTCTCCAATGAGGTCGAATGACAGGGTTGTGTGCGTAGCATTTCCGAGAGGGTCAAAACAGGAAAGTACGTCGGTAGGTATTGTCGTGTCACAGTGCCATACGTTCGATATTGGAATTGAGAGATACTCTGCGAATGCGCCGTCGCGGTTTACGCCGATACCCTTCGGGTCCTTGCAGAGGTGTCTTCGTCCGGCGAGGCAATTTCTGCATCTCCCACAGACAACGTGGCCTTCGCCGCTGACCAGCTCGCCCAGTTCGACATCGTGAACGTTTTCGCCCATTTTTTCGACGGAGCCGACGAATTCGTGGCCTATGACAATGGGGGGCTTTATCGTTTTCTGTGCCCAGCGGTCCCAGTTGAAGATATGCAGGTCTGTGCCGCAGATTGAGGTTTTCTGGATTTTGATGAGGACGTCATTGATGCCGATTTGCGGGGTGGGAACTTCCTCCATTCTCAAGCCGGGTTCGGATTTTTTTTTCATCAACGCTTTCATTGTTCGTGATTCGTGATTAGTGGTTCGTATCGTGTATGGAGCAGATGGGATAAAAGGCACAAAGGACAATCAGATACGGATACCCCCTTCGCAGGCACAAGTTGGCACGGATTGACACTGTTTTACGTGTGTTTGAGTTTGAGTATGTTACCATTTTATGTTCCGGAGTTCGCGGGTTTTTTCATGGTTGGTCATATCGGATGCCAGTGCGGTTATCGTTATATAGCCCTCTTCGAGTGAAGTCGTATCGGTTGGCGTACCGTCGATGCGATGGCCATTGCCTGCCAACTGGAATACGGTCTGGCCCTGTTCGTTTTGCTGCTGTATGTAATACTCGTCAAATCCCTTGCTTGATTGGGGGACCACCCTTACGCCTTTGGGAGGGCCTTTCGATAGCTGCGGGATGTTGATGTTTATGACGCAGCCGGCTTTGACGGGCATAAGCTTTTGGAGGATTTGTGCACAGAGTTTGGCGCCCTTCTCGAAATCTCCGGGGACGTGGGGAGCCTCGACTGAAAGACTCATAGCGACTGCCGGGATGTTCAGGAAGGCACCTTCCATCGCGGCGGCGACAGTGCCTGAGTAATAGACGTTTATGCCTGCGTTTGCGCCGTTGTTGATTCCTGCTACGAGCAGGTCAATGGGGCCGGTGTGGAGCTGCATATATGCGAGCTTGACGCAGTCGGCCGGTGAGCCCTGGACGCTGAAACCGGCGAACTGGCCGTTAATATCGACCTTGTTGCACAGCAGGGGGCGAGAGTATGTAATGCTGTGGCTTGCGCCTGAGCGGCTGATATCGGGGGCGACGACCGTTACATCGCCCAATTCGACGAGTTCCTTGTAAATGGCAGCGAGGCCCGGGGCGAAGATGCCATCGTCGTTTGTCAGTAGTATTTTCATGTTTTGTATATCGTCCCTTCGCTCTGCTCAAGGGCAGGATTGCGTATATCGTATTGCGTCAACAGGCGGTAAAACCGCCGGTTAAATAACTCAAACTGACCGATTTTAACGTTATTATTGCGGTAACATTCTTGAAAACAATAACTTATAGCAATTTGCCGACAAGACAAATTGCCCACTATGATTCTTAATTTGCCGTAAAATCCTTATTCTATCCTTCTGACTCCTGACTTCTGGCTTCTTCAAACTGGCCTATCGGTCAGTTTGAGTAAATAACAACGGAGTATTGTAATTGTTTCGTGGAGTTGTGTCAATTGACAGATTTGCGGCAGGGTGTATAATGCCGAGCTATGGAAAGATACTCGCGTGATAAGAAATTTGTTGTGATGACGAAGGACGAGGTCCGTGCGGTTGATAAGTGGGCGATAGAGACGCTCGGGGTGGCGGGAGTGGTTTTGATGGAAAACGCCGGGCGGAGCTGTGCGGAACTGATTGTAGAGAAATTGAAGGGGGGCGCCAGTGCCGGTAAGGTTTGTATATTCTGCGGGACGGGCAACAACGGCGGCGATGGTTATGTGATTGCCAGGGGCCTTTTGAACGCGGGCTGCGAGGTTATTGTGGTGATATGCGGCGAGAAGGGCAAGGTCAAGGGCGACGCAAAGATAAATCTCGATATTCTGGAACGGCTGGGCCGGCCGATTGAACAACTCAAAATGGATGGCGGCAATATCAGGGGCGCAGTTGAGAGGTACGCGGCGGGCGCCGATATGATTGTTGACAGTATATTCGGGACGGGTTTGGCCGGACAACTGACCGATGAGTACACCGAACTGATAGAGAGCATAAATGAACTCGCCGCGGCGAGCCCAATTCTGGCGGTGGATATTCCGTCGGGACTTAGCTGCGATACGGGCGAACCGTTAGGGGCGGCTGTCAGGGCCAGCTTTACGGTTACTTTCGTCGCGGTGAAAAAAGGTTTTACCCTCGAAGGCGCAGAAAAATACACGGGGGAAGTTTATGTTGCATCCATCGGAGTGGAACCGGGGTAGAGAATTCAGAATGTCGAATTTAGAATTATGAAGTTGAATCTTGTGAATCGTGAATAGCAATTAAGACCTAAGACCAGAGACACCAGACCTAATACCCAAGACCAGGAGTGGGGAATTAAAATGCTCCGGGTTTGCCGGTTTGGCCCTTGTAGCCGATGAAATACAGGAACGTATCGTACTTGAAAACAGGTATCCAGAGGGTCTGTGCCCGGCTCTGGACTTCCTTATAGCGATTGAATCTTCTCATCGAGGCATCGTATTTTTTCATCGCATCAGGACGCAGCTCCAAATCTTCAAAGGTCGGCTTTTTGATGACCTTCGGCGCAGCGCCGAGAATGACGAAGTCTGTGGTGATGGAAACGGTCTCAGTAATTGAGCCTCCCCATTTCCTGATAAGAGACTTTATTTTTTCGGCGGCGTTTTTGTCAACGACACCATCATCGTTAATGTCAAAATCGCCGGCGAGTACGAACATATTGGTTTTTTTGCTGTCCCAGATGAGGTTTGCGACGATATCTCCCTTTAAGATTGGTCTATTGATTTCCGAGCGGAGAATTCTCGCCGAAGAGTAGGTCTTACTTATGTCGAATACTTCGACTTCGGCTTTTGACTTGCCGTCTTTTGGGATAAGGGTGTCGTAAACCGAGAAGGTCAGGCCCTGATAGACGTGGTCGTTACTTCCGATATTCAGATGTACTATTTTTGCGCGGTCGTCGATGATAATTATTTCACCATCGGGCTGATAAGCGGGCGTTTTCTTGTCCGGCGGGGGATTGACTATTGCGAGCTGCTCTTTCGCTTTTTTCAACGCACTATCGGACAATTCCAGTTTCGCCTGGGTCTCGAGCAGTTCCTGGTTCAGGGCTTGCAGGTTGGCCTTTTCATCCTCCAACTGCGTCCAAAGGGTTTGGACGCGCTGGTCGGCGGTTTGTTCGAGCAGGGTCTTGAGCTTATTATAGTCCTGTGTGATTTCGTTGACCTGCTGCTGGAACTTTTCCTTTTCCGCAAGGAGAGTTTGTCTTTCTTCTGCGCCGGCCGCCAGGGCATCATCAAATTTGTTCTGCAGCTCAGCGAACTGCCGTTTCAAAGCATCGCCGGCGGCGATGGTGTTGTCCAGCTCCATTTTGAGCAGTTGAATTACTCTAATTAGCCCGGGTCCGACGGCATTCGGGTCGAGGTTTGTGATGTCGATATTCTGTTGCGCCAGGGCCAGGGCTTTTTGGACATCAGCGTTTGCATTTTTGACATTGACTTCTGCGGAGGTCGGTTCGGCGACGCCGCCTGTTATCAGGGCGATTGTCCGGTTAAGATAATCGACCATTTGTGCGAGGCGGGTTTTGCCGGTTTGTTTTGCTCCGACAATCGTTCCTATCGCCTGGCGCTGCGAACTGTCGGCCAGGTCCTCCATCTGTCTCTGCAAATCGGCGAGAGAGGTCCTGTATTCCTCAGCTTTGACGTAGTAGATGACAGCGAACGTAGTAGCGAAAACAAAAAGCCCGACAAATGCTATAAGAGTATAAAGCATTGCGCTGGTTTGTGGTTTTTTGCCTGGTGGCATAATAAAAGCTCCTTAGAAATACTGCAAAATCACCCTTCAAAGCCCATTGGGACAATAATATTATCGCCTTAAAACCCTTGTAAGTCAACAAAAAAAACGACATAAGCGGTTTTTACAGCAGGAGTTTTGTTCTGGAGCGCACGGTCTTGAGATTTGTGCGAAACCTGCGTCAGAGGGCAAATTTTAGAGTTTTTGCAAAAGGGCCGGTAGTTCGCTGATTTGGCGGATTGTGTGCTGAGCCTTGGCGCCTGGGTCGGGAGATGTTGCGGTATGCAGGCTAAGGGGCGGATTATGCGGATAGTAGCCAGGCCGAGACTGGTTGGTGCGATAAAATCCTTCATCTGGTTGTCAGCACCGTGGGCGAGAGCTTGCGGCTCGGCATTGAGGGCTTTTATGATTTTTTCGAAGCCTGCCGGTGAGGGTTTCCAGAATTCTCTGCCAAGCTCTTCGGTATAGACGATGAGTTTGAAGTAATCTCCAATTCCGAGGGCCCGGACTTTTAGTTTTTGGGCGGGCAGGAAGCCATCGGTCAGCAGGGAGAGAGTGTATTTGCCGCTTAGATTTTCGAGGACGTCGCGGCTGTCCGGCGGGAGGGTAATCTTCGGGATGTGGGTGCGATAAAGCTGCACAAGCCTGGGGATAAGGGTGTTGTCGTAGTCTATGGCAAGCTCATCGAGGGCTGCGTTAAACGTTTTTGTGCGGTTTCCGGCGGAGAAGTGCTCCCAGAGGGCATCGAAGATGCTCTCAGCGGCCGGGGCGCCGGGCAGTTCGGCGAGAAAACCGGCGACGGAGGCGAAACCGCTTTTGCAGTAGTCGATTTCGTCGTAAAGCGTGTCATCCAAATCAAAAATAACGGTCGTTATCATAGTTCACCACTCGCACTTTTATTGTGCAGGACATACGCAATACGCTATACACCGTAAGTTACTACTCGGAGCATTAAATATTGAACATAAGGCAGTTATAAGTGCCTAAAGTTTGGAGTGCCTAAAGTTGATTTTTTTCAACTTTAGTTCACTTTAGCTCACTTTAGGCACTTTAGTTCACTTGCCGCTTGTGTTCAATATTCCTTGCTCTGCTTAATAATTACCGTATAATATAACGCATTGACGGCTAAAATGTCGATATTTTTAATTACCTGGGAATGGCAGAGAGCACGCTTTTTTAGACGCTCGAAATGCGGAAAGGCGAAGTTATGAATTATTTGCGAATGATGCGTCCGTCGCACTGGACGAAGAACATTTTCGTATTTGCGGCCCTTATGTTCGGCATACTGGGTGAGGAGTCTCAGCTTCATGGGCCGTGGCAGGATGTGCTTCTGGCTTTTTTCAGTGCGGTTGGGGCCTTTTTCTGTTTTTCGCTGGCTTCGTCGGCCGTCTACATCTTTAACGACATAATCGACCGCGAGACCGACAGGCTGCATCCGGAGAAGCGCAGCAGACCGATCGCGGCGGGCAGTGTGAGTGTTGGCTCTGCGGCGGTGATGTCTGTTCTATGTGGGGTGGCGGCGCTGGTTTGCAGTTCTTTTCTTGTGCGTGAACTGGCGGCCGTTATCCTGGCGTATATCGTGCTGATGATATTTTATTCGCTTTTGCTCAAAAGGATGATGATTTTAGACTGCATTACGATATCAATCGGCTTTTGCCTTCGGGCGGTTGCGGGCGCGATTGTGGTGGGAGTATTTATCTCGCCCTGGCTGATTATCTGTACGTTTGCGTTGTGCCTGTTTTTGGGTTTTGGCAAACGGCGCAGCGAGATAGCGCAGCTTAAAGAAGACAGCGAGTCGTTTCGCAAGACCTTAGGGGGCTATACGCCGGAGCTGCTGGCGCACATGCTGGATGTAACGAGCGGCCTGGCGGTGATGTGCTTTCTGCTTTACGCAATGGATGACAGGACGCAGCGGACTTTCGGGACGAACAACCTGGTCTATACGACGCCGCTGGTTTTGTACTGTATTTTTCGTTTCAGCGCGCTGATACAAAAGGGCAAATTCTCAGGGCCGGTGCAGCTTATTCTCCGCGATTTGCCGTTTCAGATAGGCTTTGTGCTCTGGGTTTTGTCGTGTATCGTGATTATTTACGCCAATAAGCTGGGCATTACTTTGGGCAACGTCTGGGCGTATTAATCGCGGCTCGTGGCTCGTGAATTATGGCTGAGCAAAGATTACAGAAGATATTGGCGGCGGCGGGAGTTGATTCGCGGAGGAATTGCGAAGAGCTGATACTCGACGGGGTCGTTCGGGTCAATCGCAAGGTGGTGGATGAGCTGCCGGCCTTTGCGGATGCGGAAAAAGATGCCATAACCGTACACGGCAAGAGAATCCACGCGGCGCAGAAGGTGTATTTTCTCTTGAATAAGCCCAAAGGCGTTATTTGCAGTAATCGCGACCCGCAGGGCAGGAAGATGGCTATCGACGTTGTCGGAACGGCCGAGCGAATTTTTTGCGTGGGCAGGCTCGATATTGAAACTACGGGGATAATTGTCCTGACCAACGACAGCGAAATGGCGAACAGGTTGACACATCCGAGATACGGATTGCCCAAGACTTACGTTGTGAGGGTAAGGGGGCTGATTCAGGGCGAGACGGCGGAAAAACTCAAACGCGGGATTTGGCTGGCTGAGGGTAAGACCGGCAGGGCATCGGTGAAGATATTAAAACGCAGCCATAAAGAATCATCGATTGAAATTACAATTCGACAGGGGCTGAACCGCCAGGTTCGCAGGATGTTAGCGGCGGTGGGGCTGAAGGTCAAGTCACTCAAGAGAACTCGCATCGGCAGGCTGAGCGAGAGGGGATTGGGCGTGGGAAAATTCAGAAGGCTCAGCAAGGCTGAAGTTGCGTATTTGAAGAAAGTTTAAAAAGTTAAAAGTGAAAGTGTAAAACCAAAACTAAAAACTTAAAAATTGTCGTCTCTTCATTCCAAATTTTCCCCAATTTCCCTGCGCATTACCGCGCCTACGTGTTATACTGTGAACTATGACACACAAACCAATATCCATGATTCACAATCTACAAACAACGAACAACAAATCACGATTCACGATTCACGAAATGCGAGACACGAATAAATGTTTAACTTCTTCGAACAACCCTGGACACTCATAGGCACAGCCGTAATAGTTCTGTTCGGCGTACTCACTTACCGCAGTGTTTGGCCCGAAAAACGCGCCTTCCGGCAGTGGCTTCTGCCCCTCATCGTCGCAGCAGCCGGCCCGGGCCTCGATGTCCTCGTAACAACCGACCTCGAAAAAATAACCGCCCTGCTCAAAACCTCCATCCAGGCCGTCCAGCAGGAGAATATAAACACTATTTCATCAATCCTCGCCGAAGACTACCAGGATTCCCAACACAATACCAAGGCCGACCTGATGCGCACCTGCTCATCGAAGTTCGCCCAGTCTCTCGTCGAAAAGTGCAAAAAAACAGCCTCCCCACTCATCGAGTTGTCCCCTCCCACAGCACTGGCCACCATTTTCGTCACAATCCACTTCGACAAAAATTCCTACGTCGCCCAAAACTATAAAGCCTGGATAATGGTAAAAGCCCAACTACACTTCAAAAAACAGCCCGACAAATCCTGGCTCATAAACCGCGCAGAAATCCTCGAAATCGACCGCCGGCCCGTCAGGTGGCGGCAAATCTGACAGCCCTCAATCGTATTTGAGCTTATAAACTCTCAACATGCTCGGCTCAGGAACTTTCTCTCTCCGCCGGTCGCGATTTACCCCAAGCGTCTCCCAGCGAAGCCAATATCTCACATCCTCCTCGCCGCTCTCGCCCGCGTCCGCCTGCCACTTTACCTGAATACCGGCAAAATCAGATTCCGCCCTGCCTAATTCCCTCGGCCACAACCTTGCCTTCTCAACTTTGCCCATCACCTTCATCGTCTTCTCATCCAGCACCCACGTCCCCGAACCATATTTATCATGCTGATAAGATTGCGTCAGAGAACCGTCTTCATTCAGAACAACGCCGGAGACCCTGATTTCAAAGTGTATAGTCCCGCCGCCCTCGAAGAACCAGCGATAGTTCCAGTCACTCGCCTGATAAATCTTCCAACGTCCCTTTTCAAACCTCGCGTTGTACACCTGCGTCATCCCGTCCTTGTCGAATTTATGATAGCTGATTATCGGCCGGCCATTCGAATCAAATCCTATCCTCGTATTACCGTTAATCATCCCCCCCTTGACGGGTACGGCATCGACAATAATCTCCTTCGTCTCGACCGTCATCGGCAGAGTAATCTGCCGCCCCCCCGCCGTCTCCCAATGTACCATGTCCCTGCTGCGGGCATACGAAAGGTCATGGTTCGTATAGCAGTTCGGCGTATCGCGCCACACCCAGCAGATATGAAAATACCCATCTTGCCCGCGCACCGGCCCGGAAATATACGCATTCATCTTGCCCTGCCCGTCTGTCAACGGCTCATCCAGCAGTCTCCGCCACGTCTTGCTCTTGACGTCGTAAACGTTGTATATCTGGTTGCCGTTACCGCTGCCGCCGTCCCGATAAGTAAATATCAGCTCATCCTTTGCTCCCCTGAAAAATTTCGGATAAGTGCACCTTTTCTCCTGCCGCCCCACCATATTAACAACTCGCTCGAAGCTGCCGATATCGTAAGCTTTCTTCGTCCGAAAATATATAAGCGGAACACAATGCATATTACCGCTGAGATGCACATATCCTTCCGAATCGATGGCCGCCGTTACATAGTTATGGCTGTCCCAGCCTAAGTTCGAGCCTGGCCTATGGTACTCCCATTCGCTCGAATCCAGTTTTCGCATTGCTGCGGTCATCCGACGCTGCGCATCATAAAAGAAAGCATATTGTCTTTCCCCTTCCGTCAGAAGAAAAAACCCGACCCGATGCCCCGACCACACCTGCGAAACATCAACAACCTCTTCTACCGCAGGTTTCTTTCGCGCATTTTCTCCTCCGATAACCACAACCGCCGCTAAAAGATAAAAAATCATTGCCGTTGAAAATCCTCGTCTCTTCATTTCAAAATTCCCCTGTAAATCCAAGCACGTTTCTGTTCCTGTTCGAAACTGCCCCCGTACAATAACCAGCCCAATCTCCACCGTCAAAATAAAACTCCCCTACTCTCTGTCTTCTGTCCTCTGTCCTCTGTCCTCTGTCTTCCGTCTTCTGTCTTACAATTCCCAAAAGTCTCCTTATGAATTAGTCGATAGGATGAGGGTGCACGTTCTATTGTGCTATCCGAAGGAAAAGGGTTGGCAATGCTCGGAAAAACCAAAAAAAACGCATTATCTTTCAAGACTAACATCTTGAATGTTCGCTGGTATCCGAGCAGCAGAAGCTGCGTCAATACTCGCAGCCGAAAGGTCAAACCGCAGCAAATGCCTCCCCTGATGGTCCGAAAAGCCGAGTGGCGCCGATAACATCTCCTCTCCCCTAAACGCTGTCTGTTTACTTCGAAATTCGACATTCTTTATTCGATATTCGATATTCCTCTCCCCCTTCTGCCCTCCGTTTACCCCGTTAGAAACATATCTTCTGTTTTCTAATGGGGCCTAACTCAACACTTAACACTTAACACTCAAAACTGAATTACCTTTCCCCTTTTTCCCTTGCCTTTTCCCTTCTTTTGTGCTATTTTACTTCCCTGAATGAGTGATGTGGACATCTTGAAGAGTGCAGCGAAACGTAAGCCCTGCACCGAATGGTACAGGGGAAATATGAAATTCTTTGACGGCAAGTGTGGGTTTTGTGAATTGAAAATCGTCAATCGTTAAAATGGTGCAGCAAGGAAATTTTGAATTATGAACAAGAAACAACTTATTTGTATGTGGTGTTGGATAGCTGTTTTTGTACTTATCGGTTTAGATGCGATAAAATATGGTGAAGTATATTTGTGGCGCAGTGGACGAGCTGGTGGTAATTTAATATTGCCAAACTTCATTGTCCTTTGGATATGTATTAGTGTGGTGACCGCAGGTCTTATCTACACATTCAGAGACAAAAAGAACGATAAAGCATAAAATCACAATACTTTTACTTCTCGTCCTCGTTACGGTGATTTGTTCTGTTAAATTGCCGCCTTTTTGCCGCAAAATAAATGTTGTAGCCTGCTCCACAATGGGTATAATTAGGAAAGCAAGTTACATTAACAAGAACCAAGAAGTTATAAGGGATTTGCTATGCTAAAAATCACTGGTTTTAACCTACAATCTTTCACGGTTGGCTGCAAACATACGCAATTCTTGAAAGAAAAAAAATTCATTGTAAAATTATTGAAACCGGAGTTGAAGACGTCTCCTATGTTAAAAGAAAATTTGTCTCATTTTTGCTGAAGACGTACAGTCAATTAGCATAATGACGAGTGGATATGAGAAAATATAATCCATACAAAAACATATTCTACTACTACCGTGGTCCTTCAAATAAGAGGAAAGATGGACAGGGTGATAAGCAGATAGAAGACAATACTACAAAGGCCCTGATAAACACTCTTGAGAACAGCAAGAAGGGGTTATTGAAGCATTTCTTAAAGCAATTGCGTATAAAGCCAAGAAACTTTCATAAGGTGTCATACGACCTTCAAATTGCAGAGGAGAAAAGTAGACCTGATGCTCTCATAGAAGTGGGACCCTCAAAGGTATTTATAGAGAGCAAGATAGATTGTCCTCTGGAAGAGAACCAGATCATCAGGCATTTGGAGAGTATCTCTAATGGATATCTGATCTGCATTACTCCAAGGCTTAGCGATTCACTTATTATTAAGAGGATAAATGACAACAGGATAAGATTCATAACATGGAAAGATGTATATATCTGTTTTCAAGGATACTTAAAGACGGCTATTGATGATAAGGCCAGTTTTGTTATTCATGAGTTTGTGAACTATCTGGAGGCTATAAACATGGCTCCTTTTTACGGTTGGCATAAATCTCATTTCGAAGCATTTCTAAATATAGAAGATGACCCTAAGAATGAGTTGATGATTAGGGTCAAAGGAGATTTACAGCAGTATCTGACTGAGCTTAGAGAACATCTGCAAAAGATTTCCTTGTTCAAAGATCTGCGAATGAAAGTAGGCAATCTTCAGCCTAAGGACTATCGGCATTGCTGGGGTGTCCTCTGTACCCCACCTCTCAAGAAGATGGTTGATACACCACATTTCAATTTTGTCATAAATGCTGATGAGTTTGTGGTTGGTGTGCAAATTGAGGGTGAAAAACCTGCACATTATATCATGAAGAAAGTGAAGCAAGATGCAAAGACATTTTTGAACTTATTGAGTCCTCTGGAGGGCTTTGATTTGATCATTCGCAAACGAATCAAACGAGACAACCGTCCTCGGAACTACATCGGCATACCTATTGCTCAAATAGCCTTGGGAGACAACGTGTCACAACACGATGTCGAATTCATAAGCCGAAAGATGAATCAATACTGGCTTTTTGAGATAAGTTGCTCCAAGTCCTTCAAAAGAGATGATGCCTCCATCAGGGATGCCTCCTTCTTAGACACAAGTGCCAAGATTATGAAGCAGCTTGAACCGTACTATAGATTCAGTAAGAGTTGATTGGGAGAAGATATGATGAACCAAAACAAAAATACTTTAGTTCACTTTAGCTCACATTAGGCACTTTAGTTCTCCAATTTTCAGTCAGCTTCAAAATGAAGGTCAAGAATTGACCTTGTGGCAATCCATTTCTTTGTGCCTTTGAACCTTTGTCCCTCTGCCCCTTTGCCTCTCTTCACCTGCGTTCCGTCGTGGTTGATTCCTTCTTCTAAATCTGTTTACCCCGTTAGAAACACATCTTCTGTTTCTAATGGGGTGCCCTCTGTGGCCAAACAAAAACTTCCTATATTTCCCAACTTGACATAAATGTTAAGATTCAAAACCCGTCAATTTCAGGTCAATTCATTGCAATTCTTGTTCATTTTGTGCAAAAAAATGCAAAAAAGTGTAAATTCCTGTCAATTTATGTTCGTTTTTTACGCCTTTTTTCTTGCCTATCTTGCCTACACACTCCATCCTAACACCCCCACCCCCGTTTTTAGCTCAATAACGAGCATCACAACAAAAGAAAACTAAAAAAACCTGAAAATCTCCAATTTTCCACAAAATCCATTTTTTCAAATTTTCATTGCTGTTAACTTGCGCAATTTACAAAATCGCTTTTTTACTCAATAAATCTCTCCGGCACTTTATTATTCCAGAGATTTATGCTATAATATACCTATGCCCCTTGAATATCTTACGTAAAAGATGGCTTTATGATTTTTCACAAATAAAAGACGATTTATGCTTTCAAGAGGATTAACAATGAAGGTCAGGGTGATGATATCACTCGTTTTGCTGGTATTTATAGCCGGAAATGCCCCTGGAGAATTTGGACCCCTGCACGCCGAACTCATTGTCCGCGATAGCTACCTGAGCGGTATTGGCGTTCTGGTGCGGGTTGAAGTCGTCAATGACAAAGGCAAAAACGAGCGTCGCCTTTGGGACGCCGTCGCTGCGCTTTCGGTCGATAATCCATCCATCAATCTCTCGACGGACAAGGTAGTGTTATATAACGGCCTCGGAAGCGCCCTCGTAAAATTCACCGGTTCCGGCGATTTCACCCTGTCAGCCAATGTCAATGGGATGGAGGTCAGCCGGCAGCTCACAGACCTCCAGGGCCAAACCATCACCGAGGTATCGGGCGAGCTGGCCGGGGACGCCACCACCTGGAGCGGAATAATCCATGTTACTGATGACTTACTTGTACCCACCGGCCACACCTTAACCGTACAGCCCGGCACACTCGTCCTCATCGACGGCGTAAGCTCCGGCACCGGTGGTACCGATATCGACATCCGCGGCACAATCCAGTCGCTTGGTACAGCCGCCCAGCCGGTTACGTTTACCGCTTACGACCCGGATTTGGAGTGGGGGCGAATAAATCTCGAAGACGGCGGGCCCTCGTTGTTCCAATACACCAACATCACCGTTGCAGGCCGTTCGCCCGGCGCAGGGCATACGGGAGCCGGGCTCGTCCTTAACTCCGAAGACACACAGATAATCTTTCACTATTGCTCTATTACCGATAACTATGGAAAGATTATGTACTCCAGGCAATCGGATTTGACCTTTACCCATTCCCACCTCGCACGCTCCGTGATGGGCCCGGAGATCGAATCCACTGCACTTTTATTTGAGGACAGCTTCATCACGGAGATGTTCGGCAACAACGACAACGACGCTATCTACCTCCGCAAGCAAAAGACCGGGCAAAAAATAGAGCTGCGCCGAGGCGTAGCTGCACACGGCGACGACGATGGGGTGGATACCCTCGGTTCCACTGTCCTCGTAGAAGACTTTATCATTCGAGATTGGTACGACAAAGGCGTCAGCGTCAACGCCGGCGGCCCGGTAATGCTAAAAAACTTACTTATCGTCAATAACGGCACCGGCGTTGCCGCCAAAGACCGCAGCGTCAACGGCAATCCTCACGTTTATATAGACAACGCCACCATCGTCAGTACCGATACCGGACGCCCCTTCAGCGATGTCGGCATCCATTCCTACTTTAAGTACAGCACTACCGGCGTCATCGAGTACTTTATAACCAACTCGATAATACTTGCAGTCGACCCCGTATATTCCGACTTCGGCGACCCGGACCCCCTCATTCGTATCGACTATTCCAACGTGGCCGAGTCCTGGGCCGGCTCCGGCAACATCAACACCGACCCTTGTTTCGCCGACCCGAACAATGGCGACTATCATCTAAAATCACAGGCCGGCCGCCCGGACCCCAACACCCGAACCTGGGTACAGGACGATGTAACAAGCCCCTGTATTGATGCCGGCAATCCGCTTGACCCCATAGGCCCCGAGCCTTTCCCCAACGGCGGCATAATAAATATGGGCGCCTACGGCGGCACAACCGAAGCCGGCAAATCATACTTCGGCAAACCGGTTTGCGAAACGATTGTCGCCGGAGACATAAACGGCGACTGCGAAGTCAACTTCAAGGACTTGGCATTTGTAGGCTTACACTGGCTCCGTAATCCCTAATACTCGATACCTGATACTTGATGCTCGATACGGGATTTGGTCTTCGGTCTGTGGTCTTGTCTCTGGGGTCTTGCTTACGGTGCAAGAAAAACGTCGGTCTCGCAGGCGGGTACTTCAAAGCCTTTATATACAATGATGTTTTGCAGGGTGTATATATCGTCATTTGAAATGCCGAATTGACGCGTTCTTATGAATATCACACTTCCGCCGCCTAGCAAAACATTTTGACCTCGCCGCCCGTGGCTGCTGCTGTTGATGGTCCGTAGTTTATCGTTCAGTTCCAGCATAAAATCACAGGAGCAGTCACGCAGCAGCTCTTCAAAAACAGGACTCAAATCGGCCATTAGAGGGTCTTTGCCGAGCATGCAATCTTTTTGAGATTTGGGACGCCTTATTGGGCTGCTGTATGTGATATATCTTCTGGCCGGAAAGTCGTTATACTTTTTCGCATTTGAGGTGTCGTACTGAAGTGCCCGGCCCTGGCTTCTGCCGGGGCAAACAAAGTCACCCGGTTTGACGTAACCAAGTTTAACCAAAAGCCAGTTATTGCGGGTAGGAGGGCAGGCCTTTTCGCTTTGGTCGCCCACATTCCACCACTGTGAGCCCGGCTGGCTCGCGACAGTCGGCAGATGACCATCATTCTCGGTGGTGTAATTCTTTATGCCTCGAAAGATGCTCCCCATCTGAGCTTGACAGCGTTGTTTCCAGGATTCCTGTCGAAAGAAATTCAACGGACCAATCAAAACTCCCGAGAAAAACAGAATCACAGCCGCTGCTGTTATCATTTCACCCCAGTTACTCCAGAAGCCGACTCTGGTAGAAACTTGTCGGCTTTGTTCGGTGGCAAGTAATTGCTGGAGTTGAAGCCGGCTTGAATCGGCAGCTTTATTAAGCCTCTGGATGGTGCGTTCGGCCAGATCATCCGGACAGGGCTCAGGCTCAATGGTATCAAGCGGGGCAAGAGCAGCTTTGATTTTGGAGTGAATTTCGGCGGCTTCTTCGTTGGACGCTATCAGCGTTTTGGCTTCGGCGGTATCTTTTTGGGATGCTAAACCAATGCAGTAGTCGAAAAGTAACTGTTTCTGTTCGTTTGTTAATGAACTCATTTAGCCTTTTTGTTCCCGACAGATGCCTTCCATTCTTTTGCAAAGCGGCCAACGGCTGTATGCAGCCTGCTTTTAACCGTACCGATAGGTATACTGAGAATCTCAGCCATTTGTTTGTAAGAAAATCTGTTAAAATAGGCTAAATGCAATATTTCTCGTAGGTTTTCCGGCATATTCGCTATAATTTGTTCAACGCGCAAAGCGGTTTCGTCTTTTTCCAGTTCTTCGTAAGGCATTGTTTCGTTGGAAGTTATGGTGTTCAGCACATCTTCAAACGACAAATCCTCGGAATCCGCCATAGTGCCGATTGGAATAGCGGCTGTTCTCTGCCATTTTCTAAGGGCATCTTTTGCTTTATTTGCGGCGATTGTGAACAGCCAGGGGCGCAAAGGCCGGCTGGTGTCGAAGCTTTCGCGGCTTGTGAACAACTGCAGGAAGGTCTCCTGAAAGACGTCTTCAACCAAATCCTGGCGGTTCAGAAATTGTCGTAAAAAACCATAAAGGCCGTTTTTATAACGGTTTACAATTTCGCGAAATGCGTCCTCTTCACCGGCTGCATAGCGGTCGAGAAGTTCAGCGTCAGTTAGTTTTTCCAAGCCGGAATCCATAATTTAAACTCTTCTAAAACCGCGCCCAACAATGTTATTATACCCTATTTGGAAGAAAATTAAAATTTAATTCGCTCTTAAGTTATATCGAAGGTGAGAAATAAGCCTTTAGGAACAGGCAAATATTATCTGAATATGTGAGTTAATGTGGACAAGATAGGTAGTGTGGGTCAACCGAAAACAGAGCCCGGTATAAAGGGCGAATAGACACTTCATAAATACTTTATAATTGCTTTTGTGCGGTCATCCATAACTTGCCCTGCATATCGCCGCAATTTATATTCACTGCGAGCGCAGCGAAGCATTCTCGTTTTGATTTTTGCACTATGGTTTTGCATTTTACACTTTAATTTTTAACTTCTTATATCCAACCGCATTTCCCGTCAAAAAATCCGGCCTGATGGATAATTGTCCTTAACTTCAGCACAAAAATCGGTTACTTTGTACATGTGGAAAGAATCTGTAATTGTTAAGGATGGCGCCAAAAGCCAATTACAACCCCAAAACGACAAAAAAGTCAAAGGAGCAAAAATCACCTGCGGCAAACGGGCGACATAACATCCTTCCCATAGGAGACTTCTATGTCGAAGACAAAGCGATTGAAGCACAAACGCACATTGCAAAAAAAGGCCAATATCCGCCGGATGGCCTTACAAAAACGCTCAAGCGTGATGCTTGGGCCTCGCAAATTGATGAAACGCATGACCCAAGACCACCCCGACATGCTTCAAAACATCGAATTCGTTCTGGTTACCGGCTATCGCGACGACCGCAGCATCGACGACCGCATAGTCGCGGACGCTCTGGAAACAGCCATCATTGACAGCTCCCCGGACGACCCACGCTCCGTATCGTTGAATGATGGCCTGGGAAGTATCCGAGAGCTTCGTTCCGACGTTTCAGATGACGTTTGGCGGGACGGGTTTCGAACCGTCCTGCAGTCCGTCCACAGACATTCCAGCCTCAGGCCGGGCGCAAGGGATTATCTTAACTTCGTTTCTGATTTCATTTTTTGACTACCGTAGTTGTGGAATTTTAGGCAAACACGATAATGAAGAAGTCGCTAATCATCACAGCCATTTTGACGGTTCTTCTCTATAGCGTTGCGTCGGCTCCTGTGTTTGCAGCGGTCAATTGCAAGACCAACTCGCCGATTAGCCTTACCAACTACACTAACGGCACCACTATCCGCTATCCCGTACCCTTGATTCGGGGCGCCCTGACCGATGTGGATGCGAACTCGGTTACGATAGTCAATACATCGTCGAACCGCAGCACCCGTCAAATGCAGGGCCTGGCTCGCAAAGGGAATTTCAAGGTCCTCACCGAGCTTGTTCCCGGCAGTAATAAGCTGCTCATCCGCCAGGGCAACTACGAACTGCCCCTGACGTTAAACTACAAGCCGCAGACGAATCCATACATCGTGCGTGTGGTGTACCTGACCGACAAAACCGGCAATACCGAGTACCAGAGCCCCATCGAAAACGACCCCCAGGATTATAAGTCCAAGCTCGGTACGGCGATGAAGCTGATGCAGACCTTTACCGCCGAGCGGATGAACGACCTCGGTTTCGGCCGTGTAACGTTCAACCTCGAATTCGAAGAGGACGGCTCCGTCAAGGTCCACACTCTGGCGGCCGAAGAAAATGCCGAACATTACCACAAGATAGAAGGCTTATACCACAAGATAGAAGGCTTAAAACTGTGGAACTACACGAACCGCCTGATTTCCCGCAAGCTGCCGCGCTCCAGGGCGAAGAACCTCGCGATTCCGGCCTTTACGCGATTTGACCCCAAAACCAAAAAGACATACGCCCATACGGCCCTGGGCGGTGGTTCGCTGGCGCTGTTCGGCGGGGCCAATATCTTTACCTGGCCGAGCAGCTTGAACGATGCCCAGAAAATCTTCATGGACACGCGCATGATTGATACATCGAAATTTTTCAGCGATTCGGTCGGCAAGAAAACGTTCTGGGCCACTGCCTCGACCACCATCGGCGCCGCCCTGCACGAGATGGGCCATACCTTCGGCCTGCCCCACAGCAACTCTCGTCACGATATTATGACGCGGGGCTTTGACAGGTTTAATCGTGCATTTACCCTGATAGAACCGCCCCACGCGTCTCGCAGGGAGTCCTACGAATTCGACGACAGCGAAACCGCCCGCTGGGACCCGCCCAGCGCCGCCTGGCTGAAGTTCAGCCGATGGTTTGCCCTCGATGAAAAAGACTTTGGCCGAGAGAACAAAACTTCTGTCAAACTGGACAGGCAGTCCCGCAAGATATTGGTCGAATCCGAGAGCGGCATCGGCGGGATTGTCTTAGGCGAAAAGGACAGGGCAAAGGCAAGTGTTCCCATCGACTACAGCAAGGCCCCACCCCGGCGGGTAGAGATATCGCTGGACGAGTTCGGCGAGCACCTGAGAGGCGACCGTGCCGCCGTTAGAGTTATCGATACCCAGGGCCTGACCCGGACTGTGACAATGAGCGAGCTAAGGCCCGGGTCTTTCGTTGAGTCCTGGCGGTTCGCCTCTATCACCGCGCCGTGGACGGATTCGAAATCTTTCGTATCTGTCGATGAAAAACGGCTGCAGGCCATTGTCGATTCGGCCGCTTCAGCCGAGCTTTCGGTATCACAAGGCCCTTACATTGATTTTCTCGACCACTTCACCGACGGGCCGAGAGAGAATGTTGCCGCCTATGTGGTCAAGACCTTCACCAGTAACAAGGCCCGCGATGTTCGCATTTTCACCGGAAGCGACGATGCCCTGAGGGTATGGCTCAACGGCAAGCTCGTTACCAGCGTCCTGGCCCTTCGCGGAGCAGGGATGGACCAGGAATCCAACGCCGCCAAGCTCCGCGCCGGTGAAAACACCATCATCGCGGAAGTCTCCCAATGGACCGGAGGCTGGGGCCTGTTTCTCCGCATCGCCGACGAAAAGGGCGGCGACCTAATCCTAAGCGATGACGGCAAAATAGGCACATCCAGCCCGGCTGTTCCGCAGGCGAGCAGGCGTTAATTGTTCATAAAAGTGAGGTTTGTGAGTGTGATTGAGATTCGCAAGGCAAAGTTGAGCGACGCAGAGCGCATCGTCGAGCTGCAAATTCAAATGGCGTTTGAGTCCGAGCAGCTCCGGTTGAACAGGGATATCGTAACCAGGGGGGTGCGCGGGGTTTTCGAGGAGCCTTCGCGGGGGACCTATTGGGTGGCCGAGGAAAAAGACGAAATTCTGGGAGTCTTTATGGCGATACCGGAATGGAGTGATTGGCGCAATGGAACCGTGCTGTGGATACATTCGCTTTATGTCGTTCCCCGGGCGCGGAGACGCGGCGTCTTTAAGAAAATGTATTTGAACTTAAAACAGCAGGTGGCCCAATCACCGGAGCTCATAGGCCTGCGTTTGTACGTGGATAAGCGCAACAAAACGGCGCAAACAGTATATGAAAAACTGGGCATGAACAAGGAGCATTACGAGCTGTACGAATGGCTAAAATAACAACCTCACAGGTTCATCGGTATGCCGCGGTCTCGCAGGTATTCTTTTATCTGCCTTATGTTGTAATTGCCGAAGTGCGTGATTGAGGCCATCAGGATGGCGTCGGCGTGCCCGACGGCGATGGCGTCATAAAGATGCTCGAGCTTGCCCGCTCCTCCCGATGCGATCACGGGAATATTAACGGCATCGCTGATTGCCCTGTTGAGGTCGTTATCATAGCCTGCCTTTGTGCCGTCGGCGTCCATGCTTGTCAGCAGTATCTCGCCGGCGCCTAAGTGCTCGCCTTGAGCGGCCCACTCCACCGCGTCGATATCTGTCGGCTCTGTGCCGGCCTTAATGCAGACCTGCCATTTGTCGAGATGCACCTCCGACCGGCGTGCGTCGATGGCAAGGACCACGCATTGGTTGCCGAAACGCCTGGCTGCCTCAGAAAGCAGGTTTGGATTGCGAACGGCTGCGGTGTTTACCGAAACCTTGTCGGCCCCGCTTCTTAGAAGCGTGTCCATTTGCTCAACCGTTTGTATGCCGCCGCCCACGGTAAACGGAATAAAGACATTTTCCGCGACCTTTTCCACGAGCTCTACAATCGTCTTGCGGGAGCGAATGGTCGCGGTAATGTCCAGAAATACCAGCTCATCTGCCCCTTCGTCGCTGTATCGCGTGCCCAGCTCCACCGGGTCGCCTGCATCTCGAAGATTCAGAAAATTGACGCCCTTAACGACACGATTGTCCTTGACGTCCAGACAGGGAATGATTCGTTTTGTCAGCATTTGCTCGTATATCGTAATCTATCAAACTGTAAACCATAAGTTCAAAACTTCTCTGTGCCTTTGTGCCTATGTGCCTTTGTTACTATTTCTTTCACAAATATCGTCAAAATTCTTTAGCGCTTTCAAGCCGTGCTTGCCGCTTTTCTCCGGGTGAAATTGCACACCGTAGATATTGTCCTTTTGCACGGAAGCGGCCAGCTCAAAGCCGTAGTCGGTATAGGCAATTTTGGTCTTCTCGTCGCTGACTTCTGCGCAGTATGAGTGGGCAAAATAAAAGTGCTTTTCTTTTCCCAGGCCGGCAAACAAATCCATATCCTGGGGCAGTTCCACCAGATTCCAGCCAATATGCGGAATCACCCGCCCGGGCGGGATTGGAACGACGCTGCCCGCAATCAAGCCAAGCCCCTCGTGCCGGCCATATTCGCAGCTTTCCTCGAAAAGCATCTGGTAGCCCACGCAAATGCCCAATAGCGGCTTGCCCTTTGAGGCGAGTCCTTTTATCAGCTCCGCGAGAGGGCCTAACGCGCTGACGGCAAAGCCGAAAGCCGCTACGCCGGGCAGGACCAGCCCGGAAGCTTCTTCGATAGCCCCGGGCTCGCAGCTAAGCTCCGCCTCGCAGCCGATGTGCTGGAACGCGTTACAAACGCTTTTAACGTTTCCAACGTTATAATCGATAACAACTATCATATTTCGTATCTCGTATTGCGTATATCGTGTTTCGCAAGGAAAGAACTACGAGCCATTCACCGGACACTATACACGAAACTCCATTCCTTATTCAAGCAGAATCGATTTGTTCCTCAAACGTCCCGGATAGCCGGGGAGGTCAAGCTGCCTCCGGGATATTACGTTGAATACGCAGGGCAATTTGAAAACCAGCAAAGGGCTATGACAGCAGAATCTTATTGAAATGCGTTTTTCTTTTGTTATCGTGTTTTATGTTATGATAATGGCATTTCCTGCCGATTTATGAGTGGGGACAAAGTTTGTTTAAGGAAGGCATAAATGTGCGGCATAGTGGCATATCTGGGCAAAAAAGTTGCTCAACCTATTCTCATTGAGGGGTTGAAGCGATTAGAGTACCGGGGTTACGATTCCGCCGGCCTGGCGCTATTGAGCAGTCCGCCCAATGGCGGAATTAAAATCAACAAAACCAGCGGCAGAATCAGCGCGCTGGAAGGGATTCTCGATGGGCTTGACAATAAAGAGAGCCTCGGAATCGGGCATACCCGCTGGGCCACACACGGCGAGCCGAACACCGTTAATGCTCATCCGCATCTGGACTATACCGGAAAAATCGCTGTTGTTCATAACGGCATTATCGAAAACTACGGCACATTGAAAACCTGGCTGCAGAACGAAGGCGCCGCCTTTGCAAGCGAAACCGATACCGAAGTGATAGCAAATTTAATCGGCTATTTCTATGCCGGCGCCGACCAGGCCGGCGGCGCGGAAATCTCCGCCGGCCGGAACAAATTCGAATGGGCGGTGCAGAGGACACTTCAGGAACTGCACGGAACCTTTGGACTGGCGATTCTTTGCTCAGATTTTCCTGATATGCTTATCGGCGCAAAGAAGGGCAGCCCCTTGATTTTAGGCCTCGGCGATAACGAGTATATCCTGGCCTCGGATGCGGCTGCTATCGTTGAGCATACGACGCAGGCGATATATCTTTCCGACAACGAGATGGTTACAGTTACTCCCAAAGAGTTTCATACCAAAACGATTGATAATATAACTGTCAGCAAAGACCTCGAGCAAATCGAATTTTCGCTGGAACAAATCGAGCTGGGCGGCTTCGAGCATCACATGCTGAAAGAGATTTTTGAACAGCCCGATTGCCTGAGCACTTGTATGGGAGGTCGAATTGACAACAAGGGCCACAGAATTCGTCTCGGCGGTATAGATTCACACCTTCGCGAGCTGACGCATACCAAACGTCTTATCCTTACGGCCTGCGGGACCGCGTTTCACGCCGGCCTGGTCGGCGAATTTCTCTTTGAGCGTTTGGCGCGCATCCCCACCGAGACAGAATATGCCAGCGAGTTTCGATACAGAAATCCAATTATCGAGGACGGCACCGTTGTTATTTCGATAAGCCAGTCCGGTGAAACGGCCGATACCCTCGCAGCCATAGAGCAGGCCAAGGAACGCGGAGCAACTGTCCTTGGTCTTGTTAATGTCGTTGGTTCGTCCATCGCCAGGACCACCGACGCGGGAATATATTTACACGTCGGTCCCGAAATCGGCGTCGCCAGTACGAAGGCCTTCACCGCACAGGTGGCCGTATTGTCTATGCTGGCGATCGAATTAGGCAGAAGAAGACATATCAGCAGCAACCAGGCGGACATGTATATCGATGAGCTTGCACAGATACCCCGGAAGATAAGCCGAATACTCGAACAATCCGACCATATTAAGAAAATTGCCTCTGCGAACATCGACAAGGATAATTGGCTTTTCCTCGGCAGAGGTTTTAATTATCCGGTTGCTCTTGAAGGGGCCTTGAAACTAAAGGAGATAAGCTATATTCATGCGGAGGGGCTTCCTGCGGCGGAGATGAAGCACGGTCCCATCGCTCTTATTGTTGACGGTATGCCCTCGGTTTTCATCGCCACAGCCGGCCCGCAGTATGACAAGATAATGGGGAACATTGCCGAAGTCAGGGCGCGTGGGGGTAAAACTATCGTGGTTGCCACCGAAGGCGACGAAAATATCAAACAGCACGCCGACCACCTGGTTACCATTCCTGATGCTCCGGAGCTTTTGCAGCCGATGCTGACGGTCGTACCGCTGCAGTTACTGGCATATCACGCCGCCGTGCTCCGTGGGCACGATGTTGACAAACCTCGCAACCTCGCTAAAAGCGTTACCGTTGAATAGAATAAAAGGAAGGATAGTAATCCACCGGCCCTACCAGTGGTCGCTGATTTTGACCCGGGCGGAGTAACCAACCGGTTTTTTCTGAACAGCGCCGCCGAATATCCTTGAATCCCACCAGGTGAACTGCTATCTTTACGCGACTGTTCCGATGGTTCAGTATCAGGTGCTAAGGATGGTCCATATTCGCAAAGATATCTCGTTGAGCTTTGACAGAAAATTGGTAAAGCGTCACCTCGGCTTTACCCTCGTGGAGTTACTCGTTGTCATAGCCATCATAGCTCTCTTGCTTGCCATCCTTATGCCCTCGCTTGTCAAGGCCAAGGCTCTGACCAAGCGTCTCAGGTGCGCACACAACCTCAAGCAGATAAATCTGGCTGTCAACCTGTATCTAAATGCCAACGATAATACTTATCCATGCGCCCAGGACCCTGTCTCAACCTCGCCGTTCTACTGGCTCTGGATGGGACGGGGCTTCCGGTCGTTTCTCGAACCCCATCTCGGCGGCAATATCGATGCGAATAGTCCCTCGGTTCTGGTTTGCCCCTCCGACACCCAGAAGGAGAAATACGAGGCCACCAGCTACGCCTACTCGATGGCCTTCTACCACAGCCCGCAGCAAATCGACAATACGAACAGCACAGCGGACACCTACTCGAATTCCCAGCCTTCCATCCCGCAGAGGTCTTTTGCTGTGGCCCACCCGTCCGACAAAATCCTTATCGGGGAATGGTTCAGCAATCACGCTCGCGTGGATGAGGAAAAGGGTTGGTGGAACTGGCAGGGCTGTCGTAACTATCTCTTTGCCGACGGCCAGGTCGATTACCTTGAAGCGGAGGAGATTCTGCCGGCTCGGGATAACCTTCCCAATCCGAATCTGACAATTAACGGAATTAAGGGTATCGACCGCTCACAATGACATTTTCGTATTGCGTATTGCGTTGTGCGTAGATGAGTTTATGCGTAAACGAGTGAATGCGTAAATGAGTGAATGCGTAGTGCTGCGCGAAATTTCAGATTTCAAATCGCAAATCGCAAATGGGATTCACTAATCACGAATCACGAATCACGAATCACGAGATGCCCAGAACATCAGCCATCGAATACAACCCCGGCCCTTTGCCGACGAGCCATTTTGCCGCTCGTAATGCCCCCCGCGCAAATGTGTCTCTGCTCTGGGCCGTATGGCTGATTGTTAACGTCTCGCCCAGAGTGCCGAACATTACCGAGTGAATACCCGTGATATCGCCCGCACGAATGGCGTGAATGCCGATGGTCCCTTTTTTCCTGGGCGTATCTAAACCGCTTCTGCCGTGCGTAAGGCCGCCGGGCCAATCTCTGCCGGTCGCCGAGTGAATACTCTCGGCCAAAGTCAGGGCGGTACCGCTTGGCGCATCTTTTTTGAACCGATGATGCTGCTCGATTATCTCGATATCGTATTCGTCGCCCAGCAGAAGGGCCAGTTGCCCAACCAGCTTGAATAAAACGTTCATCCCCACGCTCATGTTCGTCGCATATACAATGGGGATTTTCCTGGAAGCCGACTCCATCTTTTTGTGCTGATTGCCATTGAGGCCGGTCGTCCCTGAGACCAGGGCGATGTCGTTATCGAGGCAGTAATCGATGGTTCCGACCGCCGCCGCCGGCTCCGAGAAGTCGATTGCTACGTCGGCGGAAGTCGGATAAACATTGGTCAGCTTGATATCTACATGGTCTGTCGCCGCCACAACACCGGCGTCTTTGCCGATGTCCGGATGGTCCTGCCGTTCTACCGCCGCAATAACGTCGAAATCGCCGGACTCTGTCGCCAGGCAGAGTATCCGTCTGCCCATCCTGCCGGCGGCGCCGATAACTGTAAGTTTGGGTTTCATCTCTTTCTCCCTTGAGTAATTTTGACGAAATACGAAAACTGAAATTGTCCCTGTATCTTATACAGTCCTTTTACCGACCGGCTATTTTCTCGAAGACCGTGAGCGCCTGACCACGGGCTGCGACTTGCTCGTCTTTTTTTGATTTTGGAGCAGGACTTTCATTGCCTTTTTCACGTCGGCGACCTTCAGAACACCGGTTGTTCGGCCGCCCTTTGCGCCCGCAGTACAGTATGCGTATGAAATATTTATGTGGTTCTTGGCCAGTTTCTCAGCCACTGTCGCCAGCGCGCCGGACCTGTTGTCAAGGCTTACACACAGGACATCTGCCTCGTTGTGCGGCATATTTAGTTTTGTAAGCACCTCTTTCGCTTTCTTGGACGAAGTGAAAACCACCCGCATAACCCCGTGTTCTGCAGAATCCATCATTGTCATCGCTATTATGTTAATCTTGACTTGCGCAAACTCGCCGAGTACCTGAGCCAGCACCCCCGGCTTATTAACCATAAAAATCGAAAATTGCTTCGCAACATACATGACCTGGCCCTCTCTAATTAGGTTACAAACTTAATCTGTGCTCATTGCCTTGACGGCATTTTCCTTGTCCGGAAAAAATTTGAAAATCTTATCGAGGTTCGTTATTTTGAAAACTCTGTGCAGTTGTGGATTTATCGCGCTTATCACAATTTCGCTGTCATAGGTTTCCAGCTTGGCCCGGATGTCTAAAAGCAGACCCAGTACCTGGGAGGAGAAAAATTTCACTCCCCCGAAGTCGAATATCAGTTTCTTCGGATGGTTTTCGTTGATAAACTCCTTTATTTGTACCGAAGAAGTGGAAATATTTTCCACGCTGCTTATTGAGGCAGCTTTGAAAGCAACTACCGCAATGCTGTCGGTCCTGCTTATTGTTACACCAGGGTTCTCATCCATATCGGTTTATGTCCCCTTTTTCTTTCCCAAACCTGACATTCGGACTATTATAGCCGTTTTCTTTTGACTGCCGCCCATTAAGTCCCGCCGCCCCGGCTGCCGGACAAACGACAACCTGCCGTCGGCCATCTATCGGGCGATTTCTTTACGCAGCCATTCGAGGCTTTGTTCCACCTTGCCGGGTGCCGCTTCGCATTCTATCGACAGCACGCCATCCCAGTTAATATCTTTAAGCAGCTCGATACAGCCGGCGATATTCTCGGCATTGACCCCTTCACCGATGCCCACAACCGACATCGCGATACTTGTCTCGCCGCCGCGCACGGCATCGGCAAGCTCTTTGCTGACGTCCTTGATGTGGCAGTGAGAGACCTTGTCACGGAACCGCCGCAGAAACGCGACAGGGTCCTGTCCCGCGATGAACGTATTGCCCGTATCGAGGTTCATCCTCAAGTAGGGCGAATCGGAAAAGCTCAGAATCTGCTCCATCGTATCGGGGTCGGTTGTGTAAGGGCCGTGCGGCTCGACGTTGATAATAATCTTATATCGCTCAGCCCATTCCAGCACAACCCGGTAATACTGCTTCATAAGCGCCATCACTTCATCATCGCTGTATCCATCCGGCTTGCGGCTGCCGTCCGTCGTGTCCACGCACGGACAACCGATTGCCTTGGCAAACTGGATGGTACGGAGAGTATAACCTATTCCGCGATACTGTCCCTCCGGAGACGACATCGGATACGCCGCATCAAGTTGAGAACACTTCAGCCCCATCGAGTCGAGATAGCTCTTCAGCTTCATCGGGTCGGAGTGCAGCAGAATGTGGGGATTATACCCCAGCGCCTGGACGAAGTAATCCCCGTCGATTGTGCCGAACTCCACGTATTCCATATTGTTGTCCCTGGCGAATTCGCAGGGCACCTCGTATGAAACATCGTTGTGCCTCCAGTTGTCAACGTGCATGCCTAACTTTATCATAGTTTTACTCCCTGTTTGCGGCTGCTTACAGCCGACTATTTTTCTTTAGCACCATCAAGCCGGTGCGCTGCTTCACAATGTCCTTTTGGGTTCACACTCCTCTGCGTTACAACTCAACCCAACTAAGATACCCCGATACTTCCCGTTCGTCAATATTGTTTTGCCTCTTCGAAAGAATTTGTGGGTAACAATTGGCTGGGGCAGCGCCCCGAGATTATGATATAAGGCCAATTTAAGTGTTTTGAAGATATTGAAGCCATAAGCTTTTCTCGTAGTCAGTTTCGCTTTGGCATTCAAACCCTCTACGATAC
>JAUWPZ010000063.1 GCA_030611315.1 Sedimentisphaerales bacterium
CGGGCGTCTTTTCTGATGGAATCGGTGCGGTTAGGTATTTTGTTTTGGCCATAGTGCGATTATCCAACTTGCTTTATCAGTAAGTGATTTTAGTAGAATTTCGAATTTATAGTATATCCGGCACCGCGATGAAAACAAGAATAAATAGCCGAATCGCTCCCTATCTTTCCTATCTTCTCGCGAAATGAGTAAAAGTGCCGCCGAATGATGAGTTGGCAAGAGAGGAACGCTAATAAACGCTGGAATTTGAAAAACGTCGAATCGAATTCAAAAATCTTCTCTCATGGAATCCGCTTGATTTCGATTTTCAGTGGTGATAGTATTTTCGCAGAATGAGTAGCTAAGTAGATGTGTTAGCGCATCAGTTCATTTACGCATAAACGCATATACTAAAAAATGAGGTAATTTCTATGAGACGTTTTTCGTTTTTTACGGTTGTTCTGCTTGTTTTATCTTCCTTCTCCGTTGCTTTGTCCGCTGAAGACGCCGCCGGTCGCACCGAGATGCCGGATGCGAGAATGCTGCGTTTTCCCGATGTTAGCGCCGAAAAAATAGTGTTTGTATATGCGAGCGATTTGTGGACGGCGCCCAAAGCCGGAGGCCTGGCGCGGAGGCTAAGCTCTCCTAAGGGAAAGGAGATGTTCGCGAAATTCTCGCCTGACGGAAAAACAATCGCTTTTAGCGGAAATTACGATGGCAATACCGACGTCTATGTAATGCCCGCAGCCGGCGGCTCACCGAGGCGATTGACACACCACTCCAGCACCGATTTAGTGGTGGAGTGGTACCCGGACGGTAAAAGTATTCTCTATCGTTCGAAAATGCACAGTCCGTCGAAGCGCTTTAATCAATTCTTCAGACAGCCCCTTTCCGGCGGTATGCCACAGGCGCTGGGCCTGCCATACGGCGAGCTGGCGAGCTTCAGCCCGGACGGAAATCGTATGGCCTTTCAGTTTATTTCACGGGAGTTTCGTACCTGGAAGCGCTACCGCGGCGGCATGGCAAGCGATTTGTGGCTGTATGATTTTACCAACAACACATCCGAGAGGTTTACGGATTTCGACGGCACCGACGCCTTGCCGATGTGGCACGAGAATACTATTTATTTTCTTTCCGACCGGGATAAATACAAGAAGCTGAATATCTGGGCCTACGACTTAGACACCAAAGAAAAGCGGCAGGTAACCGAATTTACCGAATACGATGTGAAATGGCCGAGCATCGGACCCGATGCTGTCATATTCGAAAACGGCGGCAAACTGCACCTGCTGGATTTGGCTGCCGAGACTTCGAAAGCCCTTGAGATACAGGTGCCGACCGACCTGCCGCGAGTGCGGACGAAGCTCAAAAGCCTCTCGGGTTATATTCAAACTTACTCGATTTCACCGAGCGGCAAAAGGGCTTTATTCGGGGCCCGCGGCGAAGTTTTTACCGTACCCCAGAAACACGGCAGTGTCCGAAACCTGACGAACACATCAGGAATCGCGGAGCGTTATCCGGCCTGGTCGCCGGATGGCAAAAACGTCGCCTATTTCTCCGACCGCACCGGCGAGTACGAGTTGTATATATGTCCGGGCGACGGTGAAGGCGACGAGAGACAAGTAACAACGGACGGGGCGGTGTTTCGCTATGGGCCCCGCTGGTCGCCCGACAGCAAAAAAATCGCCTTTAGCGACAAAACCGGCAGCCTTTTCATTGTTGACATCGAAGAAGGTGAGCCGAAATTCGTTGATAAGGACCAGTGGTCGAGATTGTCTCATTATTCATGGTCGCCTGACAGCAGGTGGCTTATCTATTCGAAGGATATGCCCAATCAAAATGGCGCCATTATGATTTATGATACGAAGGCCGAAAAAGTACGGCAGGTTACCAGCGATTACTATGATGATTCAAATCCGGTCTTTGATTCGGAGGGTAAATACCTGTTCTTTAGCTCCAATAGGACCTTCACGCCTGTCTATGGCGATATGGATTACACCTGGATTTATCCTAATTCCGCCGGGATTTATGCGGCCACTTTGCGTAAGGACCTCGGCTCACCAATCGCCCCGCGAAGTGATGAAGAGCCGGTAGAAAAGGAGGATAAGGACAAACCTGACACAGACAAAAAAGATAAAGACCCAAACGACCCTAATAACCAGGACGAGGACGTCGAAAAAGAAAAGGACTCTGAACAGGATGAAAATTCCGACAAAAATGACAAAGATAAAACGAACGATAAAGACAAAAAGAAACCGGAAGCCGTCAAAATCGATTTTGACGGCTTTGAACGGCGGGTCGTTGAGCTGCCCATAAAGGCGGGTAATATCGGTTCGTTATCTTCGGTGAAGGGCAAGTTGGTTTTTATCAGGTATCCTGCCGCCGGCGCATCAAAAGGGTCTGACCCTTCCGCCGCATTGCTCTATTACGACCTTGATGAACGTGAGGACAAAACGGTCATCTCCGGCATCAGTAGTTACACCCTTTCCGCCGACGGCAAAAAAGTTCTGTACAGAAGCGGTTCAACGTACGGCATAATCGATTTGGCTGCGGGCAAGAAGGCCGGCGACGGCAAAATCTCGACCGGCAAGCTAAAGGCCTGGCTCGAGCCTCGCGCCGAATGGCGGCAGATTTTCAACGAAGCCTGGCGGGTACAGCGGGATTTCTTCTACGACCCTGATATGCATGGGCTCGATTGGGAAGCAATCAAGCGACGCTATGAGGTTTTGCTGCCCTACGTGGTGGACCGTGACGATTTGAACTATGTTATCGGTGAGATGATAGCCGAGCTGAACTCTTCACACACTTATGTGCGAGGCGGTGATATTGAGAGCGCCGAATATGTCTCCGTCGGCCTTTTGGGTTGTGATTTTGAGCTGGACACGAAAACGGATGCTTATCGCTTCGGCAAAATCTACGAGAGCGCCGCCTGGGATGCCGAGGTTCGTTCACCGCTGCGAGAAGCCGGTATAGATGTCAACGAATCAGATTACCTGCTGGCGGTTAATGGACGCAGGATAGATACGTCGAAGGACCCCTGGGCAGCCTTTCAGGGCCTTGCCGGCGAAGTGGTAACGCTGACAATAAATTCGACGCCCGATATGAACGACGCTCGCCGGGTAACGGTAAAACCTATGTCCAGCGAATCTCGTTTGCGCAATCTGGCCTGGATAGAGGACAACCGCCGCAAAGTGCAGGAAGCAACCAATAACAACGTAGGCTATATCTATGTTCCCGATACGGGCAGAAACGGCCAGAATGAATTGGTGCGTCAGTTTATTCCTCAGCGAACGAAAGAAGCCTTAATAATCGACGAGCGATTCAACAGCGGCGGCCAAATTCCCGACCGCTTCATCGAGATGCTGAACCGGCCGCTCTATAACTACTGGGCGCGCCGGGACCATCGCAATTGGCAGACTCCGTTTGTTGCGCACACCGGCCCAAAGGTGATGCTGATGAACGGCTGGTCGGGTTCGGGAGGCGACGCTTTTCCATACTATTTCCGTAAGGCGGGACTTGGCCCGCTCATCGGCACGAGGACCTGGGGCGGCTTAATCGGGATGAGCGGCAACCCACGGCCCATCGACGGAGGTTATGTCTCGGTGCCGACGTTTGGCTTCTGGAATACGCAGGGCGACTGGGACGTCGAAGGCTACGGCGTTGACCCTGATTATCCAATCGAAAACGAGCCACACCTTATGGTCGGCGGTAACGACCCGCAGCTCGAAAAAGCCGTCGAGGTTATTCTCGAGCTGCTCGAAAAACAGCCGCCGCCAAAGGAGCAAAAACCGGCCTATCCGGACCGCTCGCCCCGTTAGAAATTCGGACCACAGGAGCGGCGTTTTCCCCTCGCAACTTATTTCTAACGGGGCGAGGACAGGTAAAAAAAGATTTGCGATTTTCGACTTGAGATTTGAAAGATAGCTGCGAAGGCACGAAAGCACGAAGAAATATAGATCATAAAAACTTAGTGTCTTGGTGACTTAGTGGCAAATCAGATTTGTGATTTGAAATATGAAACCGACAAGACCCGTTAGAAATTCCAAAGGCGCGTAATGTGCCCGGCGGAATGTAGGATTTCTAACGGGTCAAGAAAGGAGAATAAAGCTATGAGATTTCCGACCGCGATTGTATTGTTGACAATATGCCTTATTTGTTTTGGTTGTAAGGCCAAAGAAGAGGCCGAACCCGCCGCAGGCGGGGACGAATCAAAGGCCAAACAATTGGAATCATTTATCGTCAAACACACCGAACAGCTCGAGCCGCTCGCAAAAGAAGCGGCTCTGGCCTCCTGGGATGCTGCGATTACAGGCGACCCGAATGACTACGACAGGCAGAGCGAATTAACCCTGAAGATTCGCCGGATTTACAGCAATAGCGAGGAGTTTGCGTTTCTCAAGGAAACCAAAGAATCCGCAGTTCTCAAGGACCCTCTGCTGGCCAGGCAGTTGCAGGTCCTGTACAACGGTTATCTATCGAACCAGATAGAGCCGGAACTGCTGAAAAGAATAGTTGACCTGAGTACGGAAATAGAGAAGAACTTCAGCATTTTCCGCGGCACAATAGACGGCAAAAAGGTTACGGACAACGAGATTAAGGAAATCCTCAAGACCGAGACGGATTCGGCCAGGCGCAAGAAAGCCTGGCTTGCAAGCAAGCAGGTCGGCGTGGAGGTTGCGGAGGACTTGCTCCGGCTTATCAAGCTGCGCAACCAGGCCGCGAAGAAGCTGGGCTTTGACAACTTTCATACTATGTCGCTGACCACCGGTGAACAGGACGTCGGGGAGCTGGACAAGATATTCGACGAGCTGTACGAGCTTACGAATGAGCCTTTTGCCAGATTGAAGGCCGATTTGGACAACAAGCTCGCGGCTAATTGCGGCGTTGAAGTCTCCGAGCTTATGCCGTGGCACTACCACGACCCGTTCTTCCAGGAAACGCCGATGGTCTATGAGCTGAACCTGGATGTGTACTACAAGGATAAGGACATCAAGGAGCTGGCGGCCAAATTCTACACTGGAATCGGGCTGGACGTCCAATCGGTCCTTGCCAAAAGCGACCTGTATGAGAAAGAAGGCAAAAACCCGCACGCTTTTTGCACAGATATCGATAAGAAAGGCGATGTGAGAATCCTGTGCAATATCAAGCCCAACGAGTCCTGGATGGAGACCACGCTCCATGAGCTTGGACACGCGGTTTATGACAAGTATCATGATGCGGATGTACCATACCTGCTTAGAGAGCCGGCACATATCTTTACAACCGAGGCCGTCGCGATGTTCTTCGGCCGATTAAGCCGCAATCCCGCCTGGATGCAGCAGATGTTGGAGCTTTCGGATGAGCAGCGCGCCGAAATCGAAAAAGTAAGCGGCAAGTACGCACAGCTCAAACAAATCATCTTCGCAAGGTGGGACGCCGTAATGTATAATTTTGAAAAGCAGCTATATGCAAATCCGGACCAGGACCTTAACTCGCTTTGGTGGAAGACCGTTGAGAAATATCAGTTTGTCAAAAAGCCTCAAGGCCGTGATGAGCCGGACTGGGCCGCAAAAATTCACTTCTCTGCCGCGCCGTGCTATTATCACAACTATATGTTAGGCGAGCTGCTGGCCTCCCAACTGCATCATCACATTGTAAGCAAGGTCTTGGCCCTTGAGTCGGATGAAGACGTAAGTTATGTTAATCAGAAAAAGGCGGGGCAATTCCTGGCTAAGAATGTATTTGAGGCAGGCAATGTCTATCACTGGAATGAGATGATTGAACGGGCCACGGGCGAGAAACTGACGTCGAAGTATTTCGTTGCCCAGTTTGTTAAATAATCATTGACTCTTTTTGAGATCCTTCGGCTCCGCTCAGGACAGGTTTGAAATCTTAAGGCAGGAAGAGAAGAAAAAATGGAGTTGAAAGAAAAGTCATTGGCGGAAATTACGGTTAAGGCGGTTGTTCTGGGAGTTTTGCTTTCGGTGGTTCTCGCGGCGGCAAACGCCTATCTCGGACTGTTCGCGGGGATGACGGTCTCAGCGTCGATACCGGCGGCGGTCATCTCGATGGGCGTACTGAAGCTGTTTCGCCGCAGCAATATCCTCGAGAACAACATCGTCCAGACGGCGGCCTCAGCGGGCGAATCACTGGCGGCCGGTGTGATATTTACGCTGCCCGGATTAGTGATACTCGGCACGTGGGAGAGCTTTAGCTTCAAATGGGTCGCCATAATCGCCGGTTTCGGTGGGGTATTGGGTGTGCTCTTTACGATACCCCTGAGGCGGTCGCTGATAGTAGAGGCCAAGCTCAAATTCCCGGAAGGTATTGCCACGGCTGAGGTGCTCGAAACAGGCCGGCAGGGCGGCAAGGGTCTTTGGCATATTGGTAAGGCGGCCATCGTGAGCGGGTTGTTTAAGGGCGGAGCCGGTGGATTGGGGCGGTGGACAGAAGCAGTCGAGGGCGCAAAGGGTATCGGCGGCAGCATTCTTTATTTCGGCTCGAACCTTAGTCCGGCGCTGCTTTCGGTCGGATATATCGTAGGCTTGAACATCGCCGTACTGATTTTCCTGGGTGGGCTTGCTAACTGGCTGATTGCAATCCCCATCTATGCGGGAATGCACGAGGCGGCGGTTTATCCTGAAACCCATGCGCACGCCGGGGAATTGATGACGACCGTTGACTGGGCGCATACGATATGGTCCGAGCAAACGCGGTATATCGGAGTCGGGGGCATGCTCATCGGCGGGTTGTGGACTATCTTTCATATGCGAAAATCCTTGTTTAGCGGGATAACGAGCGGATTAAAGGCTTATCGTAACCTGTCAGGAGGGAATACCGAGGTCCCGAGGACGGAAAAAGATATACCGATGAAATGGATTCTGATGATGATAATCGGCTCGGTTGTGCCTTTGTATCTGCTGTATCAGGTCTTCGTCCAGCAGGTATATGTATCGCTCACGATGGCGGCGATAATGCTGGTTACGGGTTTTGTCTTTTCGGCGGTGGCCGGCTATATGGCCGGTATCGTGGGCTCGTCGAATAATCCTATCTCCGGCGTTACTATAGCGACCGTGCTCGTTTCTTCCCTGCTTTTGTTCGTGCTGATGGGCTCTGACGCATCGAACGGTCCGGCGGCGGCTATTATTATCGGCAGTGTAGTTTGCTGTGCCGCGGCGATAGCCGGCGACAATATGCAGGACCTGAAGGCCGGCTATATTGTCAAGGCCACTCCCTGGAAACAGCAGGTCATGCAGCTTGTCGGGACGGTCTCGGCGGCGCTGGTGCTGGCGCCGGTGATGATACTTTTACAAGCGGCTTATGGTTTTGCCGGTACGAAGGGCGCAGGGCCGAATGCTCTGCCGGCGCCCCAGGCGAATTTGATGGCTTCGGTCGCAAAGGGAGTTTTTGAGGGGGGGCTTCCATGGAATTATGTTTATATCGGGATGGCCGTTGCGGCCGGCGTAATTGTGCTGGATATGTATCTGCAGAAAAGGGGCAGCGCCTTTCGCACGCCCGTGCTTGCGGTGGCAATCGGATTTTATCTGCCTTTCGAGCTGTCCGTGCCTATCTTCGCCGGTGGTTTGATTCATCAGGCAGTCAAATGGGTAACCAAAAGACGCCACAGTCAGCAGCAGCGTGTGGAGGGCTCGAGCCGAAGCGGCCTCTTGTTCGCATCGGGCCTGATTACCGGCGAAGCGTTGACGGGTATCCTGATGGCGGTGCCGATTGTGATACTGGCCAGGAAGGATATTTCGCTGCCGTTGTGGGAGATGCCGTTTGGCTCGTTGGTCGGTATCGTCCTGCTGCTGGGTGTTGCGTACTGGCTGTACCGCACGGCCCTATCAAGCGACGAATAATCCTTTAGCACCCCAATTTATTGGGGGGTTGTTCTCAACAATCGAAATTTATCCCTATGGGAATCGATTTGTGCTTATCTGACGAACGACCACATCGGGTCCCAGGCGGGCCGTTTTATTACCGGCTGCTCGAATATCTTCAGCACCTCTTCGGGCACGTACTTTTTCTTTACGATGATGCTATAGACGTTCGTATCGAACCAGGAGTCGTAGAGCGCCCAGAGCCCTTCGCTTCCCTTGTCTTTACCCCAACTGTTCTCGACCAGCCATTTGACGGGCTTGTCGTCCCGGACATCGACGCCGATGAAGACCATCGCATGGTTCGGCACGCTCTCGCGGAAAAGAGACCGCTGGGCCTTGGTCATCTCCATATCGGTCCCGTATATCGAGTCGTAGTCGAACATACCCATCGCCATTATGCCGTGCTCTCTGCTCTGGTCTTTGCCCACGTCGCACGCGAACCAGAGCGGCTCATCGTCGAGCACTGCTTTGAGGGCGATTTGCTTGAGCGTTTCTATCCTGACGTTGGCGAAGTGGATGTGGTCGCCGTCGTACAGGTTTTTCGTCATCGCGACCTGGTAATGCTTGCCGTATTCTTTGGAAGGGTCGTTGAAGATATCAACATATTCGCCCAGGTCAACGCCGATAAATTCCTCGTAGAATTTTTTCGGTGTGTATGATTTCAGCTCGCTGACGACGGAATTGGCGTCCTCGAATCGCCACTGAAACTCCTTCGGCGGTTCTCCCAGATTCATAACGAGCATTTTGTATGTATCGGTCAGCATCTTTGTCTTTTCCGCATGGAGTTTTTTGACCGGCTTTTTCTCCTTTGCCATTTTCCGCAGCCTGACGGCGTCGACGCGGAGCTTTCGGCTGATAAGAGCGTTCATCAGGCTTGTATTTCCCGAGCTGTTGGTCTCCGGCATTATTTCTTTCGGGACCGCACCGTATTTTTCGACAAGGTTGACAACGTTCTCCCAGTATCCGCCGTCGGGCAGCGGCTTGCGAAGTACGAATTCCATCTCGCGGTCGAGAATGTCGCGTTTTCTAAATTCGATGATATATTCGAGAAAAGTGTTCGCCTTTTCCATCTTGTCCCAGAACGCCAGATAATTCTGCGAGAATTCGAAGCCTTTGAGATTGTGCTTTTTAATAACTGCCGGCCTGATAACGTTAAGCCCGGCGAAGAGCCAGCACCGCCCGCTCTTGCTCTGGTTCGTGATGCCCTTGGCCTTGATTTTGTGGCTGTAGAGCTTGTTGTGCTGCTTCACAATATCGCGATTCAGGGCAAGGCTGCTGATATCGTTATTCGTGATGGAGTTGTACATCGCCCGCGTATGGCCGTCCATCTTGAAAGAGGACTGGATTTTACGAATGGCCTCGGGCCTCAATGCACCCTGGTTTGCGAAAAGCGATGATGCGGTTAAGACCACAACTAACTGCACGACGACGGCGGTCTCTGGTTTTGATAAAAACTTCATAATTACTCCTCTGATGGCAAAAAGTTAAGGTTGTTAATCACCTGCCCCTGAGTTTTGCGGCGCCGGCTGGAGCGGTGGGGCATCAGCTTTTAATTGACGAATTTTCTCAAGGCTCTCGGCGAATTGTTCCCGGGCCTTGTCTATATAGGCATTGACCTCGTCGATGTATCCGTCGGCCGAGGCCGACCATACCCGGTTGAGATACCTCTCCCCTGCTGCAAAGCAGCTCATCACGTCGGCATAGGCGCCTATGCCGTGGACTTGTGCGATGCTCTGACGAGAATCTACAAAGGCGGTCAAATCTTCGATAAAAAGCTCGTCGATTCGGTGACGCACATCGTAAGTATTGATGGATTGCTTTTGGGCATTAAGTTGGGTGATATTTTCGACGATACTGCCGAGGCTGCTCTCAATCAACTGCATATTGGCCGAAAGCTTCCCCGCCGAGCGGCTTTGCCGGCGCTCACCCATGCGGACCAATACGACACCTAAGGCCCCGACAACAAGCGCGCGGATGAAGAGGTTCCACGGGACCAGCTCTTTATCCAGGACCACAACGAGTGAGCCAAGAAGAAAGCCGATGGTTATCACTAAATACCCGATTTTTTTCATAACTACGTTCCAAAAATTCTCTGAAGCAGCGGCAGCGAAAGTGCATACACGGCGAAGCCCACCCCGACCAGCGCTTCTCCGACTATCAAACCGGCGGCGACCGGAATTCCCACTTCTTCGCTGAATTGTTTCCCTTTTATCCGGTCCACAAGGATACGCAGCACCGTTCCTATACTGTACGTCAGGACGACGTCGAACGGAAGATAGAACCCCAGGCCCACGAGGATTCCGAGACCTCCGATACCGCTTGTGCTCAGCAAAGCGCCGAGACCGGCGCCGGCGATATATTTATGTACCGGAACGTCTCCGCCTAAGATGCCTTTCATTACGTGTGCTAAGGCGGTTCCCTGGGGGGCCGGCAGCTTTGCGCTTCCAAGACCGCCGCCGTGTCGGTGGAGAAGAAAGATAAGGCCCATAATTATGATGGGGCCCAGCCAGGTCGCGAGGAACTGACCTATCTGCTGCTTTCGAGGTGAAGCGCCCACAAGGTAGCCTGTCTTCAAATCGAGCATCAGGTCGGTCGCCTGGGCCATCGCCACGCACGCCGCCGCTCCGACGATTATCGATGAAATTATAGCCGCGGTGCTTCCGAGACCGCTGCTGATGACTATCAGGATAGTCACGGCAATCAGCGTCATCCCGCTCAGGGGCGACCAGTTTGTCCGACCGATGCACTCCGAAAGAATAACCCCCGCCACCCATATCCACACTGTGCCTAAAAGGGCCATTATGCCGCCCCGGATTATGCCCATTTCTTTGACAGAAAGACACGCAACGACGAACAGCAGTATTGTCGCCCCGGCAATTCCGATATAGAGCAGGCTAATCGGCATTTCGTCTTTGGATAGTGCCGTTTTCGTTTTTGCCGCCGACTGCATGCTGCGAACCGCTCCGACTATAAGCGGCAGCGCCAAAACAATTCCCGCCAGCGCTCCGCCGATAAGCATACCGATACCGACGGGTCGAAACAGCTCGAGCCTGAGGTATTCAGGCATCGACTGCTCGGCGCCCTGGAGTGCCTGGGCAGTGGGCAGCATATCTATTCCTGCCAGGGCTGGCGCCAGAATCCAGTAGCAGACGAATCCGCCGATGATAAAGGAGATACCTCCTTTTCCGGAGATAAAACCCACCCCAACCGTCATTAATGAAACATACAACGTACCGTTCATATAGTCGGGCATCCTGAGCAGTTCGCCTAAGTTCCAGTACTCGAATCCTGTTACCTGGCTTACGAAGTGGACAATACCGCTTAAAGCCAGCCCGCAGAGCAGCAGGACGGCTTTATGAACACCGGCGCCGGGTGATTTGAGGATTGTGGCGACAGCCACACCGCCGGGATATGTGAGCCTCTCGAAGTCTATCATCTGCTTTCGCAGCGGTATGATAAAAGCGATACCGAGGATGCCTCCGGCAATGCAGGCGAATACCATCAGCAAGACATTGAAATCAGTTATCTCGAGGATGAACAACGCCGGTATGGTAAACATCATCCCGGCTGAAGCCCCGTTGACCGCGCTGGCGATGGTCTGGTTGATGTTGTTCTCGACGATGCTGCTTCGGCCCATAAGCCCGCGCAGAATGCCAAAGCCCAGAATCGCAGCCAATTCCGAGCCCTCGATGGAGAAGCCGAGTTTCAAACTGGCGAATCCAATGCTGACGGCGATGACGGCGCCCAATCCATAGCCGACGATAATCGCGGTCAGCGTAAGCTCCGGATATGGCCCGGTGCGGATGATTCTTCCTTCGTCGTCTTTTGTTTCTGCCACTGTTAATTCACCTGTCGGTTAATTGCGTCATTTCCCATTGCTGTCTACAAATCATAAATCGAAATTCGCAAATCGCAAATCGAAAATTGCAAATTTCTTAATCCTTTGTGCCTTTGCTCCTTTGTCCCTATCCTTCTTCGTGCCTTTTTGCCTTAGCGGCAAAATATCTTCGAGAAAACTTGTGCCTGCGGAGGGGGGCATTCGCGTAAACTTGTGCCCGCGCAGGCGGAAGCATCCAACTTTAGTTCACTTTAGGCACTTTAGCTCACTTTAGCTCACTTTAGCTCACCAATCTTCAGCCACGGGTCCTTATTCTTTCGCAGCCATTTGACGAGTTCTTTAGTCAGCTCCCTGACGATTTGCGGCTGTTCATCGGCGATATTTTTCAATTGGTATGGGTCATTGACGTTATCATGCAGAACATATTCGTTCGGTTTGCCTTCTGCTTTGCTTATCACAAAAGTGTAGCGGTGCGTTCGGACGCCGCGGCGCCCCAGCGCTGGCTTGCCCACAGGCACCCACATATACAATTGCGAGGCTGGCCGCTTGCCTTTGCCCGTCAAAAAAATAGATGCTTGGCTTATCCCCTGAACCTGTTTTGGTATGTCAACAGAAAAGCCCATCAAATCGAGCAAAGTGGGGTATATATCGGGGGTGGATACCGGCAAATCATCATGCCTGGCTCCGATTTTGCCCGGCCAGCGGATAAGGAACGGAACGCGCATCGATTCTTCATAGTGCACATTTTTCGTCGCCTGTTCGTGGGCGCCGAGGCAGTTGCCGTGGTCTGAAGTAAATACCACGATAGTATTGTCCTCTAAGCCCTTCTTTTTAAGCGCACTGAGGATGCGCCCGAACTGCTCGTCCACGCCGGTAACCATAGCAAAGTAATTCTTGATATGCTTGCGGGCCAGCCTGCCGCCGGGCGTATCGCCTTCAATATTAACATTCGGCCGATTGCTCAGGTCCTTGTACGTCTTGCCGGCGTACATATCCACGTATTTTTTGGGCACGAGGTTATACGGCGTATGCGGCGGGTTCATCGATACCACCAGCGCAAAAGGCTTGTTCTCCTTGCGATATTTGCCGCCTTCGTTGCGAATATATTTGATGGCCAGGTCCGCCTCGTGCTCCGGCCCCCACTGCTTCGGTCTGAGCGGTTTATTGCGCGGCGAATCAGTCGCCCAGTACAGCGGCGTAAAGTGATAATCGTATGTCCCGTAGGAATACCAGAAATCGAATCCGTGCCGGCGATTCGGCGGGCACCATTCGTTCCAGGCGAATTTTTCGCTGTTATTTTCGCATTTAACGTATGGCTTATGCGGGGCGTCAAGGTGCCATTTGCCGATATAACCGAGGCTGTACCCGCGAGCTTTAAGGACATCAGACCAGCATATATCCGACTGCTGCAGCTCACAGCCGAATGGGGCGCTGTTGCTGTTGCAGTTGCTCAGCACCTTGTTGGCGTGCGGGAATTTGCCCGTCATAAGCATAGCCCGATATGGGCTGCAGACCGGATAAGTGCTGACTGCATGAGTCAGCACAAGGCTTTGGCGGGCGAATTCGTCAAGGCTCGGAGTAATGACCGGGTCCTGTCCGGTAAATCCCATGGCCTGGCCGCGCATCTGGTCAGGGAAGACAAAAACAAGGTTCGGCGGCTTGCCAGAGGCACGCCCGGCCCCCGCTCCTTCGGCTTTGCGAAGCAAAGCGGCGGAGGTAGTCGTGGAAATGGCGACCGAACCCGCAGCAGCGGCTTTTAAGAACTGACGACGTGTCAAATTGCGGTTCATTCGTTCTCTCCTATGTTCGGAAATTGTCGTTACACCTGGCGTCTATATCCAATCGAGCCATAGGCGCTGAAGATTCCAAGTATTTATAATAGAACCATTTCCGCCGCGTGTTGTCAATCCTTGTCGATTAAAAACGCAGACTTTGAGTCTGAAAATTGTTATTTTGGGGTGAGGCGCTGTTGGTTGTAGGCCGGACGAATTGGCAGCAAGGATTTCGTCAGGGGAATTTCAGCTTCATCACCCATTTTTCCCATCTCTTTTTGAAATCGTCCATGTCCTTTTCTTTGAGCATTTTTTTCAGCGTTTCATAACCGGATGGGTCCTTTTTTGCGTTCGCGGTGAAGGCATTATAGAAATTTACGAGCAGGCCCTTTTCCTGGAGATAGTAGCAAAGATACCGTGCCTGTGCGTAATTATTGCCCTTTGCCATGTGGTAGAATTGATACGAAGTCGTAGAGGCCAGTGTCTTGAAGGAAGGCAGGGTACCGGCGCGAATTTCGTTTTTTAGCCCCGCCAGCCGCCAGTTTGTAAGCCCGACGACCCTGTCGCCCCGCGAACCACTCTGCTCATATAGAGATGCAAGCCCCTCATTGAACCAGGACGGGCAATCCGGGAAGTTCGAGCTTATATACGCATGCACCATCTCGTGGCAAAGCGTGCCGCCGCCGGTAGCTATGTTCATAACCAGGGCGGCATTTTCGTCCGAACAATAGCCGAAGGGTGTGTCCGGCTTGTCGCCGAACAGCTCCAGGGCATTTTTGCGATAGCTCTCATTATCCTTGAACAGCCAGATGTCGTATATCTTTGGCGGGTCCTTTTTGAAATACAGCCGACTGATTCTATCGGCAAACCACTTTACAGTGCGCTCGGCCCGATAGCGCACGATGCCCGGACTTTCGTCGCCGATGACCACGAACGGCCGCTGCAGAACGATGGTAAAACCCTTCGGTACGTTTGGCTTTAATTTGATTATGTGTTGGGCGTAATCGGCATTTGTAAAGCCGTCGGGAGATTTGCCGAGAGAGAGCTTTGTCGCTTTGAGGCTCATACTGATTGCGAGCCACTGGTCTTTTTTATACTTGAGGGGCCAGAGTTCGAGGAACCGGGCAAGTTTCATACGGCGATACGCGCCGTTCTTTTGAGCCGGTTCATGGTAAACCACCTCGTCGGTCCCGGCGTCATATCCGAGTACCAGACGAAAGTGCTCTGCCGATTTGGGCTTATCGTCGTAACGCATACACACTATCGATGGTACGCCACCCCGCAAACTGGTAAGCAGTTGCTTCCACTGTGCCTTCAACTGTTCGGCGGATTTGCGATGGGTTATCCTGTGCCAGACAACTCCCGGCTTGAAACCGATACGCTTGAGCACTTTCTCTATATCCTTTGTGATACACCCCCTGGCCAGCATCGGGTCCACGCCGGCGAGATTGAAAATATCATCCTGCGTAACCTTATGGCCGAGCTTCTGCAGGTACATCGCGATACACGCCTCGCCGCAAAAATCTTCTTTCTGACAAATGTGAGGGACATCCTTAATCAGGACAATTTTTTCCGCCGGCTTTGCCTGAACGTACAGCGTTCCCAGCAAGGCTGCGGTTGCTGCGAAGAACCATACATACCGAAAGCGAATACCGACAAATCTGTTCATTTTCAGTTCCTTTATGTTTATTGTAATCTAACGGGTGCGATAAGGTTCAATGCAAAGTTACGAAGCCGGACTTTTTTACATAACTTTTACAGAGGCTATGCCACACGCAAAGCCGGCCCGGCAAAACTGCCGTGAGCGTCGCTCGTATAGAAGACTAAAGACCACAGACACCAGGCAGAAGACCAAAACATTAACCACGGATTAACACAGATTTTGAAATAAAAAGGGTAGCCACAGAGGACACAGAGGACACAGAGGACTCGGAGAAATAGTGAATTAGAGATTGGAGATTAGGGGATTGGCTTGGCCTGTTCGCAAATCGAAAAGCTGCCGGGGAGGGAAGGCAGATATAAGGACATGGCCAAAGGAGAAAAAGAGAAATATTAGTTTTATGGTTTTAAATTACGAGGAGTTTATTGATTTAAACTTTATTTGCAAACTTCGTCTATCATTTCTTCCAGCCTTTTGCCCTGGTCCTCGAGGTATTCTCTCAAAGCGTAAGCTTCCTTCAACCAATAGCATGAATCTGGACTATCGACGGACGCTAACAATAATCCGATATTTGCAGCTGTCAGACAATAATACTGTGGATACTCATCCTTTTTTCTTATCTCCAGCGCCGCCCTGTAGCATTCGATGGCATCACTAACATTTTTAGCTCTCTCTTCGGTTGTAGCTGCCGGCAGAGATGTCAAGGCATTTCCCAGGTTGTTTTGAGTCATTGCATATTCGAGTGGATACTCATCCTTTTTGTAAATCTCCAGCGCCGCCCTGTAGCATTCGATGGCATCACTAACATTTTTAGCTCTCTCTTCGGGTGTCGCTGCCGGCAGATATGTTAAGGCACTTCCCAGGTTGTTCTGAGTCATTGCATAGTCGAGCGGATACTCATCCTTTTTTCTTATCTCCAGCGCCGCCCTGTAGCATTCGATGGCATCACCAACATTTTTAGCTCTATCATCGGGTGTCGCTGCCGGCAGATATGTCAAGGCACTTCCCAGGTTGTTTTGAGTCGTTGCATAGTCGAGCGGATACTCATCCTTTTTGAAAACTTCCAGAGCCTTTTTATAAAGACCGGTCGCCTTTAGGATGTTTTCTCCCCTTGCCTCTATTGTAGATGATGGTCGATTAAGATAAGTGTTGGCTATGCTTATCAGGCTAGAGGCTTCGCCTTGTAAGTCATTTGCTTTTCGCGACTCTCTTAGCCCAGTCGCATAGAATTCAGCCGCCTTGATATATCTGCTCATTTCGTAGTAGCAGTTACCTATCTGAAGATTCAATGCACCTCGCTTTTTATGTTCAGTCTCAAGCTCAAGGCATCTCACAAAGCTGTTAATTGCCTCGCTAAATTTTCCCTTGTTATATTGGTCGATTGCTTTTTCGAACTGACTCCTAACTTGAGGATTTTCTGCTTGGGGCAATCCATCTACATAGTTGATTACGGTAACTTTATCTGCAACCGTAATTTTAACATTAGCCTGCGGAGCGATATTTATGTCAATCCCTTTGTCTTGGTGCGTTCCGCCAATCACCAACTGCTGAGTTGCTTCATCACCAACAACATTCTGAGAAACAGACTCGTACCCTGCCTCTTTGCTGACGCCTCCAGGTGGGTGCTCAGATTGGCGTTTCCGCTTTAAGTGACGCTTTAAAAGAGCTATACCTGCGGCGACAATCATAAGTATAAGTCCGGCGATAACTTTATGCCACAGTGCCCAGTCCTTAAAGAATTCAACTAGCTTTTGCCCAAACATTCTAACTCCACACACACTATTTTATTTCATAACTATTGATATTCAACTATTTAGTTACGACAAACCGGATTATCCAAATACTCACTCGCAAAATTCAAACTGCATCAATAGCAAAACTCGCAAAGTTGTTCAAAACATATCCTATCACACCATCGTGCATTTGTCAAGCGGCAAAGCTCGTATTAAAGATAGCGGATAGCGTACAGCGTTTAGGGGATAGGGGAGAGAATTTAGAATGTCGAATGTCGAATTTAGAATAAATAAGCGCGTTAATTTAGGTAACTCCATCAATCAAAAGCGGTGAAAAGATCGTATTGCGTATTGCGTATATCGTATTGCGTTCGTTGAGATTGCTTTGCACCAAGGCGAATTTTGGTGTCGATTCTTGTGGTACGTGATAGTTTCGCCTCCGGTGTATTGGTATCTACCGGGCTGGTTTCTATACGTCGGCTCAATTCGATAGTCATATCCTCATAAGGAATGCCATGTTCCTTGCAAAACTTGGCGATATAACCACCGATGCACGTCCCAATCGAGGCCTCAAAAAGCTGAGCCGGCCACATCCCGTCCCGCTCCTCATGGCCATCATCGCCGCGTCCCGTTGTAACAGTGTATCCCTTGCATATAGCTGAAAAACGAAATCCGTTTTCGTATTTAACTAAAACTTCCATGTACAGTGCCCCTTAGTCAAATAGCTATAGTTTTCCTATCTTAAGCGTCTTTTATGCTTATCATATACCCTTGGTTTATGTTCTTCAAGACTATTTATCATGCGACGGCGCATAGAACGGGGCTTGGCCATTTGGTTAGTTGAACGACTTCAATTATGATGCTGGCGTCAAAAGTATATGTTAGGCTGCCATGGGGACCGTGTTTAATAAGCTAACATAGCTCCAGATTGGCCTGTAGTTCCACTTCGGGGGTCTCTGGCGAGGCTGGTGAGCGGATATGCCGACAATAAGCGTGTTTGCAACGGCCAAAACGGCCGCAACGGCCCTTCGGTACACGATTTCACGCATTTTCGCGCATACACTGGCCCGCAGGATGTTCCAGCCCGTAATCTTCAACAAGATGCAATTGAACACAGCGGGACTGCCGCGTACTCGCAAGCGACCTAAGCCCGTTCGACGCTTCAGTCCGCTGTTGGTCCCTTCTATCCCACTACGTATGCGATAACGCTCACGAAACACCTCGGTCGCCTCCTCACGCCGACGACCCGCCAGCCGACGCCCTTTGGCGGTGTGCTCAAGACGATAGCCCTCACGGGTTTGCTTGACGGGACATTCCTCGAAAAACTCACATGCACCACACGCCGAGGCAGGCATAATCGTCTTGGTTTTGCCGGTCTGTTCGTCATGAACAGAGCACTCAGGACGATTCCCGGCCGGACAACAGATTACCTCTTCCGTCCGTTCATCGATATTGAAATCATCGATATTCAACCGATCAACATCCGCCTCACCGGCAGGACCTGACGGTACAGGACCGACCAGTTCGACATCGTACTCGGCTGCGAGTTGGACGTTTTCGTCACTGCAATACTGAGTATCGGCGAGCATCTCGTTCGGCAGAAGACCCGAGTCCTTCAGGTCCTCCAATACCTTGGGCGGCGCTGCGGTATCCGATTCGACCGCCGTCTCAGGCAAGGCCGATGTGATTAACTGCACCTCGTTGTCCGGATGGCAGGTCTCAGATAGCTGAACCTGATAACCAGGACCCTTATGACCATCATACGTCGCATCCGGCTCAGACGGATTCTGCATCACATCCCCGCCGGTCTTCGCTTTCACCACCACCGTCTCTTCATGAACCTCGCACTGCTCATAGAAGATCCGCTCAAGGGCCTTGTAGCTTGTCCTGCCGCTATGCGATTCGTCTTGGCCAAAGTGTCTTATCAGAAGATACATATCTTCGGCCACCTGCTGGCGAAGAAGGCGACGCGACTCATTATCCTTGCCGGTGTCTCCAAATAACTGATGTACGCCTGGAGCATAACGCCGACGCAATTGTTCGTCCAGTGCTGCATAGTCTCCTTCATTGCCGCGTTTGACCTGAGTCAGAAAACGCTTGATAGCTACACCCATCAATCGTGTACGGCCAAAGCTGGCCATATCACTAAAGATATGGGTGGAATCGAGACGTTGCCTGTCGATCTTGATGCCAAGAATAGCAACAAGCTTTGTGGTTACCTTGTGCATGATCTTCCTGGACAGTTCATCGTGCTCGAAATAACCGAGGTAACGCTCCAGTGTCCGAATCGAAAGCTCATGCGTAACCGGCTCCATATTCAGGGCGTAATGAATATCCATGTGGAAGCTATAAGCATCCAGCGCTTCCTGCTTTGTCCAGTCCATGAACTCCATCAACAATATCAGGCCGGCCATTGAGTATAGTTCTTTGGTCGGCCGTCCTATCTCTGGAGTAAAGTGGCCGCAAAGCGTATCGACAGGCAATAGTTCAAGGATGATATGACGAAATACCCCGGCCCAGCCGTCGAGCAAACGCTTGCGTGTTTTCTCGGTCAAGACCGAATCGAAAGGGTCAAACAGGCGTGTTTGTTTCGGGTCGACAATCTTTTGCATGATTTCTCCAAGTCTTTGATATATAACAGGTTATATTTTATACGACCCGGCTTGCTTGTCAACCCGAAAAATGATTTAACTCCAAAAAATACAACAACTTACAGCACTTTTTTGACGGTGACTACTTTTGACGCAGGCATCA
>JAUWPZ010000197.1 GCA_030611315.1 Sedimentisphaerales bacterium
AAACTCGTATTAATCCGCTTGACGCTTTCGCCGTAGCGTCTCCGCGACAATGCCGCTCCTCCACAGCCGGAGTTATTGGAAATCACCAACGCGAACCGCTCGTCACGCGCACCAGCCCAAAGCGCCGTCTTGCCAAGGCGCGAGTGCCCTAAAACAGCGACTCTGCCTTGGTCTATGGCTTCATCGCTCCCGAAGTAGTCCATCGCCCGGCTGAGCCCCCACGCCCACGCACAAATCGAAGCCCATGCGTCCGCCGACCGTTTGCCGTCGATGAGCTTGTCAAACGCCGGATGCACGCCGTTTTTGTAATCGTCGTGGTAATCCGGGTCGATGTCGCCATAGTAAATCGTCGCCAGGCCGTAACCGCGGGAAAGAATCTTCTCAACTGGAAAACGCGAAGAACCACTTCCGCGTGACTCCTCTGACGCTTTGCGGCCTTTCCGCATCCAGCGCGTTGACAGCCTGATGGCCGGGTCCGAATGGATCGTATGGTTGCCCCCGAAATTCAGGATAACAAAAGTCGGCACGGGCTTCTTGGCCGCGTTGGGAAGATAAATCAGAATGTCCATACTCGGCCCGCTTGCTTTGCCGGTAAAGTTCACCGTTACCTGCTTACGAGTGGCCGCTCCGCTCAGGGCCTTGCGGTCCAGGTCGAAAACCTTGAATGTCATCTCCCCAGGCCGCCCAACCGGCGCCCTTCCATAAACATATTTGCGGAAAAGCTCGAGAATCTCAGGCCTGCGCCTCGTACGCCACATCTCGGCATTGGCAACCTTCGTCCCGTCTGCCATAACAAGCGGCTCCGGCAAAGTATAATCCGGCACCTTCTCCTCGTGGTAGATAAACTCCTTCCCTCGCTGGCTGGCTTTGTCGGCCAATTCGCGCCTGGCCTGCCAGCTTTTTTGCCCCTTTACTTGCGAAGCCTGTCCCCGTCCCGGAACAAAAAACAAAACCGAAACCAACAGACAGGCCAATCCAACGGGTAAATTATTCCTGCGCATCGTAAACCTCCTTTCAGGTTAACCACTTTCCCTGTTCACGGCAGAAAAACCTCACCTTTCCTGCGACACTAACCGTAAAGTCTCCTGTTTTACTCAAACCGACCGGTTCGGCATGTCATCCCTGCACTAAGCAGGAACCTCGTTACGCAGCGTGCGAGTGGATTCCCGCTTGCGCGGGAATGACAAATTGTACTATATTACTGCTGCGTAAACACTTATGTCCATATTTTTCGCAAACCCTGCTCTTGTATAATTCACGCCTGTTTCCCTGTCATCCATGCTCAAGGAGTATATAGTGCAGCAACGCCGGCGCCGGGCGAATAAACGTCCCTGCCCCATACCTGGACCTCCGTAAAGCCGCACCAGCCCAACGGCCCTGTTTCGACCAGGTCACTCAGCCGCAGCCACGATACGCTCCGCTTGTCGAACTCAAATTCCTGTGGCTTTGCTGTCTTCTCTATCGTAATGGATTCTCTCGAACCGTCGGAAAACTCAACCGTCGCGCTGTGCCAGTAATCGTCATGCGGAAAATCTGCGCGGATATACAGCACAATCTTATCGATTTCGACGAGTCTGCCGAAGTCAACCTTCCACCACAGGCCCTTGAGCTTGTCGGGCCCCCAGGACGGAAATTTGCCGCCGTGGCCGGTATTTTTTGTCTTGCCGTTGATGGCGTTACAAGCTGCAAAGGCGGGCATGTCACGATAATCGCTGTTTGAATAAGCATGAGGCCAGGAGCGCGCGTAGCCTTGACCGTCGTTCGGGTTCAGGGCCACATTGCGATACGGATTGGACCTCCGGGCAGTCCCCGGCAGCAGCCCCTCGGCAGGCTTGCTCGGAGCGATTAGCCGGCAAATATTCCGCCCCTCGATAACCGCCATCTCATCTCGCTTTTTCTGGTAGTGCAGATATTTCTCAAGCTCCTTTTCGCCCCAGCAGTTGCCCTCGATATAATCGCCGCAATAAGGAACCAGCAGGTCTATCCAGCAGGAGATTTTGTCCATTTCCTCCTGTGACAGCTTGACGCCTTCGTGGCCCTCTTCGAGCATGGCAATCAAAGGGCTTTTCGCCGAACCTGCAAAGTATGGTGGAAGCATCGGCGGAATGGATTGCACATTCAGCCATCGCACAACTCCATCGGAAGGGTCGCCCTTGTTGGTCAGGTACAGATAGGAATCGGACCATGCCCGGCCGGCCTTTTCGTCACAGTTGCGAGCATCCAGCAGGCTGAACGCACGCCGATTCGCTGACTCAGCCGCATCCTGATTCTTATCCGCCACTGCTGTCTCGGCTTTCTTCGTCCGGTCGTTATGGCAGCGGATGCAGTGCTTATCCAGGACCGGCTGAATCTCACGGTCGAAACTGAATCCTCGTGTCGGCCCGTAGAAAGGCGCCAGCTCCTGCTCACCCGCCTTCATGGCAATGGTCGGTTTTGTGGCTGCTATCGGCGCCTCGTTCTTGCTCTCGTGACAACCCACACAGGAAAATGTCTCGCCGGGCTGCAGTGTCGACCACGTACGCATGGACTGAACGACACGCCCCTTCGCATCCAGTGCCTGAAAATATACCGGCGTTCGGGCCGGAACGGTGAAGCAGGCCGAGCCGTCTTCATACACTTCGGCATCGCCCAGAACAACCTTGACGTCCCAACATCCGTTGTCGATTGCAACAGGTGTGCTTACCAGCGCACCGCCGGCGGGACCGCCGTTGTGGTTGGAGCGAATCCCTGCAGCGCGGTACCGTATTTCAACAACTCGCAGCTTTTTTATCGCCCCGCGAGGGACATCTTTCAAACCCGGGCCTTGATAAATGTCATGAACGTAGAATGTCCCCGTGCCCTTGCGATAGTCAACGATGCTGGGACGAACGTGCGACCCGCGGCGCGGCAGCAGCGGTATCGTCTGGTTACATGATACCTTCGGGTCGGCTGCCAGCAGCTCGCGCCGGCCGTCTATCGTCATGTAATATATATTGAACAAAACAGGCTTATGGTCCCAGCCTAACGGGCAGTATGTCACTAAGTATTCCGTCTCACTCAGCGGATAAGGATACTGGAACAAGTCGCCTTTTTGACCGTATTTGTCTATACGGTCGGCTTTGGTTTCACGAACCGGGGCGATAAGCTGCACGCCGCTGTTCTCCTGACGTCCCTTCGCAGGGTCGATGATAATCAGCTTGCCGGTTTGCCGGCTGTGATGACCGGTTGCGATGGCAATGACCCTGTTCGTCCCGGGGATGCCTCTCGCGTGCAGAATCGTCGTCGGAAACCACGAATTATTACCGTAGAACTCTCTCTGCCCCGTACCATCGGGATTCATCTGATACAGCGGCTGAGGATAAATCTGACCTCGGTCGTTATAATCCCACCGGGTATAGATGATTCTGCCGTCGCCGAGGACCGTCGGGAAGTTGGTGTGGACCTGGTCGAACGACAGGCGGCGGAGAAATCGACCGTCCTTGTCACATCTATAAAGGTTGCTCACCTCCGTCCACCAGCAGTCCACTATCTGCACGCAGCGCGTGGAATTGAAGATGATGTCGTCATTGGGAAGATACGCAGCCTCATAATCGGCAAAACCCAGCCCCGATGTTATCTGCTTGATTGCTTTCGTGGCGACATCTATTTCATACAAGTGATAATCATCTTGGCGGTCGGACTTTTTCCAGGAAAAAAGAATTCGCTTGCCGTCGAAGGACACATCCGGGTCGCGAATCACGCCTTTGGCATCTTCGATGAGGGTACTGACCGTACCATAGATGCCGTCCATTTCGAGGATGCACAAACTCGTTCCGGGCTTGAAATGCCGCTCGGCCTGTGCATCGGATTGCCCTTCCGTATAAGCATAGTGCGAACCGCCCATGTTGTAATGTTTCGTAAATACTATTCTACGGCACCGCTTCAAAAGCCCGGCCAGACGAATAGCCCGGCGGCTACGGCATTCCTTTTCGTACAATTCCAGCCAACGCAAATCGTCGCAATGTGTTTTTGCTTTTTGCAGGACATTCAATTCGTAACTGGATGTCTTGCTGGATTGAGCAATCTCTTCAAACACGCGCTCGAGCATGCCAACCTGGCTCGGCGTATTGTCTTCTGCGAGAAACCACTCGTGGCAATCCACGCCGTAATCCTGGAGCATCCAGTCCGATTGAAGGGCAAAGTCCCGCATGACTCGCGTAAAAAGACCCTCGGCCAGTTTGCCTTTCTCCTCAGCCGATACATCCAGCGACCCAAGAGCCAGGCGAGATGCCCGCATCGTTGCCAGCCATGTGTCCATCTTTTTGTAAATGCCGCCCACATTCGCACCTGCGGCGGTATCGACAAAACTCATGGCAACCAACACAACCGATGCAACAACATAAACGGACCTCAACGGCCGCGAATTGTTCATTACGCCCTTTCTTACAACTTATTATAATTAGTTTCTGTTGCGGAAAGCCGAAAACTGGCGATTGTCACCCCTGCCCCCGCTTTCGCGGGGGTAAACTTGTGCCTGCGAAAGCAGGCAGCAGGGGTCTGCGGAGAAAATACTGGATCCCTGCTTTCGCGGGAATGACAAATGTTGTTTCCGCAACAGATACTGAATAACCAAATTCAGTTTGCGAACAACGCTGCATCTTCACAAATTCAGCACGAAAAAACAACAAGAAAGTTTTTGCCAAAGATACCAGGGTGCGACCAGATTTTCTGGTGGGGCGATTTCTTCGTGTCATGCTGAGCGCAGCAAGGTGAAGCGAAGCATCTGGCCGGAGAACGAGATGTTACTGACCAAGCGAAGGAGCCTCTCAGTCCGAAAGCCGGATGCTTCACTTTGTTCAGCATGACGAGCCGGCGCAATACATTACTATTATTAAGGTTACAGTGTGCCGGAAAAATTTGTCACACCCAGATACCAAACGCTGTTATGATTCGCTCACCAGGATGGCCGAAGCCGATACTTCATCATTCAAAATTCGACATTCCCGCATCCACGCTTCACGAACCCCGAGCGACAAACAATGAACTAATCTCTAATTCACTATTTCTCTCTGCTTTTTCGTCCATC
>JAUWPZ010000104.1 GCA_030611315.1 Sedimentisphaerales bacterium
ACATTTTAATTTGTGGATAGAAGTTGTTCCCGTTTGACGCTGAATTCAGCCAATTAACAAACTGGATTCCCGCTTTCGCGGGAATGACAACTCACAAAATCAAATGTCACAGAGTACTATTAGTTTGAAGCCGCAAATAAATTAGCGGCGGTTTTTCGAATAGATTCCTCGCGTGCGCTCGGAATGACGTTTGGTTCTGTGCTCGGAATGACGAATTGGATTTTATTAGAGTGCTGCTCTGTTGAAAAGGCTTGGTGTCATTCCTTCGCTGGCGCTCCAGGACAGGTCTGAGCGCAGCGAAGAATCTCGTTGTTTCTGAATGATAAAGAGATTCTTCACTTTGCTTTGCTCCGTTCAGAATGACATTCGCAGCAGGTTTTCAACAGAGCGTTAGAGTGCTTAGTCCTCGTTGTTGAGGAAATTAATCATCTCTTCGGGGATGTAGTCGTTGGCGAATGCAAGGATATCGTTCACCTGGGCCTTTGTGAGGTTGTCCTTGATTTGGCGGTTGTTGATATCGACATTTACAATTATGCCGCCTGCGGCTTTTTGCTGGGGGGCGCCGGGGCCGCCTCTGCCGCCTCGTTGTAAGTAAGTCGGCCTTATTTCCAGATTGATATTTTTTCCTTCTCTCGGGATTTCAAGCCGGAGGTTCATATTCTTTATTCGCTCTTTCCAGACGTCGTTTTTCAGTGTGCTGGCTATTATCTCAAGCGAGTCTATATCGGCGGTGTCAAAAACAAATTCGTGAATCACGCCCACTCGCAGCACCGCCCGGTCCGGGAATCTGTTTCTCAGCTCGTCGAGGGCCTTGCGGAATATTTTATCCCTGTCGGGGATATCGATTGTTTGGGGTTCGTCGATGAAGATGCGATGGGGCAAGGTGAAGAGCGGCCCTCGATTGGTCAGGAGGAACGTCGGCATGTCGATGCGTTTGCCTGTCGGCAGGGGGAAATTTTTCTGGATTCTCAACTGGCTGGGGCCTGCGACGAGGGTCTCAAAGGCCAGAGGGAACTGCTCTATCAGCCAGTTGCAATAGTCCTGCAGGTGGGTTTTTTCCCGGTTTAGCACGAAAGCCGGGCGAACATCGACGCCGTATTTGACGATGTGCTGCGATATGTGCTCTATGCCAAACTGATAGTTCATTTTTCGAGCAGCCCTAAACACTGCAAAAAGCTATTACCTGGCCCAGTGTACAACAACAGCGCAATCAAGTCAAATAAAACCACGGATAACATGCACCGCAACTGCTCCGCTTAAATGTGCAAGCCGTAATAAACGTCTGTCTTGGAAGTTCATTTGGGAGCCACAAAAGTATTCCATATCAGGATTTAGGTATGCTGAAGAACTTCTTTTCTTGGAAGGAGTATCAAAAGTGAGCCTAAGGGTCAAGATACGGTGCGCCCGAGCGCAAAGCCATCTGGATTTTCCTGTACAAATTTAGCTCTCTTAACCGTATCCCCATAGGTTGAAAATTGACCGCATACCGACGAGCTAAAGTCGAGCATAACTTGTCCGGTATGAGATTGTTGTCGTAACCAATATCTTTAACCAGAGCTTCATAGACTTTGGCTGCGTCTTCGGGCAGTGTCCTAAGAGGCATTAGAATCGCACCGGCAAAATAATTGGCATTTCTCTCAATGAAATCGTAGGCGTTTACAATGCGTTTTCGAAGAGATATTGCATCTTCAACCGTTTGGCAATTACTGCAGATTTGAGAATGGAGAATGACAAGGCCAAACTCATGGGCAATGGAGAAGTTGGCTCGGGCTCTGTATGAATTAAAGGTGTCTTCATCTACTAATATGTCGAAATGACCGTTAGGTTTGCTAATCAGTACAGCGGCAACTTTGAACTTATCTTCAAGAAGTTCTCCAGAAACGATGTCGTCAATCAGATTGTGCCGTTCAACAATCCTATCGATGTCAATGGGTATCGAAATCCCCTTGGGAAATGCGCTTGCCAAAATGTGGGCAACTATTCGCTCTACCTCGGCGTTGTTGTATCTCCTTGCATGCGACGGCTCCATCCATCAGTTCCTCAATAGAACTTTTTAATATATTCGGTTAATTCTCTGAGCTTTTTCTCGCTGAGTTGTTTATTGGCCACAGTGCGCACCAATACAGGAATGCCAGGCTGAGTTTTCACAGACTCGGCTACGTCAGCCGGGATGCGGTTCTCTGCTTTTGCAGCCAAATCAAAAAGCTCATCACGTTTTGGGTCATAACTAGATAAACCCAGCGTGTTACATATTCTATCTATTGCCTGTCTGTTCGCAGGCGGAGGAATTCTATCCCGCTCAAGATTGCTCAGATTTGACGGTTTCATATCTATCAAATCAGCAAATGCCCGCAAACCAATATCAGCTTCTTCGATTCTCAGCTTCTTCAGCAAGCGCCCGAATGTTTTTCGACTTTTCGTTCCACTCATTCCAAACCTCCTTTCACTTCTTACCGTACATGGAAATTCACAAACACTGTTATACATATTATATAACATTTCGGCGAAAGTTCAAGAGATTATTAATTTTTTTTTTACAATTTTGCCAAAGGTATCCTGCCGCATGAGCTTAGCTTTAATGTTAATAGCGTCTTGTAGTGGTTTTTGGGGTTTGTTTCTGGTTGATGAAGAAGTATCGCAGGGCGTCGATGGGGTGGTCATAGACGCCGTCTTTTAAGGGCAGCTCGGCTGCGGTTGAGCCGCTATCGGGGTAATGATAGCACCGCATCGCCTCGATGAGTCGCGGGCATCTCGGCGAGATGACGAGGGATATTTTTCCGTCGCCCGAGCGAATCGCCCGGCGGATAAGCTCGATACCTTCCAGGATGCCGCTGCGTCTAAAGCGCGTTACTATTCCCCGCTCCCTCAGCTCTCGAACGGCGCTTGTGCCGGTAACATCGTTTACGCCGGCGCCGGCGGGGTCGCAAAACGTCGCGGCTATTTGTTCTTCGGCAACGGGGGTGCGCTTCTTTATCTCTGCTGCGTGGACCTCGATGGTCACCCTGCTGCGAACGTACTCGTCTATCACGCGTACAACACCGGCGGCGTCAACCTGAATCCACAAGCACACAAAAGGATTCACAAAGCCAAAGTCAAGCGCGCGGTACAACGGCAAATTCGGTTCGTAATCGACCGGCTGAACGTGAACGTCCGGGTCGAATTCGTCGAAGACAACGTTTTCCAAAGACGGTCTCTTGCAGAGCATCTCAGCTTCGAAGCCGGCCCTGCTGGCGCGGCGCATCTGAGTAATACAATCGTCAATTTTCAGGTAGCCGTCGGCGGTCCGGGCTTTGCCCAGGCAGTCGGTCCACAAGGGACACTGCGAGCAGTTTCTGTCGGTGCACTTTTCAATCACTTCCCATACACACCATTTGAAAACAGGCGTGCCGATTTGAGGCGCAGAGGCAATGATTTTTTGCATGAGGCCGTACGGGCGATGCATGGTGCTGATTAGCTCCATAGCTGCTACAAGATTTGCGGTGCTCTGCGTGGTGAACTTTGCGGCAGCGAAGACGCTTTCGTCGAAAAGCTCGACCTCATCACAGCGGAGCTTCTGCATGTGCCGGCCCCGGACGCTTGTTGCCGACTGAGTCAGGACTTCGACGGACGAATTGTTGGCGAAACGGCATCGGCCTTTCAGGACAGGACCGGCGAGGAATTCTTCGAAGCCGAATCGTAAAAACTGAGTAAGGTATTCGTACATTCGAGAAGACTGTTCTGCTGAGCCGCCCAAGATGCGGACCCGGCAATTGGGCTTGAAGATGCAGTCCAGGAGCGTGGCTACGGCAGCCAGTTCGGTCTTGCCGCCGGCACGGTTGGCCCAGACGATGCAATCGGCATTTTTCGTCTCTCGCGAGCCTCGGCTCTTCTCTCTCAGAGACGGGAAATCGGCGGAGAAAGTGTGCCAGATATAGTCCATAGGCCGATTGTGCTCTGAACAAATCTTTTTGTCGGGCACGTTGATGCCCAGGAAGGCTTTGATGTAATTTTTCAGGTCGCGTTTTGACTTCGGCGGCGTTCGGCGAAGAGCAGAGCAAATGCGAACGGCCTGTTTGATATTACGCCGACTTTGTAATTCGGATTGCAGTATAGCCGATTCTGTCATAATTATTCCTCCTGATTTGAATTTGATTTTTGCTCTGTTGAAAAGGCTCGGTGTCATTCCTTCGCTGTCGCTCGATGACAGGTCTGAGCGCAGCGAAGGGATCTCACACTCGCAACAGGGCAAAAACCCTATTCTAAGGCCAGATGCTTCGCTTCGCTCAGCATGACAGCTTAAAAGTCAATCAAGTTGAGAAAATAGTTATTTGTATTTGCCGCGCCGACGAGGCCTCTATGAGTTAGTTGTCGAGGGCCTGCCTTAGCGTTTATTTGTCTTTTATGGCGGACTTGCCGACGCCGCGTTCGGCCAATTCTTTTAGTTCGTCCAAATGGCAGCGATAGACGCTTCGAGGTTCGGTATTATGCTTTTTGCACAGCGAAGCGGCCATACCGACAAGCTCGCCCATCATTCCGCAGGTTCGCATAACACGGACAGTGCCCAGCGCCACGTGAGTGACGCTGATATCCCGGCCGGCCATAAACAGGTTATTTATATTTCGTGAATAGAAGCAGCGATAAGGAATCGGATAGGGGTCGATGCGAGTGAATTTGGCTATGGAACGGAACTCCCGGCCGGGGAAATGCTTTGTGTTCTTCGGGTCGGGATAGTGCAGGTCGATTGTCCAGGTGGTCGTGACAAAGGCATCGGGGAATTCCTTCTTCTGCTGGATATCCTGCTGCTGCAATATGACATCGCCCAGCAGTCGGCGGGACTCGCGCTTGCCGGCGATATAGGCGACCCAGGAGAGTTTGAGTTTTTCGTATTTGGCTCGGTCGCGGCTGGAGTTTTTCAGGAACGCCCAGTTGCCATAGACGGCGCGAAAGGCGTGGTCACGAATGGACTCGAATTCGGTTATCTGGTTGCGGTTGAGTCCGGTTTCCCAGTTCCAATCTCCTCTGGTTATCCGCTGGCTGCTCTCTTCGTTGAACTGCAGGGCCCAGGGACAATCGGGAAAGGCGGAGAATTCGTCGGTCTTTTTCGTGTACCACTGCACCGAGGCGCCCATAGTCATTTTGTCCGGCTTTTCGGGGGCCAGTGATTCGCTTGTCTCGGCGCGTCCTTCGCGTCCCATTCGGTAGTCGGCTCCGGCGAGAAACCCGATTGTCCCGTCGCCGGTGCAGTCGGCAAAGAGCGGCGCGCGGAAACGCAGCTCTTCGCTGGTTTTGGTGTTCCCGGCGAAAATCGCGGTGATGCTGTCATATTCTTTTTCGACCTTATATGCGTGGGTGTTGAGGAACAGCTTGATGTTCTTTTCGGCCCGGACGACATTTAGTTTCTTCTGGTCGTCGTAATGAGATGCTGGCTGGGCATTTCCGCGGAATCCGGAATCGAGCTCTTTGACGACATCGCCCAGGGCCGGGTAAGGCGGCAGGTTAATTTTGCCGTTGAGATGGACGCGGACTTCCGAGCTGTTGTTGCCGCCGAGGACGGGGCGGTTTTGTATCAGGGCGACCTTCAGTCCGAGCCGAGCTGCGGATACGGATGTGCATGTGCCGGCGATGCCGCCGCCGACAACGACCAGGTCAAAGCGGCCTGCGTCCCGCGGCTTGTCGGGCAGGTCCAACATCTCTCGGCGAAAGGCAGCCATTGGCCCGGATTGATTCGGCGGAACAAAACTCGAATTGGTTGTAAATACAATCGCGTCGCAGCGGCCCTCAAAACCGGTCAGGTCATGCAGCGCTATAGCGACCCTTCCTTTTCGGATTTTGACTGTACCGCCTTTTTGCCAGTGCCATTTTTCGCCTTCTGTACCGAAGACGGTGTCAAGGGGCTTGCCATTGATGAGCAGTTGGAATTTACCCGGTGTTCCCGGCGCCTTCCACGGGGCCACCCAGTCGCGGGTGCGCAGCCATACGCGATAGTCTCCGGCGGCGGGAAATTTGACTTTCGTTGTTGCGTCCTTTACCTGCTCACCCAGGCCGTGGGCCAGCAGGAAGGGCGAGCCCATCTGGTCCATAAACTGCTGGTCAACCACCCAGCCGCCTGTGTTGTCAAAACTCTCGGCCTCGACAAGAACCGTATGCGCCCCAACGTCCGAGAGGGACAAGAGCAACAAGACAACAAATAACGCAGAATGCGTGATGCCAATCGGCTTTCTCATTCTTTCGGCGCCTCCAGAGTTGAGCAATCAAATCTTCGTACTTGGTATTGTTTGTAACCGTTTTCTGCCGGAATGTCCAAAGTCTTTTGCCCGGCCGGTTCCGATTTTTTTGTGGGAATAGTTACTGTTGCAATAATGCCAAAAGATTTTCCTTTTTCAATAACGCAACGTCTTCGGCTCGCTCGAGGAAAGGCCTTGCATCCTCGACGAGAAGTTTCCACCTAAGCATCTCAACGCGCCGGCAAACAAGCTGTCGCCAATTGGTGGAAGTTACCCGGGGTTCCTGCCATCCGGTTTGCTTCAACGCATTACTCAGCAGCTCGATATTCGGCTCCGGCCAGGTCCGGTCTGAAAGATACCAGATAAGGTCGTAGATGTCACGGCCTTTGGCATATCGACGCGCCAAAATTGCGTGTAGTTTACCCGCCAGCAAAGATGGCTTATCGTGATGTCTCAGGTTTAAGGTGACATGTCGCCTGACTACGGTCGAACCAATCCGTGCGCCCAGAGGCGGATTCGTATCTACCTCAACCTTGATAGAAAGAGTCTCAGATTCATGGGCGGAGAGACCAAACTCAAACAGCAGACCTCTGAAACGTACAAACGATGATTTGACGGTCTTTGCATCGTCAAGACGAATACTGATATCGTAGTTTTCGTCCCGGAAAATTTTCCCGGCACTTACAAGTATCTCCCGGAAATGGTCTTTCGTTCCCGGCTCAACTAAGGCGAAATCCAGGTCTTCAGAGAAGCGAGGTATTGAATAGAGAAAGCGCAATGCGGTCCCACCCTGAAATACCCAGGTATTGAAGACTCCACGGTCCTGGAAAGATTGGAGCAGTCTGGCCTGCAGGTATTCTCTGATGAGACAACGGCCTAAGATTTGATTGTCCCGGCCATTTAGAATTTGTTTGAGAAAATCTTTCATAGTTCTTCGGCCGACTCCTGCTGAGCTAACTTTGCGATATGTTTGGCGGTCCGGCGCAATTTTGCGCTATTACTCTTATCCGCCAGTTCCAATATTGTGTCGATATCAAGCTGTTCCAAACTCTGGAGTCTAAGCTCGGCCAGGAAATTATAATTATCCGCGCCCGGCGTCAAATATGCCAGGTCCAACAGGGCTTTTTCGGGTGTCGCAACAAATGCTCTTTGGCCTGAGCCAAGTTCAATTTGCCTAAAACCGTGAAACCAATCTTTTTTGACGTGCCGAAATACATATTGACCTAACGGCGTTTTTACCTGTTCGGGCCTCTGCGTGGTAACAGATGTTATCGTAGGAACATGCTCGGGGATCATCGAATAATATGACAGCGCAGACTGTAAGCTGACATAGGAAGCTTTCTTCATCGCGTTTGCGAGGGTAAAAGGATGTGGCGCTACTTTTCTATAAGGCTCAGCTAAGGTATATAGCCCTTTTCTAAGCTGGATTAGTTTGCCGGCTTTAACCCAGCGGCTTAGCTGCAGACGCATCTGTCCCAGGCTTGTCTCACCTACAACTAAGAAGCCGGTGCGAAAAATCGGCTCATCCGCCACTTTGAGCAATAAATATTCCCACTTCATTGCATTACCATATCATATATGCTAAGTTATTGCAATACATCGGCATTTCTCCTGTTTTCGTCCAGTATCTTTTGCAGGCCTCGGCAATGTGGTTAATGGGCCATGGAGTTGTTCATGTTTGCGGGGTATTTCTCCCAGGGCACAGCGCCTGCTTCGATAATGTGGTTTCGCAGGGCGCCAAAAAGTTTCTGATATGCCTTGTGTTTTTTGTCCAGGGGACTTTGTTCCTGGGGGTCGTCTTTGAGGTTGAACAATTCCAAAGGCTCAAAGGGACTATTCTGTACGAGTTTGAAGTTGCCCCAGCGGGCGGCATAATAGGCCCTGCCGCCGTAACCGCCGCCTTCGCGACGCACCCAGAATAAAACTCTATCCTCGACAGGCTGCGATTCGCCGAGCAGCGTGGGCAGGATGCTCCGGCCGTCAATTTCATGCGCAATTGCAGCACCGGCTGCCTCGCAGATAGTCGGGAACAAATCCATCGTAAGCGCGACGCGGTCGCTGCGTGAGCCGGGCTTGATTTTGCCGGGCCAGGAAGCACAGAACGGCACCCGGATGCCACCTTCATACATATCCTGCTTGCCGGCTCTGAGTGGGCCGTTGTTGGCGCCAACACTAAGCTGGCCGCCGTTGTCGGAGGTGAAGATAACGAGAGTATTGTCGCTTGCTCCGGATTTCTCCAGCGCCGCCAGGACTTTGCCGATGCCATCGTCCATATGTTCGATAAGGGCAACGAGCTTGGCGCGTTTGTCGCTGATATCCTTTTCGCGTTTCTTTACAAGCTGGAACCAATCGTCCGGCGGCTGGATTGGTGTGTGCGGGGCGTTGTAGGCGAGATACAGGAAGAACGGCTTTTTCGAACCGGCACGGGAGGCGATGTAGTCTTCGGACCATTGCGTGAAGAGGTCCGTTGCGTGGCCTTTCGGGTCTATTTCTCTGCCGTTAAGGTTCATATAATTTATGCCGTGACGGCGATGCTTATAGTAGTCATCCATCATGTCACCGAGGTAGCCGTGGAAATGGTCGAAGCCCCGCTCGTTGGGGGTATTTGGCGAGTCCAGGCCGAGGTGCCACTTGCCGATGACGGCGGCGTGATAGCCTGCGGCTTTGAGCGGCTTTGGAATCAGCACCGCTCGTTGGTCGAGATAGCCCCAGTTGTTCTGCAGGTGCGTGCGGATTACTCCGGGGACGCCGACGAGGTCCGGGTATCTGCCGGTCAGCAGCGAAGCACGGGTGGGCGAGCAAACCGGGCAATTGGCGTAGAAGTTGTCGAAACGCATACCGGAGGCGATGAGTTTGTCGATATTGGGAGTTTGCATATCCTTTGCGCCATAGGCTGAGAGGTCGCCGTAGCCGAGGTCATCGACTAAAATCATAAGGATGTTCGGCTTGCGGGCTGATAAATTCTCTTTGGCCAGTGCACAGCCGGGTATCGCCATTACCGCGGCACCGAGGCCAATCACTTTTAAAAAATCACGTCGTGTATTATCAGGTGTATTCATCTTTTCTCCTTGTCAACAGTTAATGTCGAGTTTATCGCTCCTTCAATTTATCGGCAGAAGCTTATTTCTTATAACCATTCGTCTTTAATGTTTGTAACATTCTATCAAAGGAAGCCATATCTTATTAAACTTAGCTTTAATTGGCGAAATCTTATTAAAGATTTCGGGCAAAAAGTTTAATAAGGGGCCAAGATGGTCTGTTGACAGCAAACTATCCGGCTTTTTCATTGTTCTTTTTCCTCCGCCAGGACGGCCAGGAGCTTAGCGGCAAGCTGCTCTGAAAACTGGACAGGCTGGTCGGATTCATCCGTGTCTTCGGTTTGCGACTCGGCGGGCGAAGGGGCCTTTTTGCCTGCCAGTAACGGAAAAGAGATAATATCCAGACAGGCCCTGCGGGCGGTTTCTTCCTTTTCCGATTCTGTGAGCCGAACCAGCTTGGCCGCTGCGAGGGGAGCGTACTTAGCAATCAGGGCGGCGCTTTGACGATGGGCGGCGGCGATGCGGCTTTCCAGTTGCCCTATGAAATTCTCATCGCCCCGCCACCTGTTGAACAGATTCCTGCTTACCCTGTTTTTGTCCAATACGGCCTCTTCGTCCAGTTCGCCATTGAACAAATCCTCAATCACGACAAGCTGCTTTTTACTCAATCTTTTGTGTTTGGTCATTGATTTGGATTTCCTTTACCAGGCTCAACCGGCTTGTCCATCCTGCTCTTTGTCATCCAGAAAGCATCGGGCTATATGAGTCAGAGCGGCTGGGCGCCTGGCGGCTCTGGTTTTTTCGTTCCGGTTTTCTTCGGCCCGTGACAGCGCTTGTTCTATTACTTCCTTCTGCTTATCATCCACAAAGAAAACAAGCGGATTAGCAAAGCTGCTCCCGGCTGTCTTTGCCGGCTCGAAAGGTATTTTCAGGTTGGTAAGGCGTTCGATTTGTTTTTTGGTTTGCGGCAGGAGCTTTGCAAGTCGGCCGGCATCCAGTCTTTGGTTGAGCCTTTTGAGTAGTTTCAGTTTTTTTCCCAATTCGTCCGAGCCGGCAAGACGGTTCAGCGTGGCAAGAAATATATCGGTCTGCTCATCGTCAATATCCCAGACGACGCAATCGGCGGTTTTGCAGCCGAGCTGGAGCAAAGCCCGACAACGATGATGGCCGTTGATTATCTGAAAACAATCCCGATGCTCGATGCCCGATGCTCCGCCGATAGGCGTCCTGTGGAGATGCTCGTCGTCTCTCGCGCCTCGTACATCCGGGCAGGGCCGAACGACCAACGGCTCGTATCGCCCGGTACGCTTGATGTTGCGAAGGAGCTTTGCAAAATTAGCCTTGCTCATACGGTTGGGATTGTCCGGGTGGGCAACGAGCTTGTCCAGAGCGATTGATTGAATTGAATTTGCCATTTCTCGTATCTCACATTATGAATCAGGTACCGGCAGATTTATCGGGATTGAACCAGATGTAATAGACAGGCCTGGCGGTAAGCTTGCTCAGTATAAATCTTGTTCGCTCAAGAGATGCCGGCATATTGCGGCGGGAACCGTAGCTTTGAAGAAAGCGTTTGATTTCAAGGTCAATAAATGCAGCTTGATTCTTCGGCAACCGATTGAGCTTTCGCCGGACCTTGTGCGGGTCGATAAGTTCCGCTTCGGCCAGACCGACTATACCGAGCGCCTCGATAAGGCGCACACACCGCTCAGGCATTGTCGCTGTAAAGGCTTTCATCCCGGCTTTTTCAAAGAACGGATTGACCAGGCCCATCACCGCCATCGCCTCGATGATGGGAACATCCATTTTGGGCATCGTCTGCCGCACGAGGCGGCTCGCCAGGCCCAGGCCTCTGAACCTCGGCTCGATTATGACCCTGCCGATACAGCGAATGAGCCTGTTGGTAAGCGCCAGCCGCGTGCTCCTGTCGAGGCCGGTAAAGAAGCCGGCCGTGGCGACGTTGCGAAGCTCCAGTCCGCTGCTCGGCATCGTATAGACGATAACGCCGAGGGCCTGCTTGCCCAGCCGCCCTGCCGACGCGGAATCGGGCTTTAGAGCGAATATCGCCGCGAACGGCCCAAGTTTATTATCGCGGTAGTGATAGTGCGCGAGCCAGCTGTAGTCATCGAGACAGCCGGGGACAATTTCCAATCTCCTGCATACAGAACACGTTTTCATTGTTACTGTTTATCCCGCTAATACCAATTGCTTATTTGGTTCATTGTTATGAGTTTATTGTTCATAGATAAACAACAAACTACGAACAATGAACTACAAACCATCACCCTCTATAATTGGCTGAACTTGCACGTTTGATGCGAAAATAGTACTCGATTCTCGATACCAGATACTCGTAACTCAATGTAAACAAAGGAGTTAAGAAATTTTAATTTTTTTAGATTTTTGTTCTGCGCTACCGTCACTTTTGATTGATGGGCTTGCCTATTTTAACATAATTTACCGCTGAGACCGCAGAGGGAAGAAACCAGATACGAGATACGCTTCACGCTTCACGAGATACGAGTTTTTCGCGGTTGACACATTCCCGTAAATATGGTATGTTATCGGAACATCTCAGGAGCTGTATCGAAAGTTTTGTATTCGTCTGGGCCGATTGTGGTCTGAATATCGGCTATATTTGAGCAATATGAGGGGAGGAGGATAGAAGGATGAAGAGCGAAGTCAAAAGAAGAGAATGTCGATTTGAGATTTTTCGCTGCACTTAGACCTGTCCTCGAGCGAAGCAAAGGAATAACAAGAATGGGAAAGCGCAGGGATGACAAGAAAATTAAAGTGTAAAGTGTAAAACTACAGAGTAAAATTCAAAAAGTTATGGATTCCGCATCAAGTACGTAATGACAAACCACAATTAAGAAGGAGAAGAAAATGAAAATCGAGCTTAAAAGTCTGATTCTTGGGATTGTTCTAACCGCCCTTATACTTTTGGCGGCGGCGGCAAATAATCCTGCTCCCAGCAACTTTCGATGTCGTTTCTCGGAAATCAGCGAGAATAACCGCTGCTTATTTGCAATTATCGACACCACGACCGGCGATGTACGAATGTTTCAGGTTACGCCCTCTATGGCTATTGGCGCCGGCACTTTTACTGCTGATTTTTCAGGCAATCTGTCAGAGGCAAAGCCAACAAAAGGGCAATAGCGGGATTACCCGGCGACGTTCGTATTTGCAACAGGGCGTCAGGTTCACGCGAGATGAGTAAGGCCCGCTCAAACTGAGCATTTTGTTTGGCTAAACACGTACCGCAGGATTTTGCGTCTCTTCATTCAGGCGACTACGGACCGCAGAGCAGTCGAAGGCGCTCAAAAAAAGGGCTGCGAACCCCCTCCATGAAAAAAGGTCCGATAAATGAAGTTTTGCCTGCTAATAAATCAGGGATATTGCCGCATAAAGCCGTATAGCAGCCATAGCGGGCCCCGTCGGGCATATCCGGGGGAGGATAAACTCAAACTTAGGGGTTTTTCAAGAAGATATCTGCTTTGTATTGGCATCTATTGTAACACCTTGTTAACACATAGATTATGGTTTCTCAAAGCTCGTAACCGTACCTCTGGTGGCCCCAGAATCCGTAAAAAGGCATGTTCA
>JAUWPZ010000160.1 GCA_030611315.1 Sedimentisphaerales bacterium
CGCTTTAATGAATCTGGCTTTGGAGGCTGGGCTGATGAAAATATCAAAACAGCCCGCGAAGCGGCTCCGCTATTGAGCCGGAAAAAAATTCAATCCACAACATTTGACAATATCTCTCGCAGCGTCTGTACTGCGACCTCCATAAAATATACTTCAACACCGCAGTGGATAGGCTCTTAATGTAACTGTGGTATTCACACCCATTTTTCAGCTCCTTTCCGGGGACAATGTCCCGATTGTGGGAGCCGAAATCGTGTTTTTCAAGGTATTTTCTGCATGCAGGAAATACCTTGAAGTCTCTCTTGGCTCAAAGTGCTAAGTTGTGCCACTTCTACCGACGACAAACATGCCGGAATTCGAATAGCTGTACGGCCCTTGGCGTTATTTTTCCCAGGGGGGCAGCTCAGGCAGGTACGCATCGAATTCGGCGATTACTTTTTGTTCGTACTCGCCGGCGTACTCGCCGTTGCGGAACTTATCGAACGCCTCATCGCCGAACCGCTTCCACGAGAGGACCTCATCGCCCGGATTAATCGGATAGAACAGGGCATCGTTGGCCCTGGCTGCCTTCATATCTCCCGGCGCATCGCCCACCATCAGGACGTGGTTCTTTTCGTACCTGCCCGTAGTTGCGTAGTCGAGGTGCTGGGCCTTCGTGCCCATTTCCTGGCCCGCTATTACCTCGACGTACTTAGCGATGTCGTGCTCTTTCCACTCGCGGGCCAGAGCCTCGTTGGGCGTTGCCGAGACAACGATAACATCGGCTAAGGGCTGAATTTTCTCTAAGCTCTCGCGGACATACGGAAACGGGGGCAGGCCCTTTACAATCTGCCCTATGGCCTCGTTGACCTTTTCGCTCCAGGCGAGTGCATGCTCCAGCTCGGCCTTGGCCTCGGGGTCGGTGGCTGCGTCTATGGCCTGTTTGAGTCCATCGTTGCTGAGCAGGCTGTCGGGGTCATCGACCCAGGCGAAATAGTGCGGGTATCGCGGGACGGTAAAATTCCGGTCCTTTGTCATCGGATGGTTGGGTAAAAGCTCGGATATTATCCGCTTGGTTGTCTTGTGGCGGTTGGCGCCGCGGGTTTTTGAAAACAGGTCCGCGAAGTCCTTGCATTCGCGAGCGGCCTGGGCCACCGGCTGGAGTCCGAAATAGCCGATGAGCCACGGGCAGAAACACTCCCGCTGCTTTATCCCCATCGTATCGAACGCACAGCCGTCCGAATCTATGCCTACGAAGAATTCGTGTTTCGGCTCGAAATCCTTTAATGCTTGTGCCGGGTCAACATCAGCCATTTTTTCTCCTAATCGATTATCAAGAAAATTAAAAACTTTAAGCTAAAAAGTAAAAGCCATAATGAAAAGTTCAAAATTGAACTGACTTTAATTTTATGTTTTAAGTTCTGGTTTTACATTTTTCGTTTTAGGTTTTCCGTTGTTTTTTAGACTCCGCTAAAAGCCGAGAATCCCCCGTCGATGGGAATGACATCACCGGTAACGAATTTCGCCGCGTCGCTTAACAGCCATATAACGGTCCCGATGAGTTCTTCGGGTTTTCCGAATCTTCCCATCGGCGTATGTCCGATGATTGTTTTGCCGCGGTCGGTCAATTCGCCGGTCTTTTCATCGGTCAGGAGGAAGCGGTTCTGCTCGGTCAGGAAGAATCCCGGCGCGATTGCATTGACGCGAATTTCTTCGCAGTAGTTCTGACAAATATGCACCGCAAGCCACTGGGTAAAGTTGCTCACCGCCGCCTTGGCCGCCGAGTACGCGGCGATTTTTGTCAACGGACGAAAGGCGTTCATGCTGGAGACATTCAATATCACGCCGGAGCCGTTTTCGGCCATATCTTTGCCGAACACCTGGGTCGGCAGCAGCGTCCCAAGAAAGTTCAGGTCGAAAACGATACGAATCGCCTCAGGCGGCAAATCGAAAAATGATAAATTCGACGAGGTGGTGGCCTCTCTTTTATTTCCGCCCGCCCCGTTTATCAGGACATCGACTTTTCCGAGTTCGGCATTTACCTTCTCTTTGGCCGCCTCGAGGGTGGCCTTATCGAGCACGTCGCATTTGACCGCGATTGCCGTGCCGCCGTCTGATTTGATTTGGCCTGCGACTTTCTCAGCGGCGGCCTCGACCAGGTCCAGAACTGCGATTTTTGCCCCGGCCCCGGCCAGCGCCTCGGCCATTGTGCCGCAAAGAACGCCCCCGGCGCCGGTAATCGCGATAACTTGACCTTCAATATCAAACAAATTTTTCATTTCATTATCCTTCTCGATTAAAGATAGTCTGGCAATTTCTTTTCCAAAGGCTTGCGTTCGAACCTCATAAAAACGGGCAGGCCGTCTTCGTCGATAGTAATCGGCGCCTCGCCCTGCACCAGCGGCCTTACGTAGTCACGCATTGCATCGGTAATATGGTTGCCCCGGTCGTTTATAAACTCGGCCGGCACTTTCTTTTCGCCGTTGGCCACGTCCTTCAGCTCGGCAAGAGAAGTCGTGCATTTATATTCGGGCCCATCCTCGCGGACGAGCGTTACCATTTTGCCGTTTACGCCATCTATCGCGCCTTTGACCGCCATCTGCCCGCACATATACGCTTCGTTGACGTCGGTCAGCGAGGCGAAGTGCATCGCGCTTCTCTGGTTGGTGCCGAGCTTGTTAAAGCGGGCCTTTATGCCCACCTCCTTCTCAATCACGGCCTTTAGCATCTCAGCGACACCGCCGAGCTGGGCATGGCCGAAACTGTCCTTGCCGAACGCCCCTTTGTCTGCCGTAACGTATTCGCCTTTGTCGTCTTTGAGCCCTTCGCCGGCGACGATAAAGACCCTGCCCAGCGCATTGAGCACTTCCTTGACGTCGCTGACGAGCTTCTCGAACGAAAAGGCCGCCTCAGGCATATACACAAGATGAGGTGCATCCTCGGGACATCTCGCTGCCAGTCCAGTCGCCGCGGCTATCCAGCCGGCGTTTCTGCCCATCACCTCGAGAATAGTGCAGGTATCCGTCGTATAAAGGGCCTCGGTATCTTTGCCGGCCTCAGCGGCACAGGCCGCAACGTATTTCGCCACGCTCGGATAGCCCGGGCAGTGGTCGGTAAAGGCCAAATCGTTATCGACGGTCTTGGGTATGCCCATGCAGACCAGCTCATATCCGGCGTCCGCGGCCAGCTTATTGACCTTGTCGGCCGTATCCATAGAGTCGTTGCCGCCGGCGTAGAAGAAATAGCGAATGTCGTGTGCCTTGAAGACGTCCAGAACCCGCTCGAAATCCACCCTGGATTCTTCGAGCGATTTTAGTTTATACCGGCACGAGCCGATAGCAGCGGCCGGCGTCTGCTTTAGCGCCTCAATCGCTTCGGGCTTCTCGGCTGAGATGTCGAACAAATCCTCCTTGAGCACCCCCAATATGCCGTTGGTCGCCCCTATCACGCGCCCGATTTTGCCGGATTTGGTCGCCTCCTGAATTATACCGCAGGCGCTTGAGTTAATCACCGCCGTCGGCCCGCCGGACTGTGCCACTATGGCATTCGGTTTCGACTCCATCATTACTGCTCCATTAAACTGTTAAAAACTTGATTAAATCACCGGATTTCGGCAGAATATACACGAGGTTTGTTGCAATTTCAATAATTTTTGTATTTGGGCCCGCAGAAAGAAATCAAGGGCGGTTTTGGAGAACAGTATGGCAAATTATATCATCGCAAATTTTGACGAAATCGACGCCGTCAGATGTCCGTGCGGCTATTCCCGGCGGGCATTTATCAGCGAGGACAACCCCACAGCCACGATGCACATCGTCGATATCGAGCAAGATGCCCGGGTCCACTATCACAAGAAGCTCACGGAGATTTACCTGATTCTTGAGGGCAGCGGCGAGATGGAGCTCGACGGCGAAAAAGTGCCCGTAAAGCCCTTTAGCTCGATCTTAATCAAGCCCGGCTGCCGGCATCGCGCCGTAGGCAAGATGAAAATCGTAGTCGTCGCTGTCCCCGCCTTCGACACGGAAGATGAATGGTTAGATGAAGACTAAGGATTCGGACTGCTTGCCATGTCATGTGATTTAAACCAGGTTGTTTGTTTGAGCCAGTCCGCGGCGATCAAAGCAATGTCTGATAAGTCGATTACTCCATTTCTATCCAAATCACCGGGTTTGTATTCTACTGAGACAAATCCACCGGTAGTTTGTATGCTGAAATCGGAGAAGTTGACAATGCCATCGTTGGTTATATCCGCTAATAACGCCCAATCATAAGGGGCGATATAGTCGATGAAGGCTGTTTGAAATCTATGAAAAAATTAGAATGGAGAAGAAGAAATAGGTGACTGTCCATAGTTCCTGACCCCTTTAATTATCCCAACCAGCAAGAAGTGACCTTGCCCTATACCAATTTGTTCAAAGTCACAGAAAATGGCCTCGTTCACTTCGCTGAAGAGGTCTGCCATGAATTGTCATTAGATCCAAGGTCACATCATTCTGATCAACATCGTGAAATTTGGGCTTGCGTATTCAGTAATGGGGTTTTCGTGATAGATGTTTGCAGTTGTGAGCGTGTTGAAGTTCTTAGGATCTTTGACTCTTAACACATACCAATCTGTCCATTCCCGCTTGCTGGCGATCTCGACATTGTGCAGAGCATTTAATGTGTCAATCTCTTCTTGCGTCACTCCAGGATTGAACTTGACGGACAATTCATCGGTCACCATCATTTTGCAGGTAAAGTCTCCAAAGACAGGCGAGGCACATTTGACCTCGTCAAGCCGCTCGAACCTCTGCACGGCCCTGATTATGTCACTGTCGGTCGTTCCGGGCTTTGTTCTCAAATAGGTCAGCCCGCCGGAGAGCTCGAAAGGAACCTCATCGAGCAGGTAGTCCCCTTCGACGAGCTCGCGGATTCGTTCTTCAGTGACGCTCTGGGTGAAGCAGATGGCGAAGTTCTGAGGGTAGATACGCAAAGGTATTTTGCCGCCGCCCGAGTAATAATAGAAGTCCGGCATGGGCATCACCGGGCCGCGGTTCTCGAACCAGTGCAAGGCCATCAGACCAAAGTCCGCGAAGTTGACTATACAGTCGCCGTTTATATCCCCCGCGACAACGACCCGGCATGGCGCTTTGGTGAAATATGATTTAGAAGCCTCGCTCGTGCCGCCGTAAGCGCCCATGTTAATGCGGGCGCCGTTTGCAAACTGCTCGTCTCGGACGGGCATGATCGAATCGCCGGCGTCAATGGAAGGACTTGTTGCGTCATCAATTATCCATTCCTGCGCTGCTGAGTCCCATCGACCGCCCTGGGATTTGAGGTGATAATCGCCCCCCACCAGGAAATCGTCGTTTGGCTCATCGGCGGTACCGTTGGGATCCCATAAGCCCGGCTCTGCAAAACAGGGGTCGGCGCTGATGTTGCCGGGTCCCCAATTCAGAGTGCTGCGGCCTGTGACGTGTATGGATGATTGGCCCTGTGCAAGGTTGCTGTGCTTGATAGTCAGCGCTGGAATGCGGAGTCTTCCCTCCTCCAGGCTTATGATGTTAGGCTCAGTCGGCGGATTGCTCCACAGAATGCAGTTGACGATTCGGGAATGCTCGGAATTCAGGAAGAGCTGGCCGCCCTGGTGACCGAGTGCCCTGTTTGCGGCGAATGTGCAGTTGACGGCGGTCAGCATACCAGATACGGCACCGCCGCGCGTATCGGCGCTGTTCCCCGCGACCAGGCAGTTGGTCATTTGAATAAGGCCGTAGACAGCCGCTCCGTCGTTGGCACGGTTGCCTGTGAATCGACAGTCGCTCGCCTGTATGGGGTGCCCATAACTGATCAAGGCGCCTCCGTATAAGGCCTTGTTGTTTATGAACGCGCACCCGGCAAGGACAATATCTTCAGAAGACTGCTTGTACAGGCCGCCGCCACCGTAGGCCTGGTTGAAAGAGAAGACACAGTCGGTTATCACGCCGCCTCCCCCATAGTTGTATATTCCTGCGCCCGATTCTGCTGTGTTGTGGGTGAACGTGCAGTTGGTCAGAACTAAGTCTGCGGATTTTGCGTACATGCCGCCGCCGTCGTCCTCGTTCCGGCACCAGGATATGGTGCAGTTGCGGATGGCAGGGCTTGCGTTCGCGCAGTACACCCCTCCCCCGTAGCCTCTTGTGATGGTCAGTCCGTCCAGCACCGAATCGTGGGATTCACCGTTTTGAAAGATGAATCCGCGGTGTGGATTGTCACTGCTTGCGTTGCAGTCGATGATTGTTGCAGCGACGATGTTTAGGTCGTTGGGATTGGTGCTTTGAACCGTAATTGCTTTACCCTTGAAATCAATGTCGCGGTTGCCTGGGCCGGTGTATGTGCCGGGGGCGATGATGGCCGTATCCCCATCGTTGCAGTCATTGATAGCGGCCTGGATATTGTCGAATTCAGCAGGGACAAGGCGTGTGGCCGCGGATGCAAAAGAGGCTGCCACCAGCAGGATAATCAGATTCTTCAGCCTTAACGCTCTCATTTTTTACTCCCTCAAGAATATATTGAGTTTATTATTACGGTATAGGCTTTTCGGCCCGTACCCGGCGCCTTGGCATACGCACATTGCATATACAAAGGGGCCACAGCTTAACTTCGGAAGGCGGGCAAGGTATGAAAAATACGAATTATTGAATTATGATGGCAAAGAAAAGTATAATATTAAGGCATTTCTAAGCCAGCCTTCACATCTCAACTGTATAGCATCTTAGCACAAATTGGATTAATTTGCAAGAAAAATGTGCTGAATATTCGAAAAATTTACCGAATTTCGGGGCTTTACAAGGCCGGGGGAAAATTGTACTATGGCGGTTTAACGCCGATGTAGCTCAATGGTAGAGCACAGCTTTCGTAAAGCTGAGGTTGTGGGTCCGACTCCCACCATCGGCTTTATCCGCTATGAATCCCGCTTGCTTAAAATGCTCATTCCCACAAGCGGCAAAGCGGTTACATATTGCAAGTTTTATGGGAGAAGAAAAAATAATGAAAACGTATATATGTTGTGCGCTATGTGTGCTATTGACGGCTCTGGCAGCAGGCAAGGCGCGGGCAGAGCTGGCGGTTTGGACGCTGACACAGACCCGGCGTGTGCTCCGCGAAGAGCCGGCCGGCGTTGGCGCTTCCGTGAAAATGGCAGCAGCCCGAAATGAGTGGGAGAGCTTCCAGATTTTGATGCGCTCGGACCGGCCTGTCAAAGTAGTGGACATTCGCCCCGGCAGCCTTAAAGGGCCCGGCGGCGCCATACTGCCGGCGCGGGACGTTCGGCTCTACCGGCAGCATCAGCTCCGGATAACTACGGGGACCCATCGAAATAAAAATTTCAGGCCGACCCGCCGGTTCAAACAGGGCTGGTATGCCGACCCGCTGATTCCGTTCAAGCACCCGCTGACTCGCAAGCCCTTAGGCAAGGCAAGGTTTACTGCTGTGCCGTTTGATTTACCCGCAGAACAAACGCACGGCTTCTGGGTGGATGTATTCATCCCGGCCGAGGCAAGGGCCGGCGAGTATCGCGGTACGTACCGTGTTATAGCGAAGGGCGAAAAAGAAGTCGTGCAACTATGTAACTATTTGGTAAGATGTCTTTTCCCGTCCAACCTCCTTGATAGTTGCCAAGTTCAAATGGCATGCGGGAAAGCTGTTCCTAAGAGTAGGTTTCATCGTTGAAAGTTCCCGGGCAGAGCTCAGTGATTCCGCAACTTAAAATTTTTTGAGTTGTAACGTACTGTAAATCATACCACTTACAAAATTTTATCCGGATGAGCAAATTCGCATTCAAAAAATGCTTGACTTTTCTGTCTAAACTGATATAGTATTATATATCAG
>JAUWPZ010000166.1 GCA_030611315.1 Sedimentisphaerales bacterium
AAAGACCGTGGACCCCGCCATTAATGACAACGAGCAAAATAACATTGTGTGCTGGGGCAATTCCCCCGGCGGCAGTAGAGTTGAGTTTCGAGTTCAGAGCAACAAAATGCGGATATCGCACGGCTCCGGCTATGTCCAGAGCCAGGCCACAGTGAATGACGGCGAATGGCACCACGTCGCGGCGACGGTAACAGAGGGCGCCACATTCTCATCTTCGGACGTGAAAGTCTATGTGGATGGGCGGGATGATACGGATACGAGCAGTGATGAGGATGCGTTCGATATCGTCGGCGTCGCCGACGTTGGTATAGGTTACAGGGCCACTCACGGCGACAGATTTTTCGAGGGGCTGATAGACGAGGTCAGGCTCTACGACCGAGTTCTGCCGGCAAGCGAGGTAAAGAATCTTAGCCTTGGCTTCAAGGCCAGTGGCCCGAGCCCGGTTAATGGGGCCAAATATGAGAGTACAAGTGTGGCGCTTAGCTGGCGAGCAGGCAGAGACGCCGCTTTGCACGATGTGTACTTCGGCACCGATTCGGGCAACCCGCCTCTCGTTAACGCAAATCGGCCTCTCGATTCCAACAGCTACGGTCCCGTTGACGTTGAATTGGGCGAGACCTACTACTGGTATATCAATGAGGTCAACGACCCCTGTGTGTGGCAGGGCGACGCATGGAGTTTCGAGGTAAAAGAGTATCATGTTGTCGATGATTTCGATTCGTACGCAGGGACGTCTCCGCCGAACGAGCCGAATCTTTTGGGTACGTGGAAGGACGGCAGCACAAATGAGGCCGGCTCGACCATTTCTCTTCAAGCTGAATTTACCGGTAACTCGATGAAGTACGTGTATGACAATAACGAATCGCAGCCCCGGTCGAAAGCCGAGCTTGTATATGAGGCCGCTGTGGATTGGACCGCGGGCGGGGCAAGGGCATTGGCGCTGGAATTCAAAGGCGATGTTAATAACTCTGCCGAATGGATGTATGTTGCTATTCAGGACACCGATGGCAATAACGCAGTGGTGGAATATGAAGATATGAACGACCTGGGACAGGACAACTGGCATGTTTGGAATATTGCCCTGCAGGATTTCAAAGATGAAGGTGTAGATTTGACAAAGGTCAAGAATTTCATTGTTGGGTTTTTGGGCGGCGGTTCGGGTACGGTTTATATCGACAATATTCGGCTTTACCCGCCCAGGTGTATAGCCGAGTATGCCGTGGCGAGTTTCGATGATGATTGTTTTACCGGCTTTAGCGACCTCGATATAATTCTGCGCTACTGGCTGGCCGGCGGCTACAACGTTTCGGCGGTAAAGCCCAACGACGACCGTCTCCAAGCCCATTACAAGTTTGACGAGACATCGGGCACTGATGCCAATGATTCTTCCGAGAAGAATTACCATGCGACGGTGGACCCGAACGGGGCGAGCGCCTGGGACCCCTGCGGCCATGACGGCTACTGCCTTGATTTTGACGGCACATTCGCCGTGTCGATTCCGAATGACGTATTCAGCGGCATACTCAACGAAGTGACCGTTTCGGTGTGGGTGCATGTCGATGCAAACGTGAATCCTAACACGATTGGTCGTGCGGAATTCGGCGCAGGACCCGCGGACACCAACGAACCGTGGGACAGGTTGACCTGGATACAGGAAAAGCCTGAGCGTCATATAGGCCAATGGAGTCACTATGCCTTTGTCAAGGATTCCAATCACGGCATAATGAGGATATACTATAACGGGCTGTTGGCAGCCCAGGAAACCGACGCCTTTGCGGTATTGGACGGCGCCGGGGCGGGCCGGTCGGTTATCGGCGCCCAGGCCGACGGCGAAGGCAGCTACTACGTAGGCAAACTGGATGATTTTAGAATTTATGATTACGCCCTGTCGCATTCCGAGATATTATACTTAGCAGCCGGTGACGGCAGCGAGTTATATCAGCCATTGCAGCCGGCTCTGTCACCCGTTGACCCGTACAAAGACGGCAAGATCAGTTTTGTGGACATTGCCACTCTGGGAGAATGGTGGCTTAAAGAGTCGCTGTGGCCGTGATTTGACTTGATGCGAGGCGCTTGCTCTTAAGTATGTTCAAATCGGACCGGCTTTTGATGAACGGCAATAGACTCCGCCGGCGATTCTGTCGCCGTGAATAGGCGGATACATATACAGCCGCTGCACAGGTAATGTGATTTTTTACCAGTATAAGGAGAATACAATTGGACAGACGAGCTTTTTTGAAACAATGTATAGCGGTTGGAGCCGGGGGATTTGTGCTGTCGAACCGGACTCTGAATGTCCATGCCGGCGCCAAGCGCCCGAATATTGTTTTCATCATGATTGACGATATGGGCGCCAGAGACGTGGGCTTTATGGGCAGCACTTATTATGAAACCCCCAATATCGACAGGCTCTCAAGGGGAGGAATGGTTTTTACCAACGCCTACGCCAACGCGGCGAACTGCGCTCCGACGCGTGCATGCTTTTTGACAGGCCAGTACAGCCCGCGTCACGGCGTATATACCGTTGGCAGCTCCGCAAGGGGCTCATCCGGCGACCGGAGACTGATACCGATAGCAAATGATACAACACTGGATTCAAACCACATAACGATTGCGGAGGTCCTCAAGCCGGCCGGTTACGTCAGCGTCAGTATCGGCAAATGGCACATGGGAACGGACCCGGAGCTTGGGCCGATAGGGCAGGGCTTTGACGTCAATGTCGGAGGATTCTCTGCAGGCTCTCCTCCCGGGGGGTATTTCAGTCCATATAAAAATCCGGAGCTGCCGAACGGGCCTGATGGAGAATATCTGACCGACCGTCTGACCGACGAGGCGCTAAAGTTTATCGAGTCAAATAAAGACAGGCCGTTCTTTATGTACTTGACCCATTATGCGGTCCATACACCGATTCAGGCAAAGGCCGACCTAACCGCGAAGTACCAGGACAAACCGCCCAGTAACGGACAGGATAATCCGAAATACGCGGCTATGATTGACAGCGTTGACCAGGGCATAGGGCGTATAATGGCCAAGCTCGATGAGCTCGAACTGAGCGACAATACTGTAGTTTTCTTCTTCTCGGACAACGGAGGATACGCCGGCGCCACTTCGAACCAGCCTTTGCGCGGCTTTAAGGGGACGTTCTATGAAGGCGGGATTCGGGAGCCGATGTGCGTGCGATGGCCGAGAGTGATTAAGCCGCGTACGACCTGTGATACGCCGGTTATCAGCACCGATTTCTTCCCGACTATAACGGAGATGGCCCGAGCCAAAAAACCCGTCGGCAAAATTCTGGACGGTGTGAGTATTTTACCCCTGCTCCAGGGCGCCTCGACGCTTAATCGCGAAGCTATATTCTGGCATTTTCCGGCTTATCTTCAGGGCGGCGTTACCGGTGCAAGGGATTCGAAATTCAGGACAAGGCCGGTCGCCGTTGTGCGCAAGGGCAGATGGAAATTGCTGCAGTATTTCGAAGAGTGGGTCCTTGACGGCGGCCGAAGTAAGATAGATACGAACAATTCGGTCGAGCTGTATGATATTGAAGCCGACATCAGCGAAACAAATAACTTAGCCAATGCAAATAAGGCCAAAAGGGATGAGCTGCTTGATATGCTGATTGACTGGCAGAATTCTGTTGATGCTCCGATTCCAACCGAGCCCAATCCCGATTATACCGGATAAGGTCTATACGAAAACAATGACAGGAAGCAGGGAAAACCCATTTAGAGCGAGCGGCGGCTCTATGAGTCGTCGTGACTTCCTGCAAATGTCCGCCGTCATAGGGGCCGGAGGATTCGTGCTGTCGAATCGGGCACTGCACCTTCGAATGGCGGACAAACATCTCAACGTGCTGTTCATCGCAATTGACGACCTGAATGACTGGATAGGCTGCCTGGGCGGTCATCCGGACGCCAAGACTCCCCATCTTGACAGGCTCGCCCGGAAGGGACTTTTGTTTACAAGCGCGCACTGTTCAGCTCCTGTTTGCAATCCGTCGAGGGCCAGTCTTATGACCGGGATACTTCCTTCAACGTCGGGCGTGTATAAAAACGGCGACCGCTGGCGGGATTTTCTGCCCGATGCGATAACATTGCCCCAGCATTTTATGGCCAACGGATACAGGGCCGTAGGTCGGGGCAAGATATATCACGGTAAATGGCCCGATACCAATCCCGGGGCGTGGGATGAGTATATCCCGAAAGGCTCGGACCCGCCGCCGCTTAAGACACATCCGCGTTACCTGAATCCTACCAGCAACATCGAATGGGGCCCGGTCGATGGGACCGAAGAGGAGATGGACGACTACAAGGTCGCAACGTGGACCGCGGAGCTGCTCAGGCAGAAACACGATAAGCCTTTCTTTCTGGCGTGCGGCTTCTTCAAACCTCATCTTAAATGGTGTGCGCCCGAAGAGTATTTCGAGATGTTCAGCCCCGATAGCGTAACGCTGCCCAATATCGACGAAAACGACCTTGATGATGTCCCGCCGATAGGGGTACAATTTGCAAACCGGCAGACACACGACAAAATAACCGATGCCGACGCCTGGGCCGACGGCGTTGCGGCGTATCTTGCATGCGGAGCCTTTGTCGATAAACAGGTGGGGCGCGTCCTCGACGCTTTAGACAAAGGCCCCAACCGTAACAACACCGTCATCGTGCTCTGGAGCGACCACGGATGGCACCTCGGCGAGAAACTGCACTGGAAGAAGTTCGCCCTCTGGGAAGAAGCGACGCATAACCTTTTGATGTTCGTTGTGCCGGGTCTGACGCGGCCGGGCTCACGATGCACTCGACCGGTCAGCCTGCTCGACATCTATCCGACACTCATCGACGTCTGCGGCCTGCGTCCCAACAGCAAACTCCAAGGCAAGAGTTTATTGCCGTTATTGAAGAATCCGAACAGGGATTGGGACCGCCCGGCGCTGACAACACACGGACGCAATAATCATTCGGTTCGCTCGCAACGCTGGCGGTATATTCGTTACAGCGATGGGACCGAAGAGTTGTACGACCATAATAACGATGAATTAGAGTGGAAGAACCTGCTTTGGGGCGAGAATCCCGACCCGGAACATCGGCAGGTTGCGGACGAACTGGCAAAATGGCTGCCAAAAGTGAACAATTAACGGTCTTTATAAGGCCGTGGAGTTATGAAAGAAAAAGTGAGTTGAAAACACAGCATGCACATGATGAGTAAGGAGCAGGAAAGTATATGAATAGACGCGAATTTTTAAGAAAATGTATGGGAGCCGGGGCAGGATTGGCACTGGGGAACTATGCCGTTGTAGCCGGGGGCTTCGTTCTGTCGAATCGGACGTTGGATTTCAGTATTCGTGCCAAGCGACCCAACATCCTTTTCATTATATCGGATGAGCATAACGCAAGCGTGACGGGCTGCTACGGCAACGACATTGTCCGCACGGCTTCTATGGACCTGCTGGCGCGACGCGGCGTTACGTTCGAGAGCTGCTACACCAATTCGCCATTGTGCGTACCGTCCCGGTTGTCGTTCACGTCGGGCAAATACATCTCCCGCGTGGGCGCCTGGAGCAATAATTGCCGGCTGCCCAGCGACGACTATCCATCACTGGCTCGTATAATGAACGCGGCCGGTTACGAGTCGTTCCTCTGTGGAAAGATGCACTACGATAAAACCCGCCGCTATGGTTTCACTGAAATCGGCGGCAATATGAACAACAGTAACAAAACCGGGAAGGGAAGCCGCCGGGCAGCAGACAACCTCACTCCCAAGGACGGTATCAGCGGTCGCTTCGACAAGTTTTACACCGCGGAGGATTCCGGCGTTCTGACTCACGATAGAAAGGTAACGGCCGGAACGGCGGATTTCCTTAAAACACGCAAGGTTTCGGACAAGCCGTTTTTCCTTATATCGGGCTACCTCGCCCCGCATTTTCCGTTGATTGTTCCCGAAGAATATTGGCAGGAGTATGAAGGCAAGGTACCGATGCCGGAGATTCCCGCCGGCCATCTCGAATCTCAGAGCCGCAACTATAAGCACCTGCGAATCGGCTTCAACGTCGAGGACGTGCCTGATGACATCGTACGAAAGGGCCGGGAGCTTTATTACGGCCTTACCCAATGGCTGGACGACGAGATTGGCAAAGTCCTCAAAGCCCTTAAAGAAAGCGAAATAGGCGATGATACGGTCGTGATATATACCACCGACCACGGCGAGAATATCGGCGAGCACGGCCTTTGGTGGAAGAACTGCATGTACGAGCATGCCGCCCGTGTGCCGCTGATTGTTAGCTGGCCGGCGCGATGGAGAGGCGGCCAGCGACGAACGGAGGTTTGCTCGCTGCTGGACGTGAACCGAACCATCGCCGAACTTGGCGGGGCCAGAGCGCCGGACGATTGGGACGGCCGGTCTATGGTCAAATGGTTAGATAAACCCGGGACAAAGTGGGATGGCTGGGCGATTAGCGAATACTACGCTCACAATATCGCCTCGGGTTTTGCGATGCTCCGCAAGGGCAGGTACAAGTACGTTTATCACACCCCGGCCGACGATGAGCACCCGGCTGAGCGGGAGCTATACGACCTTAACACGGACCCGGGTGAATTTAACAACTTAGCCGGCGAGCCGGAGCACAGCGACAGAATCGCAGCTATGCACACTTTTCTTGTGAACGAACTCGGAGAAAATCCGGACCAAACCGAACTGCGCTGCCGAGCGGATTATGCGAAAGGATACTCACGCAGTTGAGATAGTAACAATAGGAACAATGAGAAAAGACAAAAGCAGCATGAAAAGGCAATTCGGACAAACGGATATCGCAATCAATCGTCGTGGATTTCTGAAGAAATGCGTCGCTTTTGGCACAGGCGGAATCGTTTTGTCGAAGTGCGGCCTGGCGGCGGGAGGAGTTATGCTGTCTAATAAATCTCTACAGGTAAGGACCCATGCCAAACGGCCGAACGTTCTGTTTATCACGGCCGACGATATGAATTACGACTCGGTTGGGGTCTATGGCTGCGGTATCCCGGACATTACCCCGAACATCGATAAGCTCGCCAAAGAAGGGTTGCGTTTTATCCATTCACACGTTACAATCGCAGTCTGCCAGCCCTGCCGCTCGGTCCTGATGACAGGGCGTTACCCCCATCGCAACGGGGCCGAAGGTTTCGAGCCCATCGATGTAACCGTTCCTACACTACAGGAGCAACTACGGACCGCCGGGTATATGAACGGGATAATGGCCAAAAACTCTCATCTCGCGCCCAGGGAGAAATTCTGCTGGGATTACTACATCACGGGTTCGGAACTTGGAAGGGGCCGAGACCCTGCGCTTTTTTAT
>JAUWPZ010000001.1 GCA_030611315.1 Sedimentisphaerales bacterium
AAGTTACGCCATAACAAAGGATTATGAAAATGTACGCCTTCACAGACGCGGGGAAACCAAACCCAATTCAAAGCCAATCAAAGCCAATTCAAAGCCAATTAAACCCAATCAAAGCCAATTTCAAACCCAAAACAAACCCAATTTATGCCATAGGTATCAAACCCAAATTTCAAACGGGGGCACTTACTCATTGACAACCGAAAACCGATACAGTATAACACCGGCGAACAAATTATTGATTTTTGGAAAGGATACATTATGAAAAACCAAATTTTTATCAAGGCAGTCCTGTTTTGTTTACTGATTGCTCTGGTACTGCCCTCAGTACAGGCGGCCCCGGCATCTTCGGCTTCTTCCCGAAGATTCGGACTATTCGGCGACTGGGTCGTCAAGATGGATTACGATGGAAGATCGTACGATTCGATTCTGTACTTCACCAGGGACAGGGAGGGCAACCGAATCGCCCAGTGGATCAGTTTCTGGGGAGTCAGCGATCTCAAAGATTTCAAGTACGAAGACGGTAAACTCAGCTTTACGCAGGAACGTCCAAATCGCGAGGGTCAAACCACCACCTCGAAGTTCACCGGAACAATCAAAGATAGAAAGCTCACCGGAACCTTCAAGAGCGACAGGGGCGAGTATAAGCTCGAAGGTGCCCCCGCCAAACGAATCTCAAGGGCAGCCGGAAGCTGGGCGATAAAGTTCAAAGTCGGCGAGCGGGAAATAACCTCAACGCTTGTTGTCAAAACCGTCAAGGCCGAGAAAGCCGGCGAAGAAGACACGCTCGCCGCCGATTGGCAAAGCCAGAGATACGAAAGCCAGGTCACTGATGTGCAGTACGAACGGGGCAAGCTGACCTTCAAGAGAACAAGCAAGATTGAAGACAGTCAGAGAGATTCGACCTTTGAGGGAGACATCGACCGGCAGACGGATACTCTTACCGGCACGATGAAGTCCGAGCGTGGAGAGATTAAAGTCGAGGGAAAAAGGATAGGCACTCCTGTCATCGGCACCTGGGATCTCGATTTGAAATCCGAGCGGGGAGAACGCAAGCAGAGACTGGTAGTCAACCGTGACATGAGCGGCTTGTACGGGGCCATTCCCATCAAGAAGGTCAACCTCGAAAACGATAAGGTAACTTTCAAAATCGTAATGGAATTCGGTGAGCGAAAATTCGAACTCGATTTCGCAGGAAAACTCAAAGACAACAAGCTTACCGGCGAATTGAAGTCTTCCATGGGAACCTCAGATGCGAGAACCACAACTATAACAGGTACCAAGGTTGTCCGTACATTCAGAAGAAGCGGTACAAGCGGTACAACAAGATAATTAAAGCATATTCTATTGAGCCTGCCGGAGGACCTCCGGCAGGCTCTTATTCTATTTACTCAACTTGACTGCGTTTGGCATAAGTATACTTATGTAAAAGTAAGTGAAGTTGAGTACTTGGTATTTTATATTTATCTGAATCTTTACTCCGCGCTCTCTCCGTAAGGAGTCCCAAGGACAGCGCCCTCTGCGGTAATATTTTTGTGTTAATTCGTGGTTCATTCAAAACCTCACTCGTATTGCCATTGAACTATCCACGAGTCTTTTATTCGTTTCTGGAACGCCTTGAGTTTCGCTTAGCGCCGCGAAATCTCCCGCTCCCACGCCGCCAATTCGGCCTTAAGCTCGGCAACAATCTGCGGCTTGTCGCCGGCAAGGTCGTTTTCTTCGCCAAGGTCTTCGGCAAGGTTAAAAAGCTTTACGCCGTCTTCTATTACCAGCAGCTTCCAGGGCCCCTTTCGGACGGCCTTTTGTTTCCTGAAGCGCCAAAACAGCATCCGCCCGGGCAAGCCTTTACCTTCCAAAAGCAGCGGCGCCAAATCGACGCCATCGAGACTAAGTCCCCTCGGCATCCTCGCCCCGGCGAGAGACACCATTGTAGCGAACAAATCCATCCCCAGAACAGGCTCATTTGTAACGGTATCCGGTTTTATCCTGCCCGGCCAATACGCAACAGCCGGCACACGATGCCCGCCTTCCCACAGGCTGCCCTTAAAACCGGCCAATGCACCATTCGAGCCTTGCTTGTTGGCGCCGTTGTCGGAGCAGAAAAAGATAAAGGTATTATCCTGCAGCCCGTGACGGCGAACCGCCTCGACAATCCGCCCGATACCCTCATCCATCACCTCGACCATTTCCTTGTACGCTCGGGGAATCTCGCCAGCCGGGGTTTTCTTGCCCTTCTTTTTACCCCCCAGCCGCTCCGGCGGGTCCTTGCGCCCCTGGTACGGATAGTGCGGCGCCTCGTGCGGCAGATACAAACAAAACGGCCCGTCCCTGTGCCGCTCGATAAAGTCCACTCCGTGCTCGGTTATAAGGTCGGTAACATAGCCTTCTTCGGGGACTTTTTTCACGTTTTTCCACCAATCCTCTATCCCGGCGCCATCAATGTGCGAGTGATAATCCACGTTGCCGCTGACATACCCGATAAACTCATCGAACCCCTGCTTAGCCGGATTGAACTCGACCTTATATCCCAGATGCCACTTGCCGAAGATGCCCGTTGCGTAGCCGGCCTTCCCGAGCACCTCCGCGAAAGTTACTTCATCGAGCGACATTCCCGTTTCACGCGCCGGGCCGTTGGCGAATACGACTTCCTCGACCCCGCACCTCTGCTGATATCGCCCCGTCAGCAGCGCCGCCCTTGTCGGACTGCACACCGCCCCGTTGGAATGATAATCGGTAAAGAGCAAACCACCTTTTGCCAGAGCGTCTATGTTGGGCGTCTTAATCTTCGTGCTGCCGTAGCAACCGATATCGCCATAGCCCAGGTCATCGGCCATGATAATGATGATATTGGGCGGTTGGGCTTTTTGTCTCGAGGCATTACCCACCGAGCCGGCCGAACAGCCGAAATTCCCAACAACAGCCCCGGCGAGTCCCATACCCGCCAACTTACAAAATCGCCTTCGATTCATCCCTTGATTCCCCAAAAAATCCCCTCTTTCCCGACAGAATCCGATAGTCAATCACTTTTTGTCCGGTTCGGCTACCTTCACCAAGCCGACGTCGATGTATTGGCCGCCGGTGGTCTGATGACAATGTACCGCGATGCAATTGGTCCCGGCCTTGAGGGCTTTGAGCGCCTTATTGTCAAGAGCGACCCTGGCATAACTGGAAGTATATTCCTTGAGTTCGGTGACAAGCCGGCCGTTGATATAAACTTCGGCATCCTCATCGTGGTGGATTGAGAGATGCGCCCGGCCGAGTTCGGCATCATCCAGCTCGAATGTCCGGCGTATCCAGATATCCGAGGTGTTCCACGTGGTCCGGACAACCGTTCCGGGAGTTGTTTTAGCGCCGAAGCCGCCCAGGCCCTTTTGCCAGGCAGAATCGTCGAAGTCCGCCTTTTCCCACCCTTCGCCGGGCTTGCTCGTTGTATATCGCCACTGTTGGGCCTGCTGCTGCGAAGTCGGCACAATCGTCGTAACAACCGGCGGCGGCAGATACAAAGTCCTGTTCGCCGCGGTGGCCTTTTTCGCGTCCATTTTCACCATCGCGCGGTCGTACGTCATCAGCCCGTTGACTTCAATCTCAACGTCCGTCGTCTGCGTATATACCGCGGCAGACAATCCGCCGCCAATCAGTGAACGCAGATTAGCGAGCAGCTTGACATACGCCTCGGTCAGCGCTTCGCGCGTCTCGTAACTTCGGTAGCCCCAGTTTTTCTCGGCCTGCCAGGTATGTTCCTTCACAGGCAAACCGAGCCCACCGAATTCGCCGAGCACGGCGGCACGGTTTTCCTCGACGGGCGGCGCAGCCGGGCCGGGATACTTGTGAATATCGTGAACGTCGCTGACTCCCTTGTCCGCCCAGCCGCTGGCGTGGTTCACGAGTCGGGTCGGGTCAAGTTTCTTAATCAAGTCCACATAGCGCTCCGAGTCGTGCTGGCCCCAGCCTTCGTTAAACGGAACCCACATAACGATGGAAGGATGGTTTTGCAAAAAACCGATGACACGCGTTAGTTCCAACTCAAATTGCTTCTTCGCCTGGTCTTCTTTATTATTGCCGCTGGGCATATCCTGCCAGACCATCAGCCCCAGCTTATCGCACCAGTAGTAAAAACGCCTCGGCTCGACCTTGACGTGCTTTCGCAGCATATTGCAGCCTAACTTCTTGAGGACCTCTATATCATATCGCAGCGCCGCATCCGTAGGCGCGGTATAAAGCCCGTCCGGCCACCAGCCCTGGTCCAAAGGCCCATACTGGAACAGAACCTTGTTGTTGAGGAACAGGCGATTTATACCGGATTCGTCCTTTTTGACCTCAATCTTCCGCATCCCGAAATAGCTGCTTACCGTATCGACGGTCTTTCCGCCGGAGTCTTTGAGCGAGACCTTCAGGTCGTACAGATGAGGCGAATCAGGAGACCAGAGCTTCGGATTTTTAAGAGCAATCTCGGCCTCTTTGCCGAGTTCCGCGCCGCCTTTGGCCTTGTCGAACCAGCCGGCCTTTACCTCGGCCTCAAAACTGAACCCGGCCGTCTCGCCCCCACAATCCGCAGTGATTCGAACGTGTCCGGCATCGATATCCGGCACTATCCTGAGCGATTTTATATACACCTGCGGAACAGGCTCAAGCCAGACGCTCTGCCAGATTCCCGTTACCGCGGTGTACCATATCCCGCGGGGTTTGCTGACCTGCTTGCCTCGCGGCTGCGAGCCGGCATTCGTCGGGTCCCAAACGGAGACAAGGATTCTTTGTTTGCCGGTGTCATTCAGGGCATCGGTGATATCGAATGTAAACGGGTCGTACCCGCCGCGGTGCGTGCCGACTTCTTTGCCGTTGACCGTAACCGTAGCGTCCCAATCCACGGCGCCGAAATGCAGCAGTATTCTTTGCCCTTTCCAGGAACGGGGGATTTCAAAGTTGCGCTGGTACCAGAGGTGATTGTCCCCGCCGACGGTCTTCATCACGCCCGACAGGGCCGACTCGGCACAGAACGGCACAAGAATCTGTCCATCGAATTCCTCCGGCTGTGCCCCGTCTTTGGGTTCAATCGCATATTCCCACAGCCCGTTGAGATTCAGCCAGTCCTCGCGGACCATCTGCGGCCGGGGATATTCAGGATGGGCCTTTTTCGCCGAGACCTGCTTTGCCCAGCGCGTCATTAACGGCCCATCTGCCGGCTTGTAGTCCGCCCATACGGCCGAGCAGATAAACAAAGCCGTGCAGAACACGGCCAGATACCATGTTTTGTTCAGAAAAAGCCCTTTTTCCCTGCGTTTTGGTTCCATACTCCTTATCTCCTTTCAAATAGTTAAAGTTTGACCAGAAAAAATCCGTTCTGAGCCGGTAAAAAACAAATTTTTTGACATTTCATTTGGCCGGCGTTATATTTCCTGCAAGTTAGCAAACTGTATAAGCAACACATATTTTAGACCAAGGAGCTAAAAATGAAAACAAGATTTTGGTTTAATTTGGTTTTGGCGGCGGCATTATTTATATTTGGCTGCGAAAAAAAGCAAATTCCCTCAGAAGCCCAACAAGACCAAGGCGACGCTAAGGAGAAAGTAATGAGTATCCACAAAGAGCCATTCGGCCAAACGCCCGACGGCGAGCAAGTTCATCTGTACACGCTGACCAACCCCAACGGCCTTACGGCAAAGATTACAGACTACGGGGCAATACTGGTTGTAATGGAGGTACCGGACAGGGCCAGCAAGATGGCCGATATCAGCTTAGGTTATGACAACCTGGATAGCTACATCAAAAAAGGGTCCTATTTCGGGGCGACCGTCGGGCGGTATGCCAACCGTATCGGCGGGGCGAAATTCGAGCTCGACGGCGTCGAGTACAAGCTGGCAGCCAACAACGGGCCGAACCATCTGCACGGCGGAAAAAAAGGGTTCGACAAAGTTGTGTGGAAGGCCGAGGACGTAACGGCAACAGGTGACGAGGCATTCCTGAAGCTGAGCTACCTGAGCAAAGACGGCGAAGAAGGGTATCCGGGCAACCTGGCGTGTACCGTTACCTACACGCTGACGAAAGACGACGAATTGAAGTTCAGCTACGAGGCAACGACGGACAAGGCCACGGTAATAAACCTGACGAACCACAGCTACTGGAACCTGGCCGGGGAGGGCAACGGCGATATTCTCGGCCACGAGCTAATGCTCAACGCCGACAATTACACTCCGGTCGATGAGGGGCTGATACCGACCGGCGAAATCAGAAGCGTCAAAGATTCGCCGATGGATTTTACAAAACCGATGACCATCGGCTCGCGAATCGAAAAGGTAGGTATGGGCTATGACCATAATTACGTCATCAACAGCAGCGGCGAGTTGACCTTAGCGGCGAGAGTCCACGAACCGGCCAGCGGGCGGATTATGGAAGTCCGTACAACCGAGCCGGGCATACAGTTGTACACGGGAAATTTCCTCGACGGCTCCATAACGGGCAAGTCGGGCGGGTCATATATTAAGCACGCGGCGTTTTGCTTAGAGACGCAGCACTTTCCGGATTCACCAAACAAGCCTGATTTCCCGTCTGTTGTTCTAAAGCCGGGCGAGACATATACCACTGTGACCATACATAAATTTTATACGAGGTAGATTTCGTCGCCTGAATTGATTTGGGGTATGCGATTTAGCTTAGCCTTGATGTCGTCTTTTCTCAGCGCGAAGCCGGGAGCGATTTCGATGAGGCAGTCGGCTGAACCGTCCGGCTTTCGGGGAACGCTCACGCCTGCTGATTCGAGCCATTCGGCCGCACGAGCCACTATCATTTGTTTTGCGGCCTCGACGCCGTCAACGCCCGTGGCATTTTTGGCCGGGGCGAACTCCTGACTTCGCAGAGTCTGCAAAATTATCGATTTCGAGGCCAACGGCAGGGCATCAAAAACAAAACTCTCCAGCTTTACACCGTTCGGCTCGGCCGGTTCGACTAAGCTCCCCTCCTCGTCGATGTATGGTATTTTTTTGACTGCTTTGTGCAGAGGCAGTGAAAAGCCCCCGGTGTTGAGCCTTTCGACGAAGGCGCGATTGATAATGTGGATGGCGATACTGCCCAGTTCGAAGTTCAGCGAGCCGTCGGCGCAGCGCTTCCGGGCCAAATCATCGGGCAAGTCGCTGTATTCGATGACGGTTACCCTGCCGTCCAGGAGACAGAAGTTGCCTACCTTTTCGTAAGGGTCGGATTTTATCACGGCCTTTGAGGACATCTCGGCCTTATCGAGGGCATGCAGACCGATAAAAAGCGGGTCAAATATATTAATCAGCGAATTATCTACCTGCCAGTAGCTTATGAAGTCGGCGCCCCGCCTTTTCATATCGTCCAGGGCGCCGCTTTGATAAAGGGCATTGAGGCTGCCCCCGTGCCCATCGGGCGAGCAGGCAATTTCGGCTTTGTCGGCAAGGAGGATTTTGCCGTCAAAACTAAAGTTGGGCAATGTTCCCTGCTGAAACAGGAAAACGTCCTCCTCGTCCAGGCCGTAATAGTCATTCGAGCGAAAAATCTCTATAGTCTCGGTGTGGTTCAAGGGACTGGTCATAACATACCAGGGGCAGCGGGCGTGGTATTTCTCAGAAACTGCGGCGATTGTCTCGGCAAAGATTTGGAACAGCGTCTTGCCCTTAACGGGACTGATTGGGAAATTCCCCTTGGGACCGTCAAATCCGAGCCTGGTTCCCTGTCCGCCCGCCACAACGAAGGCGGCAACCTTACCGGACGATATCAATTCGGCGCCCAATTCAACGGCACGGTCGTACTTGAGCTCCTGCTCGGCATCGGCCGGAACAGGAGCGTAGGACCGGACAGGAACAAAATCGGCTTTGATTTGAGCAGAAGCGGGTACTCTTACGAAATTAGCCACCCAATCGTCTATCTCTGGGAAATCCAACCGCCCGATTTGAGCAAGCAGATTCCGCCTTTGGGTTGTATCAAGCTGGTCCCAGAACGTCAAAAGATGATTCTGGTTGTGCTTTTCAAGCAATTTCTTCGTATTTTCAACAATTTTATCGGTCATCATACCTGCAATTCCACGCTAAAAACCCATATACTACGCGAATTTTTTAAATTTTTCAAGAAAATCAATGAAAAACGCCGAATTTTGTTGACAGGCACATAGCAGAGTGTTAATATTAATATTAGTGACAGGTAGGTTTAGAAAGCTTTTATATCATAATCTAAATCGCCATTATACCTCTGGTCTTAATATCATATCAATAGACCCACCTGCCGGGAGAAGGGGTTTCTTTTACGATTGAGATTTATAGCGTTAAGCAGGCAGCTATGTTAAACGTCAAAAGAAATGATGGCAAGAATCTAATTGAAAATATCGGTTTTGCAATATCAAACCGGCCGTTTTTAGGCAAAAAACGTTAAACCAAGGAGATTCGCGCAAAAAATAATGTCTTAGTGTTTTCGACAATAAGCATTTATCCATTAAAGCATAACCAAGTGTGTGTTTAAGAACGGTCGATTTTGCGAATCTCAAAAGAAAAAAGGAGAAAAAAATGAAGAAAAAAGGTTTTACATTAGTTGAGCTGCTGGTCGTTATCGCGATCATAGCACTGCTCATGGGCATCCTGATGCCCGCTCTGGCAAGGGTCAGACAAATCGCATTTAGAATGATATGCGGAACGAACCTCAAGGGCTTAGGCACAGCAATGCTGATATATGCCAACGATTACGATGATGAACTTCCGCGTGCGGGCGGCCCAACAACCCAACATGGAAATCTGAAAGACTGGGCGGCCGCCAACCGATTTGATGCTTTCGACCTGCAGCCCAACGGCTCGCAAGGATATGCAACCATCTCATCCAACTTGTTTCTTTTAGTCAAGTTTGCCGAGGTAACACCCAAATCGTTCCTCTGCAAGGGAGATTCCGGCGTCAAAGAGTTTAAGCTTGGTGACGTCGGCGTTACCAACAAAGAGCTTATTGAGGTCTGGGATTTCGGCCCCAATGCGAGAGAGCACTGCAGCTACACCTATCATTATCCTTTTGGGGCGTTTGCTCTGACCACCTCAACCGAGCCCGGTATGGCGGTGGCGTCCGACCGCAACCCCTGGATAGAAGACCTCGCGGGAGAAACTCAAATCTGGGCCGATTTTGACCCTGTGGACACCGCTCCGACACTGGCCCAAAAGGAAGGAAACGCCATTACCCACCAGGATGACGGGCAAAACGTATTGTTTATGGATGGCCACGTCAACTTTGAAAAACGCGCTTATTGCGCCATCGACGACGATAACATCTATACCCGTTATCCATCTAACTTCAGTAACATAAATGAAAAGCGTTTGGGCATTCTTCCACCGGGCCCCGAACCGGGGAACAGACAGGATTCGTACCTGATAAATGACGGGCCCGGCACCAGCGGCGGAACCACGACCACTACCACCGGACGCTGACGATAAGCCAGGCAGCCACGCTGCTTTTTGGATTGTGTACAGGCGGCCTTATGCAACAAAGCATAAGGCCGCTTTTTTAGCATTTCTACCCTTAAGGGTAATAAATTCCCGCGATTGGGATTGTAAATTATTGTTTTAAGGTTACTACCTGCGGCACAAGTACCTAGGGCACAAGTTGCCCGCCCCTATGGGGCAGGCGAACCCGCCGCGGCGGGGGAAATTTCAATCGTGAGCACTATCCTTTATGCTCTCAAAGGTTTTCGGCAGTCATACCCCCGATTTCAATCTATCGTCAGTAAGGGGCCTTCCTGCACTGGCAGAGTCTCTCTCCCATCAGAATTCTTATGCGCAGCATTCTGTCGCGGTAATTGCTTTGCAGCTCTATGGCTTCTTTTATTCTCGCGGATAGCTCTTCGTCTTTGATGACCACTCTTATCCACTCGGCCAGCTTCTCCAGATTCAGGCAAGGAAAGCTGTCATTCAATAGATGAACCACCTCTTCAAAACTGTACATTGACGCCCTTATTGCCCCGGCGCGCCGGCGCACTCGATACCCAATCAGGCGGTCCTCAAATCCGACCTCATCGAGCACTCTGGATACCAGAGATTCATCGGGTTCGGCCAATCTCTGCATATCTACTCCCTGCCAAGTTTGCCGCATTTGTCGAGTTCATCGGCAACATACTTTAACCCCATCGACTCCAGCGTCTTTCCGGCAGGATACCCTGTGGCCGCATCCCAGCCCTGGAGTTTGTAAAACTTGGTCTTGAATTCTTCAAATTTTTTCCTGTCCACGTACCTGCCAAAAGAGTCGATGTACTGCCATTTCCCATTTTTTCTGCCGGGCGAAAAGTGCCTTATATCCATTCCGCGATAAGTGCACGTCCTATCATAAATGAAGCCGGCAAAGTGCACCATGTCCCGGTGCCGGCCCTGGAGTGTCCAGATGGCGTGGTCGAGGTTCCATATCTTCCTTCCAAGCTCTATGCCGTCAAGGAACGAGAAGTTCTTTCCGGTTACAGCCTTAAAGAATTTGGGTTCTGCCTGGCCCGTTGACCCTATTTTCTTCGGGGCATAAACATTAATGAAATCCGGCCAGCTCGCGTCGCAGAACAACGCCGACTGTTTCCAGAACCTTGTGTAGTATCGGTGCCAGGAGACGAGCTTTGCTATGTGCTCGGAGTACATGTTCTGCGTGCTGTAGTCAAGCATAAGCTCATCGTCCTGAAACGGAACCATTTTATCGACGTAGATTCTAACAGCTTCTTTCGCCGTCGTCTGCGACTTGCGCCCCTTCAATGCCGCCGGTGTCAAACACGAATGCAGCATGTCGAAACAATGTTCGTTTATGTCCCTGTCGCCGAGAATTGTTCCATATCCCCATTCGAGCCGGTGCCTTGGGTCCCGGTGCAAAGGTATTCCCCAATAAGGAAACGGAAGCAACCCGGTTTCCAGGTCTGACGAATCGCCGTCCAATCTGCCCCATTTCTCGGCCGCTCTTACAAAGCCCTCGGCGAGGTCATCGCCACACCGGCTCTTGCCGCCGCGACCGTCATTCCTGTAAGCGATCATCTTCACCAATTGCTCGACGAACTCGTAGCTCCCGTAACCATCGAAGTCAAGAGGGCAATCAATCTCTTTTCCCGGCCCCAGAACGCCTAATTTGTAAAGGTCTCTCAGATAAGTAGTGCCATAAATCATTTCGTGTGCATTCAAACCATATTTATTGAGCAGGTCGGTGGCCCTGCGCTGAATATCGAGAGACTTCGCGTCACAATAGAACATCGTTGCATAGCACATCGCCTCATTACCAAGCCCGCTCTCATATCTCGCCCGGCAGCCGGAGTGGCAGCCCACACATGCCTGCGGTCGTTGTCCCTCCGTCGGCTTCCAGGAACCACTAGGCCTTCCCCATAATGTCCCGGGCAAAGGAAGACTCGCGAATCCAGCCCATATCGGACCTTTCTTCAAATTATTAAGGTCAAAAGCATAATTCTGTTTTTGCCACAAACGCGCTTCCAGCAGCGCCTTCGGGTCGTTGACGTCGATGCCGCCGGTCCCTACCACGCTTATGGCTTTCAGGTTCTTGGAGCCCCAAACGGCCCCAAAGCCGCCCTGGCCCGAACCATTGCCCGCATCGTGTATCAGGCAGGCCATCCTGCTCAGGTTCTCCCCGGCAGGGCCTGCTGCCAGAACCGCAGGTCTCTGAGTAGTTTTATCCCCCTCTTCACCATCTACGCATATCCAGTCTCCATACGCCTGGCTTCCAGCAACGTATTTCCAGATTCTTTTCTGGCAGTCCCAGGTGTCTGTTCCCCATAGCGATAACGGACTACAGTCGCTGATGTGAACATTGCTGTTTCTGATGTCAATCCAGACGGGTCTGTCCGCCTTTCCCTCGAGCACTATCCCGTCCCAGCCGGCACACTTAAGCATCGTGGAAAACCTTCCACCGAAATTGCTTCTTGTGAACCAGCCTATAGGATATGACTGCACTCCAATCCCCTGCACCTCTGTCCTTCCGGCGCCCGCCGGGACTAAAGTACCGCTCAACGGCGAAGTCATCAATGTAACCACGTTCGCGGGGTCGAATCCGTCGATTGTCTTGTCCTTGACCAGGTCGAAGAAAATGGCGGAGCCCATTCCGTGTCCGCCGACCCACTGCTCGTAATCAGCGGTGGGTATGGTTGTAACTTTTTTGTCGGTCAGATTGACTCTCAGAATTTTCCCTGCGTATCCGTTCATGCGTCTTCATTTCCCTTGAGTTGAAGTGCCGACAATAGCTGTTCTTCTCTGCCGCTCAAGAAATCGGGTATCCCAGCTTCTTCCAGCTCTTCCCCCTTAGATTGACCTTGTAACCGGCATTTCCTTCCTGAACCGGTATCCTTTTTGTGAACTTGATAGCGCCGACAGGACACACCTCAAGGCAAGCCTGCTTTCCGCCGGGACCTCCCCCTTTGGGGGACCAATGATATTTAGCATAAGCACAGAGGTCGCACTTTCTACTTTTCATATCACCGTTGAAGTCTTTATGGGGGGCGACCAGCGACCTGCTCGGCGTATATGGACACGCTTCTTCGCACAACCCACAACCGATGCATTTGGCAATATCCACGGTTCTGACATTTCTATATTTCGAATCAACTTCAAGCGCTCCATTCGGACACGCCTTGACACAAGCAGGGTCCACACACTGCCTGCATTGCTCGATGGTTATATCGAGCGGCCATTTCTCAAATGAGTTCTGTATTACCTGTATTCTCGATAAAGTCAGATTCGCCTGTCCCTCATGCACCAACGAACAGGCCAGCATACAGGACAAACACCCCTGGCACTTTTTGGTATCAACAAGGATGTATCCGACAGACGCCGGGATTCCATCTATCACAATATCCGATGGGGGAGAACAACTACCGAGGCCGCCGCTGACGACAACTACCCCCGCAATTTTCAGGAAATCCCTGCGCGGGGTTTGCCCATTGCAATCCCGATGTTGTCCTTCTCGTTGTTCGCTCATGGCCGAGGCTACCCATTAACCGATATTTCCATACAACCACGCTATCTTTGCCTGGCTGCGCTGCCGAACTCCTTTACCAATAGAATATCAAGTCTGTCCCGATAATTCAAGGTTTCCGGCCGCTTCTCGAAGGTATTCGAGCCGGAACAGCGACAAAAATTCGATTTTCCCGGTTAATCATCAATCGACCGACAGACCTCAGTCATCTTACGCGTCTCAAAATAAAGTTGTTCAGTGATATCCCCGATTTTAAGCCGGGAACAACGGTGTTAGGCAAATTGTAAAAAATTTTCAAAAAAAATACAAAATTCGACATAATTTACTTGACAGAAATGTTACCTTGTGTTATAATAGTAATCAGAGAATGGCAGATTTGTAAAAACTTATATTATATATTAAGTCGTCATTATATTCGGTCTTCATTTCATATCTCAAACCTGCCTTCGGCAAAAAGACTTCTTTTACAATTTGGCTTACGCTATTGCTCCGACAATGGCGCCGCCTGTATGGAGAATTGCGCTAAAAGTTCGAAACAGAGACAGGCAGGTCTGAAAAACCTATCATAATCCAAGTCGTCATCATATTTGGTTTTCATTTCATAACCTGAACCTGCCTACCGGAGAAAAGGCCCCTTTTCCAGACCGGCCCGGCTCATTGAGCCGGCAACAGCTTTGAGTGTCCGAAGAACTTTTTTGCGCGAACCATAATGGAAAGAAACGGTTTTTTGCGTATCTGTTCTAAAACCGACCGTTATAGGCAAAAAAAAGTGAACCAAGGAGATTCGCAAAAAAGAACTGTGCGTTAAATGCTATAAGTACCCTTGTGGCCGGGATTGTCAGTTTTGTGGACCGGGCAACCGAGGCTCCCGGCAATAAAAAAAAGTACTAATCTATTCAAAAATCAATATGGGCTTAAAACGGTCGGGCCTGCGAGTCTCCGAATAGTAAAGGAGACAAAAAATGGAACGGAAAAGAAAAGGTTTCACATTAGTTGAGCTGCTGGTCGTTATCGCGATCATAGCTCTGCTCATGGGCATTCTGATGCCGGCCCTGGCCAGGGTCAGGCAAATTGCCTTCAGGTTGATCTGCGGAACCAACCTAAAGGGCATAGGCACTGCAATGCTGGTCTATGCCAACGACTACGAGGATGAACTTCCGCGAGCAGGAGGCCCAACAACCCAACATGGGCCTCTGGCGAACTGGCTGGCCGGCGACCGACGTACCGCCTTCGGCCTGGGCAACGACGGTTCCGGCGGAAAAGCAACCGTCTCGTCCAACTTCTTTCTTTTAGTCAAGTATGCCGAGGTAACACCCAAATCGTTCATCTGCAAGGGCGATTCCGGCGTCGATGAGTTTAAGCTTGGTGACCACGGCGTTACCAACAAAGAGCTTATTGAGGTCTGGGATTTCGGCGAATCCAAGAACGACCCTCCAACAAATCGAGAGCATTGCAGCTACTCCTATCATTATCCTTTTGGGCAGTTCGCTCTGACCACGTCATCCGAACCCGGTATGGCAGTGGCGGCCGACCGCAACCCCTGGATAAAAGACCCTGCGGGAGAAACGCAGATTTGGAACGATTTTAACCCTGCGGACAACGCTCCGACATTGAAACAAAAGGAAGGAAACGCCATTACCCACCAGGATGACGGGCAAAACGTATTGTATATGGACGGCCACGTAACATTTGAAAAACGCGCTTATTGCGCCATCGACGACGATAACATCTATACCTGGTATCCATCCAGCTTCAAAAACATAACGGAAAAGCGCAAGGGCAATCAACCACCGGGAACACCTGGGAATAGACAGGATTCGTACCTGGCAATTGACGGTCCCGGAGGAATAACGACAACGCGCTAACGACAAGTCAAGCGGCCAAGTGGTTTTCCCTTCGAACGCCTACGGGCGACCTTGTGCAGCGGCGGGGCGCAAGGTCGCCCCTTTTTATTGGCTTAGAGCCTATCCTGAAACCGGAATCTATTGCGGCCGGCTGCAAAGCACGATGAAAAGCGTTGTCGGCCAAAAAATCGCCGCTGGAGATTTGTTTTTACAGGGCATTTATGTGGGCCGGCATTTTGCGACTTGACGCAAAATGGGAGCCCTGTTAGATTGTACGCCTGGATTCTAAGGAGTCAAAAATTGGGACAAACACTCGTCTATAAGATACTTGCCGAACACACGGTTGACGGCAAAATAGCCGCCGGCGAGCAGATTGGCATCAGAATCGACCAGACGCTCACGCAGGATGCCACCGGTACAACCGCGTTTTTGCTGTTCGAATCGATGGGGGGGGGCAGGGTCAAGACCGATTTGTCGGTCAGCTACGTGGACCACAATATGGCCGGGTTCGGGCCGGAGAACCACAACGACCATTTGTACCTTCAAACAATCGCCGCCAAATCCGGAGTTTATCACTCGCGGGCGGGCAACGGTATCTGTCACCAGGTCCACTTAGAGCGGTTCGGCAGGCCCGGGGCCACACTATTAGGCAGCGACTCGCATACCCCGACCGGCGGCGGAATCGGTATGCTGGCGATTGGGGCCGGCGGACTGGATGTGGCAGCAGCCATGGCAGGCGGACCTTTCTACCTGAGCTGTCCGAAGGTCCTCGGAGTAAAACTTACCGGCCGATTGAACGACTGGGTGGCGGCCAAAGATGTTATCCTGACATTGCTCGGCCAGCTCTCGACAAAAGGCAACGTGGGATGGGTGGTCGAATACTTCGGCGAAGGTATCGAAACTCTGTCCGTGCCCCAGCGGGCGACAATAACGAATATGGGAGCGGAATTGGGCGTAACAACAAGCATCTTCGCCAGCGACGAACAAACCAGAAAATTCCTCGCCGCCCAGAAACGAGTTCAGGACTATCAGCCCCTGGCAGCCGATGCGGATGCCGAATACGACCGCCTCATCGAGATAAACCTGGCCGAGCTTGAGCCGATGGCGGCCTGTCCATCTTCGCCGGACAACGTCAAAACCGTCAGCGAAATTGCCGGAACCGGAACAGGGCAGGTCGTAATAGGAAGCTGCACCAATTCGAGCTTTGCCGACCTGATGATGGCGGCAAGGACATTAAAGGGCAGAAGTATAAACAATATGGTCGAATTTGCGGTCGCTCCCGGCAGCAGAGAGGTCCTGAATATGTTGGCGGAAAACGGGGCCTTGGCGGATATGATTTCAGCCGGCGCCAGAATCCTCGAATCGGGCTGCGGGCCTTGTATCGGCCAGGGCTTTTCGCCGGCGGATGAGGTAGTAAGCCTTCGCACGTTTAACAGGAATTTTCCCGGACGAAGCGGCACAACCGGCGATAAGGTTTATCTGGTCAGTCCGGAGACGGCGGTCGCTTCGGCCCTGACCGGCAAAATTACCGACCCGCGCGATTTGCCGGAATTGTTTGGTGCCGAATACCCAGGAATTGGGCTGCCGGACGAATTCGCCGTCGATGACAGTATGATAGAGAAGCCTTTAAGCGAGAAAGAAGCGGCAAAAGCAAGGGTTCTGCGCGGGCCCACAATTGTCGTGCCTCAGACGCCGCCGCCATTGCCTGAGAAACTGGCGGCCAAGGTGCTGGTCAAATGCGGCGACAAGATAACCACCGACCATATTATGCCGGCGGGCACTTTCCTGAAACTGCGCTCAAACGTGCCCGAATACGCAAAAGTGGTCTTCAATTGTTTCAATGAAAAGGGGCGCCCGACGTTTGCCGAGCGGGCCCTCGAATTAAAACAAAAAGCCATAGCCGGCATCATCGTAGCAGGTGAAAGCTACGGCCAGGGCTCCTCAAGAGAGCACGCCGCACTTTGCCCGATGTACCTGGGTATTCGGGCGGTGATTGCGAAAAGCATCGAGAGAATCCACAAAGCCAACTTGATTAACTTCTGCATTGTGCCGCTGACATTCGCCGAGGCGGCCGACTACGACAAAATCGAACCAGACGACGAACTTTTAATCGACGACGTGCCCGAAGCGATAAAGAGCAGTAACGAGGTAACAATCGTCCGGCGGGACGGCTCGTTCGAATTTACGGGCAAGCTGGAGCTTTCCGACAGGGACAGGGAAATTTTACTCTCAGCCGGCCTTTTGAATTATACGCGAACAAAGGGGCAAAGGGACAAAGGGGCAAAGGGGCAAAGGGATTGACGATAAAAACATACAAAAATCTGCTTGTTTGGCAGAAATCAATGAATTTGGTTACAGAAATATACAAGCTGTCAAAATCGTTTCCTGCAGATGAGATGTATGGATTGACCTGCCAAATCAGACGAAGCGCCATCTCCATTCCAAGCAATATAGCAGAAGGTTCCGGCAGGAAATCAACTGCCGACTATATCCGCTTTCTATATATCGCGACTGGTTCACTCTATGAATTACAAACTCAAATAGAAATTGCTTTGAAGCTGGGGTATTTGAAGAAAACCGACTTTGATAAATTGTACGAATCGAGTAGAGAAATTGAGCGAATGCTCAGCAGCTTGACGAGAAAACTAAATGATGCTGCGCGGGCAGAGTAACTCTGTGCCTCTGCTACTTTGCACCGGCCAAAAATAATGAGTGAGAAAACAATAACCATCTTCGGGGCCGGCAAGGCCGGGGCGGGCGATTCGGCTTTCAAGCTGGCAGAGAAAGTGGGCGAACTGTTGGCAAAGGCCGGCTTTACCATTGTCAACGGCGGATACGGCGGGACGATGTTGGCCGCAGCAAAAGGAGCGGCCCAGGCCGGCGGTACAATTATCGGCGTTACGTGCTCAGCCTTCAAGGGCGCAGCGAACGAATATATCAGCCGCCAAATTACCACGGAGTCGCTCGATGAACGGCTCGATACACTGTTAGAACTGGGCCGGGGATACGTCGTGCTGCCCGGCGGAACGGGAACACTGCTGGAGCTGGCAAAGGTCTGGGAATTAAAAAACAAAGGCTTTCTCGAAGCGGATAAACCGATTATACTTGTAGGCGGATTCTGGAGGCCGCTGGTCGAACTTCTCGCAAGCGAGGACCCGGACAGCAGCCGATACGTCAAGTTCGCAGAAGGGCCCGAGCAAGTTGCCGACCTGATTAGCGAACCTTTATAACCTGGCACGTAAAACTTTTGACATGACTATAAAACCGGCGATTTTGAATGTGGCGCTCCTGATAAGCGTTTTTTCGATGACAACATCGGGGTTCGCAGCGGACAAGGCCCGCCAAGCCCTGCTGCGGGACGGTTTTGCCCTGAGGGGCGTCAACGGTCAGGTCAAAAACGCCGAGGGCGGCGAGAAATGGCTGTTTGAACTCGACTCGGACCTGAGCGATGAAGAAAACGTCGTCAAGGCCGGGACGAGTCTTCGACTGCTGCCGTCAACAACCCTGGAAAATATTACCGCCGACCTCAAAGAGCGCTCGGCCAACAATTATATGCTCTGGGGCATAGTTACAAAGTACAAAGGCAAAAACTTCATATTCCCCCTCTATTTCCTGGCGACCATCAAAGCAATCGAGCCGGAAAAACCGGTTAAAGTCCGGCCCAAACAGCAACCACAGGAGCAGAAGGCCCCTGAGCAGCCACAGGAATCACAAGATAAATCGAGCGAGCCGAATAATGCCCCACCGGCGCAACAGAGCCAATCAAAACCTGATGTCAGTGATGCGAACGGCATCTTGGAGATGCCGAAAGAGATACTCGAAATGCTCGATACCGGGAAAGTTGAACGCCCTGCGAAGTTAAGGCCGGCCCCGAAACCCAAAAAGCCTACTGTGCCCGATTCGAAACCGGTCGAAGAATCCAAAACCAAGCCTGAGCCTGAGCCTAAGCCTAAGCCTGAGCCTAAGCGCGAGCCTAAGCCTGAGCCTGAGCCTGAGCCTAAGCGCGAGCCCGAGCCAGAACCTGAGCCTAAGCGCGAGCCCGAGCCAGAACCTGAGCCTGCTAAAGGAGCGAAACTAAAGCTGGACCCGATACTGGCCGACAGGACCGCCTTTCTGGTCAAACAGAAAAACGGCCGGTTTGTATTCGCGCTGGACGCCCTTGGGCGAAACGTGCAGGAGATTTCTCTGCGGCTGCTGCCGTGCGAGGCACTGGAGCTGACCGAGCTGAGACAATCCGCCGCGACCGAGCCTTTGCTATTCAAAATAGCAGGAATCAGGACTAAATATAAAGGTAAACATTATCTGCTGCTGCAGAAGGCAACGCGAGTATATAGCCATGGCAACTTCAGGGCGCCAATTTTGTAATCAACAGCGGAATCTTCGATTGACGATTGACGATTTCAAGTCGAAAATCTTGAATCGCAAATACGAATAAAGGAGCCAACAGTGCCCCACGAACTCGACAGAATTCTTATCCCCGAATCCCAGTCGGGCTTTGATAAACAATTCAAGGACATCCGTCGGATACTTCTCCACAAAGCAATGTTTGGCGGTTTTGATAAAGAGAGTGAGAACAATCGTGATAAGGTCCTCGAGATTATTCGAGATGTTGACGAACAAAGGTATAAAGCTGTAAGAAAATATACAAAAGAATACGATGGGGTTGACATATCGCGCAAGGAATTCCGTGTGAGCAAAGAAGCTTTGGAGAAAGCTCACAAAGAAATAGACAAAGACCTTTTAGTATCGATTCGAAAAGCGATTAAGAACATACGGGAATACCAAACCAAGATTTTTATCGGGAAAAAATCGGACCTGTCGGGAGAAACCGGCATCAGATATACCCCTATCAGAAGAGTTGGTATATGCGTCCCGGGCGCTTCGGCTCCGCTGCCTTCCACCGTAATAATGACAGCGGTACCTGCTCAAGTGGCAGGCGTGAAGGAAATTGTCGTGATTTCTCCGCCGAGATATAACAAGGACATTCATCCGGTAACTTTGGCAGCCTGTTACGAACTGAAAATCGATAAGGTCTATCGGGCAGGCGGTGTGCAGGGAGTAGCAGCTTTGGTTACTATCGCCAAGGTAAATAAAATTGTCGGGCCAGGAAATCAATGGGTACAGACGGCCAAGCTGATGGTTTTTGGATATGTCGGCATTGATTCAGTGGCCGGGCCAAGCGAAGTATTGATAATCGCGAACGATAAGGCCAACCCGGCATGGGTGGCGGCTGATATGCTCAGCCAGGCAGAGCACGCACCGGGCAGTGCGATTGTTTTTACAGATTCAAACGAAGTCGGCAAGAAAATCCTGGATGAGCTTAAAAAGCAAGCAGGACAATTAAGCAGGGCAAAAGAAACAATTGAATGCCTGAAAAAATATAGCGCTATCATTGTGTTTGATTCTTTTGAACATATAATTTCATGGGCAAACAATCTTGCGCCGGAACATTTAGAGATTCAATGCGGAGACAAAAGCAGAGAAATCGCCGACAAAATCAAGAACGCCGGTGCTATATTTATCGGTGATTACAGCCCGGTTGCAGTTGGCGACTATTGGGCCGGGCCAAGTCATACTTTGCCAACGGGAGGAGGGGCGAAATTCTCCAGCGCGCTTACCAGCAATGACTTTATCAAGTCCATAAGCATAATCGAGTACGATAAGGAGAAGCTGGCCCAAAGCGCCGAGGATATTATTCGGTTGGCGGAAGCTGAAGGTCTCGACGCCCACGCGAAAAGCGTGAAGATAAGACAGCAGAACCAGGCCCGCTCAAAAAGCTAACTCTCTGCGGCATCTATACCCTTCAGGGTAGTAAATTCCCGCGAGTAAGATTGTAACTTATTGTTCTAAAGCCACTACCTGTGGCACAAGTGACCCGCGAACAAACGGGAAATCTCAACTGAGAGCACTATATCTCATCTAAGGCACAGTCATAGACATAGAAAGCTTGACCAGGCGGTCTTCCTTGAGGGTAAAAAAGCATCGCCGCTTATTATAGTGCAGGATTGTCATCGAGCCTGCATCAGTAACGCGGTCCGGCCGGCCGTAAGCAGAGGCGATTTGTTCGGCGCCGGCCCCCATCGCGATACCTTTTTTCGTCGAACCGGCAAAATCGCTGACCTCGGTTCCCGGGGGCAATCCCCCCTTGGCCCAGCAGTCCATGCCCCTGACGCCCCGGGAAGAATCGACCAAAAAGCTCAGGCCTTTCGAGGCAATATAGTTCAGGCTTATCCCGCCGCCGTCGATTCTGTCGGGCTCTCCGAAGTGCTTTATGACCTCTTCTTTTGACATGCCGAACCTGACCGGCCCAATGCCGAGGCCCAATTCAACCACCAACAAATCGCTCCGACCGCCGGCGCCGGTCGGCTGGGATTGCCGCGGCCCGCGTGCCTCAGGCGGCTCCGGTTCTTTCTTACGACAGCCACACACAGTAACAGCCAAAGCCAGAAGACACAAAACTATGACGGCCCTTTGTCGATACTTAATGTGGAACATAACAACCTCCGTTAATTCGGTAATTTTTCAAAACAACTATACCGCTTTATCAGCTGCCGTCAAGGATTCACTTCGTCACCCGCTCACAGATGGAAATAGCTCCACCAACTAAACTTCCCAATTGAGTTTTTTCTCATACCGCCAGTAAAACCTGCCCAGAATATGTGCAGTGACGACCAGCAGGTAGATAGGAAGCAGTCCCAGGAGGTATCCTAAAAGCGGCGTGAAGGCGAATAGCACGCCCGCGACATTGAAAATGAAGACAATTACATAGAGTAGTATTACCAGGCCGCAATAGGGAAGAAACGTACTGAATATCGAGCCTATCAACAAAATGGGATTAAGCCCGGAGAGGGAATCAAACATTATGACGGCCAGCAGGCCCATCGGAAAGAAAAACAGAGAGCAGCCAAACAGAGACCAGAAAACAGGGTCTGTCTCGCGACCGCCATAGAAGTAGTAAATGCCTGTGGGCGCGAGAAAAAGAATATAGCAGCCGCCAATTTGCAGCGCTTGCGAGAACATTTCGCCGAGCCCCGGCGTATCACCGATGGTCTCAGCGGCGCGAATTCCGCCTAAGGCGCTGTCCTGAATACATCGGGCAAGGTACCAGAAGTAATACAACCCGATGACAATATTTATGAAAAAGCCTGGAATCAATACAAAAAAGCCAAATGGTCCGAGAAGGCCCGCCATCAGATTAATGAGCAGGGGCACCATTACAATGATAGCAAGCGTTGTCAGGCCGGGCTTGTTTATGGGGTATAGGAATATGTCAATGACCCACGGGAGACGACGCTGCGGCGCCGGTTCGGGCCCGGGCGCCCGGTATCCGAGTATAAGCGGCTGCTCTTGCTTATGGTCCAAATCGGAGCTGTCCAATTCACTTTGTGGTTCGCCGGGCGGTTGCTCAACCGTTGGAGATACATCAAGAAAGTTCAAACCGAGAAGCGGCTTTGCGGCAGTTGTTTCCGGACAGCCGGAAGTACCGGCGGCAGGTGGGCCCGGGGCAGTCGGGTTTGGAACAATAAGCGAGGCTTTGCATTTCGGGCATCGCCCTTTTTTGCCCGCACGTTCTACCGGCAATTTGAATTTCTGGCCGCAATTTGTACAACTGAACCTGAGCATAAGCCCTTACCCATCCGCGATTTAAGCATTTTTCAGACGAATTCCCGGCGAAAGACCTTAATCCTGTTCAAAAGATGCTATTCAATGCCGTCTCATTAAATAAGACTTGTTGTGAGGTGTTTTTCTTCAAACAAAACCGTTAAATGACGCGATTTATTCTGACCGGTCATCGCAATGATGCTAATCAACAAGCCGCCAGTTTTTCTTTCAAGATTTGTGCGGCTTTTGCCAGGGCATCGTCGATTTTTTCCGGTTTCTTTCCGCCGGCCTGGGCCATTTGCGCTCGCCCGCCGCCCCCGCCGTCAATGAGCGGCGCAACTGCCTTGACCACGTCGCTGGCCTTTATGCCCCTTTCCACCACGTCGTTGGTCATGCCCACCAAAAGCACGGCCTTGTCGCCGTCAGCAAAGCCCAAAACGATAGCGGCGGATTTCGCCTTCTTCTTGAGCATATCGACAGCCTCACGGGCCTGCTCGATGGAAGTCGGCGAAAGCGGGCCAACGATGATATGAGTTTCGCCGACCTTTTCGCAATCGGCAAGAAGCTGCTTTGCCTCTGCCATAACGTCAGAGCCGGACTGGCGCGAGGCCGACTTGAGCTCCTTAGAGAGCCTTTTATTTTCCTTCATCAGCCGGCCAATCCTCTCAACCAGCCCCTCGGAGGGGACCTTCAGCATCAATGAAAGCTCATCGATAATCACGCCGGTCTTTTCGAGATGTTCGGTAAGAGCCGAGCCGGTCAGAGCGGTAATTCTGCGCACGCCGGTCGAAATGCTCTCTTCTCTGATTATTTTGAAGCCGCCGATAGAACCCAGTTTATCAACATGAGTACCACCACAAAACTCCAAAGAGATTTGCGATTTGCGATTTGCGATTTGCGATTTTAATTCGTCAATCGGCAATTGGAAATCGTCAGCCGGCAATCCGATACCCACCACTCGAACCTCGCTTCCATACTTCTCACCGAACAACGCCATCGCGCCGAGCTTCTGGGCCTCTTCCCTCGGCATAATGCAGCAGGTTACCGGCAGGTCCTCGGCGATTTTTCCCCCGACCAAACTCTCAACCTTCTTTAGCTCCTCGGCGCTCGGCGCAGCCGGATAGGTAAAGTCAAACCTCAGATAATCCGGGCCGACGAAACTGCCCTGCTGAGCCACTGATTCGCCCAGCACCTTCTGCAGCGCCCACTGGAGCAGGTGTGTGGCGGTATGGTTCTTCCTTATCGCATCCCTGTCTTTGCTAACGAACGCTTCTACCGCCTCTTCGATACCGAACGAGCCTTCGGTAACTCGGCCCCTGTGAATTACGCAGTTGGCTATCTTTGCAGCGCTCTCAACGACAAACTGCCCCTTATCCGATTTTATCAGGCCGCAATCACCAACCTGGCCTCCAGCTTCGGCATAAAAGCAGGTTCTCTCAAGGACAAGACCGACCTCGGCGCCGCAGTCGATTCGCCCCTGCTTTTTGAAACCCTCGTCATCAATCCAGCCGAGGACCTTAGCCTCGCAGCTATCGGTATGATATTTATGCACATCTTCAGTTTCCGGCAGCTCGGTATCAGCCAATGTCGCCACAAGTGAACTGCTTTTTTGCGCCGCCCTTGCCCGCTGCCGCTGTGCTTCCATCAACTCGTCAAATTTAGCCGTATCGACTTTCAGCCCGCGTTCGGCGGCCATGAGCTCGGTCAAGTCAAGCGGAAATCCGTACGTATCATAAAGCTGAAAGGCATCTTCGCCGTTGATGGTCTTGTTGTCGGCCTTGGCCGCTCGCCCGGCGGCGGAGGCGAATATCTCAATGCCCCTGTCGAGCGTTCTGCCGAAGCTGGCCTCCTCCGATTCGATTACAGTCGAAACGTAGTCGGCCCTTTGTCTTATCTCGCCGAACGCATCACCCAGACAGCCAACGACCACCGGCACAAGTTTATAGAGAAACGGCTCGTGCATCCCCAGCTCCCTGCCGAACCTCGAAGCCCTACGGAGTATTCGACGAATCACATATCCCCGGCCCTCATTAGAGGGCGCCGCCCCGTCGGTTATCGCAAAGGTAAGCGAGCGAATATGGTCGGATATCACCCGAAAGGCGTTATCGGTTTTGTTGCCTAATTGCGATGTGTACTCGTGGCCGGTGATACTCCCGATAGAATCGATTATCGGCATGAATAAATCGGTATCGTAGTTGCTCGGTTTGGCCTGCGTCACGGCAACGATTCTTTCCAGGCCCGCACCGGTGTCAACATATTTGGCGCCAAGCGGCACAAGCTCGCCGTCGCCTTGACGATTGAACTCTATAAAAACAAGGTTCCACAGCTCAATGTACCTCGCACAACCACTATTGACCCGGCATACATGGCCCGCAACATCCTTCATATCACACATATCAGGCCCCAGGTCGATATGTATTTCACTGCAGGGCCCACAGGGACCAACCTGGCCCATCTCCCAGAAATTATCTTTTTTACCGAAAGCCAGAACCCTCTCGGCAGGCAGCGACGTAACTTTTGGCCATAGCGCGGCGGCCTCGCTGTCTCGAGGCAGGCCGTCGGCTTCGTCGCCCGCAAAAACACTCGCCCACAGGCGGTCCGGGTCGATACCCCAGACCTCGGTAAGCAGTTCCCACGCCCACCGGATTGCCTCGGCCTTGAAGTAATCATCGAACGACCAGTTGCCGAGCATCTCGAAAAACGTGTGGTGATAAGTGTCCTTGCCCACTTCCTCGAGGTCGTTGTGCTTGCCGCTTACCCGCAGGCATTTCTGGCTGTTGGCTACCCTGCGATGCTCCGGGGGCGCCAGACCCAGGAAAATATCCTTGAACTGATTCATTCCGGCATTGGCAAAAAGCAGCGTCTCGTCGTCGATGGGCACAATGGGCGAGCTGGGGACAAACACGTGGCCTTTGCCCTTGAAAAAATCTATAAAGTCGCTTCTGACTTGCTTTGCACTTCTCATCGGCGTATCTCATACCTCGTACTTAGAAACTGTAACAAAATGAGTTTTCAGTTTGCCCGATAATTCTGGATTCCCGCTACCCGCTTTCGCGGGCACAAGCTTCGCGGGAATGACAGAGAACACACCTTTTTTCTTTCAGATGCTCTTAGTAATTCGCTTGCCGATTCACACAAGGCCCTTGGCAACAAGGATTTTGTTTTTCAGTTCCCCGCACAAATCCGCATTATCAGCAAGATATTTCTTGGCGATTTCTCTGCCCTGGCCAAGCCGAATATCACCGTAGTTCAGCCAGGCGCCGCTTTTCTGGACCACTTCGCAGCCAACAGCCAGGTCGAGCAAATCGCCCTCGTAGCTGATTCCGCTGTCGAACATAATATCGAACTCGGCGTCACGGAAAGGCGGCGCTATTTTATTCTTCACCACCCTGGCGCGGACCCTTGAGCCGACGGCGCCGCTGCTGTCCTTTATCGTTGTTATCCGCCGCAGGTCGATTCGGACGGAAGTGTAAAACTTCAACGCCCTTCCGCCGGTCGTGGTCTCCGGGTTGCCGAACATCACGCCTATCTTCATACGAATTTGATTGATAAACACAAGGGCGGTTCTGCTCTTGCCAATGACGGCGGTAAGCTTTCTCATCGCCTGGCTCATTAATCTCGCCTGCAAGCCCATGTGGCTGGCGCCCATCTCGCCTTCAATCTCGGCCCTCGGCGTCAAAGCGGCCACCGAGTCAATAACTATGATGTCCAGCGAATTGGAGCTTATCAGCATCTCGGTAATTTCCAGCGCCTGCTCGCCGGTATCAGGCTGACTGACCAGCAGGCTGCCGACATCGACGCCCAGCTTTTTGGCCCAGGTCGTATCAAGGGCATGCTCGGCATCGATAAACGCCGCTACGCCGCCGGCGCGCTGCGCGTTGGCAATTACATGAAGCGCAAGCGTGGTCTTACCCGACGACTCAGGCCCGAATAACTCGGTTACCCTGCCGCGGGGGATGCCGGGCCCGCCGAGAGCTATATCAAGCGACAATGAGCCGGTGTTGATGCCCTCAATTCTGGCGTACTTATGCTCGTCCATCTGCATTATTGAGCCCTGGCCGTATTGCTTCTCTATCTGAGCAATCACACGCTGAAGGGCGGTTTCTTTGCCGGTCTCCCGGGGCTTCAAACGCTCTATTTTGTGTTTGCTTGTTTGGGACGTCTTTGTCTTTTGCATTTTTACAACCTCCTGTGTTTCGAATCAGTTTTCATTTCTGTTTTGCATTTTTATTTTTAAACCTTCAGCTCTATTGTAGTTTATAATCGCCTAATACGGTATATATCAGCCCTTTCGGCGTCAACTCGCTTTGATAAACGCAGAGCGAATCAGCGGACATCGTGCCGAGCTTGAAATCCCTGTATGCCTCGGTCATTTGCGCGAGCTCAAAGCCCGCTCGGGAGTTTCTCACCCTGCAAAGTGTCAGATGTCCCGAGAACTTCCTGTTTTCCTTCGGCCAGCCCGCCGAGGCCAGTGCCTGCTCAAGGTCCTGCTGCAGCCTTAACAGCTCATCGCTGTCGCCCCCGGCGCCGACCCACAGGACCCTTGCGCTTTTGCCGCCGAAATAGCCGACCGTTCCCACCTCCAGCTCGAAGTTTTCATATCTACCGGCCACGTCGGCGACGATGCTGCACACATCGACAACCTGCTCGTCCTTTATCTCGCCGAGAAATTTCAAAGTCAAATGACATACAAGCGGGTTCACCCATTTTGCATCGCTTTTTTTGATATCCACCTTGCTCTGCATCTCTCTTTGCAAATCGGCCAAGCCCTTTCTAATCTGCTCGTCAATATCTATCGCTATAAATACTCGCATTTATGCCCGCCGATTAAAAATTTGTCAGTTTTCGCAGGTCTTCAAATCTGCCGTCGATATCGCTTTTGTTTATTGCGCTCAAGCCCTGTAATGAAAAATCAGCAATCGTAAATGACGCTACTACGGTGCCGTACGCAACGGCCGTCTTTAACGTCTCGAAGTCGGTCCTTTCCTGCTGTGCCAGATAGCCCATAAAGCCGCCGGCAAAGCTGTCGCCGGCCCCGGTCGGGTCTTTCACCTCGGTCGCAGGATAGGCGGGAAGAATAAACTGCTTGCCATCGGCACCGCACAGCAGCGAACCCGATTCACCCTTCTTGATAACCACAATCGGCGCGCCCATAGCCTGAATCTTCCGGCCGGCCAGTATCAGGTTGTACTCATCGGCGAGCATCCTCACCTCATCCTCGTTGATTATCAGGCAGTTAATCTTTTTCAGAAGCGCCTTCAAGTCGTCTGTATGGCCCTGTATCCAGCAGTTCATCGTATCTGCGGCGACAAATCTCGGCTCCCGGATTTGCTCGAGTAACTGATGCTGAAGCGCCGGTGCGGTATTGGCAAGAAACACGTACCTGCTGTCGGCGAACACCTCGGGCACCTTCGGCGGCTCTTCCGCCAGAACGTTCAATTCCACACTGTCCGTCGTCCTGTCATCCATATTCTCGCTGTATGTCCCGGCCCAGCGAAAGGTCCTGCTCTGCCGCCTTACCTCCAGCCCCGCCAAGTCAACGCCCCTGCCTACAAAGACCCGGGCCAACTCAAACGGGCAATCCGAGCCGATAACGCCCACAAACCTCACAGGCCCGAAAAAGCTCGCCGCCATACTGAAATACACAGCCGAGCCGCCCAGACAATCCTCGCTGAGACCGTAAGGCGTCCTGACAGTATCAATTCCTATCGAACCGGTTACCAATAACGACACTAACAAACCTCCTCTATATTTGAGCCTTTCCTTTGACAAATTCCACTGTCCAGTCGATCCTCGCCAACGTTTTTTCTTTGCCTAACATTTCCACGGAATCAAATATCGGTGCACTGATGGTACTACCGCAAATCGCGACACGCAGCGGCTGGGCGACCTTGCCCAAACCCACCTGTTTTTCCTCGGCCAAGGAACGCAGTATCGTTTCGATACGCCCGTGAGTGAAATCGTCCGTTACAGCAAACTTCTCGCGCACCTCAACCAGGACGGCCAGGCCGTCATTTTTCAAAAGAACCTTTTCGACAGCCTTGTCATCATACTCAATTTCATCCCTTTTCAAAAAGAGAAATCTGCTCTTTCGCTCGATATCAGCCAGCGTCCGGGCACCTTCACAAATTTTAATCAATCTTGAAAGAAGCTCATCGTCGGCTGCAAGCACGGGAGAACCAATCAGCTTCAAGTAATCCTTAAAATGCTGAATCAGTTTTTCCGGTGAGGCCATCCTGATGTGCTCGGTATTAAAGGCCAGCAGTTTTTTGCGGTCGAACAAACTGTTGGATTTGGTCAAACGCGAAAGGTCAAAAGACTCGAGCAGTTGTTCAACCGTCATAATCTCGCGGTCATCCCCCGGGTTCCAGCCAAGCAGAGCAAGGAAGTTGACGACCGCTTCGGGCAGATAGCCGCTCTTGAAGAAATCCACGATATTGATTTCCGGCAGTTGAACACCGAGAAATTCGGCCATCGCGTCGATGCTCACCATATCGGGCGTTGTCTTGCCACTTATGAAATCGGCGAACTCTTCGGCGCTGATGTTCCCAATCCCGGCAAGGGCCTCGGCGCTTATGTCCTGCATAGCCTTGATGGCATTTCGCATGGCCTTCGGCCGCTCGCGCTTGGAGAGCTTTCCGCCGGTGTCGCTGACGGTAACGGACATGTGCGCGTATTTCGGCGGCGGGGCATCGGCAAACAATGCCCGCCAGAGCGCCTGCTGGCCCGGCGTGTTCATCAGGTGCTCCTGGCCGCGTATGACGTGCGTAATCCGCATCAAAAAGTCATCCACCACACACGCGAAGTTATAAGTCGGAAAGCCGTCGCTTTTTTGAATAATAAAATCGCCTATCTCGCCGGGCGCAAAAGTGATAACGCCGCGGACCACGTCCCGGACCACCAGCGGCTCGCTGCGAGGAACGGCAAAACGGACCGTAACCGACCTGCCCTCGGCGCGGGCCTTGGCGGCGTCCGATTCGTCGGGGAACTGCTCCGGCCGGGGATACGCAAAGCCCTTCTTCTCGGCCTCGGCCCGCCTGCGAAGCGCATCGAGCTGCTCGGGCGTATCGAAGCAATAGTAGGTCTTTTGCTCATCGAGCAGCTTTCGTACGTACCTGTCGTAGATATCCCGGCGCTGCGATTGCAGATAGGGGCCGCTCGGCCCGCCAACCTCCGGGCCCTCGTCCCACTCTATCCCGAGCCACCGCAAATCGTCCATCACCTGCTGCATGGCCGTGGGGGTATTGCGCTTCTGGTCGGTATCTTCGATTCGCAGAATAAATACGCCGCCGGCCCTCCGGGCCAGGAGCCAGTTAAAAAGGGCCGTCCGAGCCCCACCAACGTGCAAATAACCCGTCGGAGACGGCGCAAAACGCGTTACTACCTGTTCAGACATAGCTTACGATTCCCCAACAGCCGTAAGATTTCCCAAAAATCACAGGTTAAGCTATCATAAGACCATTGTCAAGCCCCAGATTGGTCGTTGACGCATTTGCATCTGGTCAACAGACAAGTCGACGAATTTCCTGCTGTCAATTTTGTAGAGTATAGCTATAATGGCGCTAGAATGCAGCGTTGGTACTCAGGAGAATTATTGTGAACAAACAAGCGGTCCTAACACGTCTTAAGGGCAGTATCGAGGAAATCCGGCGGCGTTTTGGCGTCAGGACCCTCGCAGTATTTGGGTCGATTGCTCGCGATGAGGCGGCCGACAACAGCGATGTGGATGTGCTGGTTGTATTTAATCAAAGGGCCACTTTCGATATATATATGGACTTGAAATTCTACTTGGAGGAGCTGCTTGGCATGTCAGTTGACCTTGTAACCGATAAGGCGCTTCGCCCACAAGTTAGACAGGCAATTGAACAGGAACTTATTAATGTCGCGTAATGAGACAATGTATTTACAGGATATCACCGGGTGCTGCGAAAAGATTTTGCGGTTCACTCAGGGTCTCAGCCAGTCCGATTTGATACAGGACGAAAAAACCCATGATGCAGTCGTTCGCAATCTTGAGATTATAGGCGAAGCTGCCAAGCATATTTCCGATGAGCTCAGAGTCCAACTGCCGGACGTCGAATGGCGAAAAACCGCGGGAATGAGAGACATGCTCGCTCACGCCTATTTCGGAATTGACAATGATATTTTGTGGGATGTTGTGCAAAACAAAATCCCGCAATTAGGCAAATCAATAAGTGTGTTTCTCAACAAATCAAGGTAGAAGAAAAAGTGCCAAACACCGAACAGGATGACAGCAACAAGCAAAACACTGATAATACCCGGCTTGATTTTGTTCGCCAGATTGTAGCGGAAGATTTGAAGGCCGGCAAATGGGACGGGCGGGTCGTTACGCGCTTTCCGCCCGAGCCAAACGGCTATCTGCATATTGGACACGCTAAGAGTATCTGCCTTAACTTCGGCATCGCAGCCGAATTCGGCGGACAATGCCACCTGAGATTCGACGACACCAATCCGGAAAAAGAGGAGCAGGAATACGTCAACTCCATCATCGAGGACGTTCGCTGGCTTGGCTGGGACTGGAATGAACATTTGTATTACGGCTCGGACTACTTCAAGCAGATGTACGAGTACGCCGTGCAGCTCATCAAAAAGGCCAAGGCCTACGTCTGCGACCTGACGGCCGAGCAGACAAGAGAGTATCGCGGCACCCTCACCGAGCCGGGAAAGAACAGCCCTTATCGCAGCCGCTCCATCGAGGAAAATCTCGACCTATTCGAGCGGATGCGGGCGGGCGAATTCCCCGACGGCTCGCGGACCCTGCGGGCGAAAATCGATATGTTACACCCCAACCTGAATATGCGCGACCCTGTTATGTACCGCATCCTCCACGCGGCCCATCACCGCACGGGCGATAAGTGGTGCATCTACCCGATGTACGACTGGGCGCACGGGCTCGAAGACTCCGTCGAAAAGATTACCCACTCGATATGCACGCTCGAATTTGAAAATCATCGGCCGTTGTACGACTGGTTCCTCGACGAACTGGACGTCTATCACCCCCGGCAGATTGAATTCGCACGACTTAATCTGACCTACACCGTGATGAGCAAGCGCAAGCTCCTGCAGCTCGTACAGGCCGGCCACGTCAACGGCTGGGACGACCCGCGGATGCCGACCATAGGCGGCCTTCGCAGACGAGGCTATTCGCCGCAGGCCATCCGGGAATTCTGCAAACGCATCAGCGTGAACAAGTTCAACAGCACCGTCGATATCGCACTGCTCGAGCACTGCCTCCGGGAAGACCTCAACAAGACCTCCCCACGCGTGATGGCCGTGCTTAGGCCCCTCAAAGTCATCATCGACAACTTCCCCGAAGGCCACGTCGAACAGCTCGACGCCGTTAATAATCCGGAAGACCCCGCCGCCGGCACGCGAAAGGCTCCCTTCTCGCGGGAGCTGTATATCGAGCGGGAAGATTTTATGGAGGACCCGCCGAAGAAGTTCTACCGCCTGGCACCCGGACGTGAGGTTCGGCTGCGATATGCGTATTTCGTTACGTGCAGAGACGTGGTCAAGGACAAAGACGGCCAAATAATCGAGCTGCATTGCACGTATGACCCGGCCACGCGGGGCGGGGACGCTCCGGACGGACGCAAGGTCAAGGCAACACTGCACTGGGTTTCAGCCGCGCACGCCCTCGAAGCCGAGGTGCGATTGTATGATAACCTCTTTAACAGGGAGAATCCCGACAATGTGCCCGAAGGCGCCGACTTCAAATCCAACCTGAAGGCAAACTCGCTGGAAACGCTCACCTCCTGCCGAGTCGAACCGTCCCTTGCCGGCGCCGAAGCGTCAAGTCGATACCAGTTCGAGAGGCTCGGCTATTTCTGCGTCGATTCGGACAGCTCAAAAGACAAGCTCGTATTCAACCGGACCGTACCCCTGCGCGATACGTGGGCCAAAATCCAGAAAGCACAGAAGAAAAAATAGGCGGATTTGATTTAACGCCGGCAATCCCCCATTGAGCCCGCATTAAAAATCACCCTCGGTGCAGATTATCAGCCGAAGATTTCTTGGAATTTCTCTGCGATATCGGGGCTTTCGCAGAGCGACTGGCCTATAAGGACCGCCTTTACCCCCGCGGCCTTCAGCTTCGCCACGTCGGCGCGCGATTTTATCCCGCTCTCGGCAACCAACTCGTTTGTATTTTCGACAAGCTCCGCCAATCGGCTGGTCGTATTCAAATCTACCTGCATCGTCGTCAGGTTGCGATTGTTGATTCCAAGAACGCTATATCCTTTTTTAGGAAAGCCAATCAGACTACGAACCCCTAAGAGCGTATCGGCCTGATGCACTTCCAGCAGAACCGTCAGCGTCAACTCGGCCGCCGCTATCATCATATCCATCAGCTCACCGGGCTTGACGGCCTCGGCAAGCAACAATATCGCATCGGCGCCGGCTGCACGGGATTCGTAAACCTGCCAGATATCAACGATAAAATCCTTTCGAAGGACGGGCAAATCAACCGCATCTCTTACCTGCTTGATGTATTCGAGCCGGCCCTGAAAATATTTCTCGTCGGTAACAACGCTGATGGCCTCGGCGCCGCATCCGGCATACGTTTGCGCAATCGCCACAGCGTCAAAATCCTCACGAATGACCCCGGCCGACGGCGAGGCCTTCTTGACCTCCGCGATGACGTTTATGCCGCGCTCGCTCGGAGCCGTGACGGCCTTGTAGAAGTTGCGGCACTTGGGCATCGAGCGGACCTGTTCTTTCAACTGCTCAAGAGGCCTCCGCAACTGTCGAAGCCTTACTTCGACCCTTTTGTCGGCAATAATTTTATCTAATATATTCGCCAATTTAGTTTACTCTTCAAACTCTGCGCGTATTACGTGTCTCGTGGTTCGTGGTTCGTGGTTCGATTCACGAGATACGCGTAACGATTTCTATCCCGCGATATCGACATAGCCCATACGAAGCTCACCAAGAGTTTTTTCGAGGACACCTTCCTCTTCTTTTGTCAAATTGCCCCTGGTCTTTTCCTGGAGAGCCTCGAGCATATCGATGTTGTATTTTGCCAGCATCAAATCCGGCTCTTTCTTTTCCTGCCCCTTTACCTGCAGCAGACCTAAAGAAAATAACGCCTGCGTCGCGAGCATGCTTATCAGCGCGGCAAAATCACCCTTCGGCAAAGGCCCGCGGGGCTTACTCTCCTCCTGTTTCTCGGCTTTCTCGGCCTTTTCCTGCTCGGCCAAAATCTCCTTTTCCCGCTGAGCCTCTTCCTTCCAGTCCTTGTCGATTATTATTTTTTTCTCTTCTTTTTCTTCATCAGCCATAATTCACAAACCTCACAATTTCTGTTTTTCTTTCATTTGCGATACTTTTTCATACTCCTGTCGACATCCCGTTTCCGCTGGCGCTCGGCAATCGTTTGTCGCTTGTCGTACTGTCTCTTGCCCCTGGCCAGGGCCAGCTCTATCTTTGCCAGGCCTCTGTCATTGAAATAAATCCGCAGCGGCACAAACGTAAAGCCCCGCTGTTCGAGCCTGGTCCTTATCCTGTGAATTTCCTGCTTGTGCAGCAGCAGTTTTCTCTTTCTGGTCGGCTCGTGATTATATATGCCGCCCTGCTGGTACTGGGCGATTGTGGCGCCGACGAGCCAGCACTGCTCATTATCGACCCTCGCGTACGAGCCGTCAAGGTCTGCCTGAGAGGCCCGCAGCGATTTGACCTCCGTGCCCCGCAGTGCAAGCCCGGCCTCGAACCTCTCGACAAGCTCGAAGTTTCTGTAAGCCTTCTTATTGACCGCCACAGAGCCGCCTTTTTTGTCCTTTTTTGATTTCGCTGCCATTTGCGCTATGATAGCCGCAGAAGAAGAACTTTGCAAGTGCACAGCGACAAAGAAGTCTTTGGCCTGTTATATCGAAATATCCAAATCCTACCTGCTGCCCTTGCCGGCAGGTTTTTTCTTTTGTTTCTTTTTCTGCAGCTCGTCCCACGGCGTAACAAAACTGCGCTTCGCCCACGCGCGGTAAAGGGCAGTCAGCTCTTCGACAACCTCCGGATGCTCGGCGGCTGCGTTTTTTGTCTCTGTGCGGTCGGCCTCCATATCGTACAGCTCCCAACCGCCGGGGTATTTTGAGACCAGTTTCCACTTACCTCTGCGCACGGCCCGATTGCCCTCGTGCTCCCAGTAAATCGCCTCGTGGCCCGGCCTCTCCCGACCCTCGAATATCGGCAGCAGGCTCCTGCCCTCAAGGGCGATTATCTCTTTGCCTTTGAAAGCCTTCGGATAAGCGGCGGCGCCAATATCACAGCAGGTAGCCATAATGTCGATAACGTGGCCCGGCTGGCTGGTCAGCCCTCCTCGCTTTTTGATGACCGCAGGCCAGTGGGCGATAAGGGGCGTAGCTATTCCGCCTTCGTGCACCCAGTGCTTGTACAGCCGAAACGGCGTGTTCGAGGCATTGGCCCAGGAAAGACCATAACTGGAAAAAGAATCGTCCGTCCCAATCCTGCCCTTTGTCCGGTCGAAGCCCCATATTCCACCCTCGGCGCAGCCGCCGTTGTCGGCCAAAAACAGAATCAGAGTATTCTCAAAGACCCCAAGCTCCTTGAGCTTTTCGACGAGTCGGCCGATGCCCTGGTCCACGCGGTCTATCTGGGCGGCATAAATGGCCATCTTCGTATCCATCAATTCCTTTTTGTCCTGCTCGACCTGGTCCCACGCCTGGGCCTTTTCGTCGCGGGCGGTTATAGGCCAGCCCTTTCTCACGATACCCATCTTTATCATTCGGGCATGCCGCTCGGCACGCATCGCATCCCAGCCCTTCATATATTTACCCTTGTACTTGGCAATATCCTGCTCCAGCGCCTGCAGGGGCCAATGCGGTGCGTTATGGGCGAGATAGAAGAAGAAGGGTTCTTTTCTTTGCACGGCTTCTTCGATAAACCTGATTCCATAATCCGTCCACGCGTCCGTACTGTGCCATCCCTCGGGCATCGGTCCGCTCTGTCGCGTGTGGACTGCTTCGTTGTCCAGCACAACCGACCGGCCCGCCGTGGGCCTGAAGTAGAATCCGCCGCCTTCAGGCACGCCATAGAACCGGTCAAAGCCGCGCTGCAAAGGCCACCAGTTCGTATCCTTCGCTCCCACGTGCCACTTGCCCGTGGCGAACGTGCAGTAGCCGGCCGGCTTTAGCGCCTCGGCGATAGTAACGCAGTTCTTATTCAAATGCCCTATATAACCCGGCACGCCATAGTCGGAAGTCATGTGTCCAATGCCCGCCTGGTGCGAGTATAAGCCGGTCAGCAGGGACGCCCGTGTCGGACAGCAGCGGGCCGTGTTGTAAAACTGCGTAAAGCGCAGCCCATTTGCAGCCAACCGGTCCAGGTTGGGCGTGCGAATCTCGCCGCCATAACAGCCGATATCCGAGTACCCCATATCATCACACATAATAACGATGATGTTGGGCTTGCCCGCAGATACTTTGGTTCGCCCCGGTGTCCCGGCGTTTGTGCACCCCGGAATCGAAAACACCGTCGCACAAAAACCGACCGCCTTCAAAAAATCTCGTCTATTAATGTTTTCCTTCACAATGTTCTCCATATCGTATCACTTATTCTTCTTTTTGGGTCTTTTTACAGGCCAGGGCTGGACGCCGACTCTTTTGGCCCAGCTTTCCCACAGAGTCTTCAACTGGGCGACTTTTTGCGGATGCTTGTCGGCGAGGTTATTCAACTCGGTCCGGTCGGCATCGAGGTCATACAGCTCCCACTGGCCCGGATGCCTTGAAACCAGCTTCCAGTTGTCTTTTCGCACGGCCCGGTTGCCTTCGTGCTCCCAGTATATCGCTTCGCGCTCAATCGGTTTGTTATCAAAGGCCGGCGCCAGGCTCCTGCCTTCCATCGGGTATATCTTGTTGCCCTTGTATTCAGCCGGATAATTCGCACCGGATAAATCCACGCACGTCGCCATGATATCGATAAGGTGTCCGGGCTGCGCGCGAAGCTCGCCCTGGGCCTTTATGCCCCCCGGCCAGTGAGCTACCAAAGGCGTGGATATACCTCCTTCGTGGACCCAGTGCTTGTACAGCCTGAACGGCGTATTGGAGGCGTTCGCCCAGGCTTTGCCGTAGGCGATATACGTATCGGCCGGGCCGGGCATTACTCCATAGCCCGTCCGCACGGGCCGACCGTCGCGCGTCACCGCCGGCTGCATCCTCGTCTGCAGCTCGTCCCTGCCCATCGGCTTGAGGACGACAGGCCTGGATGGGTCGGGCTTGACCGCTCCGCGGCTGCCGTATTCCTCCGCGCAGCCGCCGTTGTCGGCCAAGAAGAAAACCAGCGTGTTATCGAATTTCCCCGTCCGCTTTAACGCCCGGACGATGCGCCCGACGCCCTGGTCCATACAATCGACCATCGCCGCATATACTTCCATCCGCCGCTCGAACCATTCCTTGTCCTTGGCCTCTTCCCACGGCGCAACTGCCTCATCGCGAGGCGTAATCTTCCACTTACTATCGACAATCCCCATCTCAATCATCCGCTTGTGCCGCTCGGCGCGAAGGGCGTCCCAGCCACCTGCATAACGCCCTTTATACCTGGCGATATCCTGCGGCTTGGCGTGCATAGGCCAGTGCGGCGAGGTGTAGGCAACATACATAAAGAACGGATTTTCTCCTTTATGCTCGCTGATGAACTTCGAAGCGTTATCACTGATAGCGTCGGTATAGTAGAAGTCCTTGCTGCCGGGGACTATTTGCGTGTTGTCGCGTGTCAGGGTATTCGGGTCGTAGAAGCTCCCTGCCCCGTGAATCGTGCCGAAGAAACGGTCGAATCCGCGCTGACGAGGCCAGTTGTGCTTGTCGCCATCGGGCTTGGTGGATTTGGTCACATGCCACTTGCCGCTCATATACGTCGAATAACCCGCTGTCTTGAGGGCCTCCGCGATAGTAACACAGCGATTACTCAGCTCGCCTCGATAGCCGTCATAGCCGTAGTCGCCCATCATGTGTCCGACGCCGGCCTGGTGCTGGTAGAGACCGCTCATCAGCGACGCCCTTGTCGGGCAGCAGCGGGCGGTGTTGTAGAACTGCGTAAAGCGCAGGCCCCCGGCGGCAAGCTCGTTGAGGTTCGGCGTGTTGATTTCACCGCCGTAACAACCTATATCGGAAAATCCCATATCGTCGGCCATCATTACGATTATGTTCGGCCGCTTGCGCTTGGCCGTGGAGGTCTGAGAAGCGCTAATACAACCCGGCATCGCCAAAGTCGCCGCCCCAATGCCCATGGTCTTCAAAAAATCACGGCGTGTGTAACTAATTGCATTCATATCCATTTTCTCCTTGTATAGTGCTCACGATTGAAATTTCTCGTTTGTTCGCGGGCAAGTAACCTTAAAACAATAATTTACAATCCTAATCGCGGGAATTTATTACCCTTAAGGGTATAAAATAATCAAACGCCCCAACTAACTTTCTCAACCAGCTCCTCTGTGGAGCAGCAACTGATGAAATATAGCGGCGATAAGCCAGACTGCGAAACTCGCGCAAAGCACTATCTTAAGCGGCAACTGCCTGCGAAAGCATAAATAGGCCGCGAGAAAAAACAAAACACTCGGCACAATGCCCCACAAGGCGCCCCTAGTGTAATCGGTCATCAGCTTGACATCGCCCGGATTATCCAGATACAGCCAGATAAGCACGAGAAGGCCCGTCAACGGCATCACTGCAATCAGGCCGGCTAACGTCGGCATTTTTTGCCTGCCCGCCAACCAACTGCAAAAAGCAATAACGCACAGGCTTATCAATAACTTGATAACAAATCGCATAACAACACTGAAATTTACATCACCACACAGACGGAACAAAGAGAACCAAAAAAATACAGGCACCTCCTGCGCCGTCCCTTTGTCATCCCAAGCGCAGCCGAGGGTTCTCTTTTACTTGATAAACCTGATACTGACGGGATAACGATAAGGCTCTCCCTTATTGGCCTTGACGGTAGCGAGGACGCAAAAGACTATGTTCCCAATCACAACCGCCATCAGCATGAAAAATCCGATGCACACCATAGTCAAAATCGCAGAGACGAACAACGCAATACAAACGGTAATCTGGAAATTCAGGGCCTCTTTGCCGTGCTCATCGACAAACGGGTCTTCGTCCTTCTTTATCAACCAGATAATCAAAGGCGCAAGAAAACCGGTAAAAATCGCCAAAAGATGGCACAGCATCGCCCACATTCGGGCATCCTTGCTGACCTCCCGGCTTTCTTGAGCACTTTCGACCTGTTCGGCATCAGCAGCCTGTTCCGCCTGGCTGCCGCTGGAACTTTCTTCTGCTTCTTGTGAGGCTTGTTCTTCTTCTACCATAGTACAACTCCTTTCTATTGGGGCCTCAAAACGCCCTTTATTTTCTCACGTGGCCGCTTAACTTATATTCGACCCGACAAATCGGTTCTGACCTTCTGTAAAGGCCGCTCAAAGCAACCCTCTTTGGTCAAACCGAGAAAATTTTCACTTAAAAAACCGGATACATAACGGATAGCGATAATGCTCGCCGTTGTTGGCCTTGAACGCCGCTATCAGCAAAAATACCAGGTTGAAAATCACCACCACCGGCAGCAGGACTGCGCCGATACACGTCAAGCACAGCACTAATGAGTAAATCCCAATGGAAATCTGAAAGTTGACCGCCTCCCTGCCCTGCTCATCGGCGAACGGAAATTGATCTTTCTTTATCTGCCAGATAATCAACGGCGCAATAATGCTCCCGACGACAGGGATTACAGGTAGTAAGCCGGCAAGTCCGCCAAGATGACAGAACATAGCCCACTGACGAGCGTCACTGCCGGACTCTGTCGATTTAGCAGCAGCCGTCTTTTTAGCTTTTACAGGCTTTTCAGCAGCGACGGCCTTCTTGGATTTACTTGCGGTCTTTTTCGTCTTTTTGACGGCCTTCTTCGCCTTTTTTACAGCCTTTTTTGTTGCCTTTTCAGCGGCCTTCTTTTTCTTCGCCATACTCCGACTCCCTATGATTATTTTATATTGACTGAGCAAACAGCCTTCTTTGCAACAACCCTCTACAAATCTCCGAGATAAGATTTGACATGTTCATCGTTTAGAAATATAAGGCTCAATACGCCGGCAACTATACTCACCCAGGCTGCTAATGTAACTATTGCAACAATTTCCAAAATAGGAATAACACGCAAAGTTAACGGGCGTTTAGGCTTTTCCCTCAATAAGTTAATTCCTGAGACAATCTCAACAACGCCGAAAGGAATCAGGACGAGAGGAAAAACAAGCCAATAAAGCAAAAATCCGGCCAATACGTTGCAAACGCCGGAGCCTAATCGCATGCCGCCAATCACGATAAGTTTACCAGGTTTGGGAATTGCCGTCTCGGTCTGCTCAAGGATTTCGACCTGCTCGGCGGCTTCGCCCTGTTGTGTCAGGTCGCCGCTGCCGGCTTTTTTCACCTTTCGCCGGGTGTGCTTCTTCACGGTTTTGGGCCGTTGTGCTCGGGCATCGGGGCCGTCCTTTGTCGCCTTTCGCTGGGTGCGCTTCTTCGCAGTTTTGGGCCGTTGTGCTCGGTCATCACTACCGGCTTTTTTCGCCTTTCGCCGAGTTCGCTTCTTCGCGGTTTCCTGCTGATGCGCTCGGTCATCGCTGTCGGCTTTTTTCGCTCTTTGCTGGGTTTGCTTGGCCTTCGCCACAGTCTAATTCCCTTCAACAAGGCTACTGTTGACCCGATAAACCAGTTGTTCTTTTAACAAAGGCTCCCCGAACCGTCAAGGGTAAAAAATCCCATCAAGTAACCCCTTTTTCCCTTTCGGCTGCTCAGGGACGCCGACCGGCGCCGCTGACATCTATCGGCTTTATGCCGAGCTTTCCCACTGGCGACCCGGCGCCGAATATAACCCTGCCCTTGTCGAACTCGACAAGGAGCGGGTCGGCAAACAAGTTCCCATTCTCCGGCTCCAGTTGATACGAGCCCTTCCGGTTGTAACGCTCCAGTTTATTGCATTGAATTCTGCCCTCTGCGCTGAACAGGATGTTGTTCTTAAGCGTCCTGATACCTTCTGGATTGTCCAGTACGATTTTGCCCTTCGCGTAAACAACGTTTTTCTCGAAGACGTAGCCGGAGGACATGGGGAACGTGAACCTCGCATCTTCGTCGCTGACAAAAACATTGTTGCGGATGATATTGTTCTTGGCCATGTGGTTGTGCGAAGGCCTGACAACGCCGAACGACAGATTGCCCTCGACCAGACAGCCCTCGGACCGCTCGTCAAGGTAGTAAGCCGAGGCGCCATAGCCGCCGGTGTCGATAATGTCACGAATGAAATTGCCCCGCAGGACAAGGCCCTTGCCCGCAAAGCAATAGATGCCGCCGCCGTCGTGCAGCTCCTGCATCGCGTGATATATCAGGTTGCTCTCGATTCGGTTGTTCTCCCCGCCGCAGTTTACCGCTGTGTAGGGCGTCTCGTGTATCTCGTTATGGATTATCCTGCAATCCCTGCCGCCGCCCTGCATCGCTATTGCACTCGGATAGGTAAGCCCGATATCGTGGATGTGGTTATCGCTGACAACGGCTGCTGTCCCGCTGCACCTGATGCCGCAGGCGCCGGTGTGGTGAACGTGGCACCTTTCGATTCGCAGCCGCGTTCCCGATGCCTTGATGCCCTGGCCCCCAACGTTGACTATCTCCAGTCCGACAAATCGGCAGTCCTGGGCGGAACTGACCGACAACGCCCCGGCGAACTTTCCAGCGCCGAAGCCGCCGGCCTTGAGCGGTGTGGTCGTTACCGAAAGCGTCAGGCCGCGAATCGTTATATTTTCAGCCGGCTTGCCCCGCGAGCCCTCTATCCGAATTATCGTCTCGATGGTCGGGGCAAAAGCAACTGCCCTGCTCATGTCTTCGGCGTCCAAAGGCTGGTAAACCAGCTTGCCGGCAGTGCGGTCGAGATACCACTGCCCCGGCTCGGTCATCCCCTCGCGAACATTCCAGATGACGTACTTCTTGACGCCGAACGCACCCGGCGGATGACCGGTCTGGCCGGCAAAGGTCAGCGTCCGGGATTCCGTGTCCATCGCGGAAAGCCCAACCATCGACTCGTCCCACATATGATAAACGGTTATCTCGACGTTATTGATGTCGAGCCAGGGCCCGATGTCCTCGGAGCGGTATTTCAATGTTGTCAGCTCTTCGCCGGTCGGTTTGCGCTTCCACCCGCCGCCCGTACTGGTCATCCAGGGCACATCGAAGCTGCTAAGGTGTGCGAATGTGCCTTCTTTTGGCAGCCTGGCACGCCGGCAAAACCGCCCGTTCACCACCAGAGCGCGGAAGTCCCACTTCTTCTCCCTGACCTCGGGCAGGGCGATTGAGTAAAACTTCCCGCCGTCTTTTTTCCAGCCGCCGATTTTCCTGCCGCCGTAGAGAACAACCTTCGCCCCCGGGGCCGATTCGATGGTCAAGCCGGAATCTTTATCGCTGAGCACAAGCGGTTCGTCGAAGAAATACTGCCCGGCCCGAACCACGACCTTACGCGGCCGTTTCGTACCAAGCTGCCTCGCCGCCCGGCAGGCGGCATCGAGAGTAGCGAAAGGGCCGTCCGTCCCCTGAGCGTTGGCCCCGGATAATCGGCCCGACCAGGAATCGCTGCCGTTTGGCCCAACAAAGAAAATCTCCGCCTCGGCGGAACTCAACGCGTGGGTCTGGCGAGCCCCAAAGCCCGCTAAAGCAATCAGCAAAAGCCCGCCTGCGCCCCAAAAAACCCGGCTTCTCGACGTTTCGGCTTTTCGCATATACAGCTCCTTATTCGATTTCGGATAATCAACCATCACCCGGCGAGGGGACAGCCCTGTTTCTAACAAAAACCGCGCAAAGAAAAAAGTGCAAAATCGAATCCGCAACTCAATAACTGCAAAAAAAGGGTTTGCCAAAAGCGCTGCTCTCTAGTAAGATATTCAGCACACGAGATGGAATTACACTTAACTTTTGGCTTATCGCGGTAGGTTATGGACGTAACTGAAAATGTCATCCCGGCCTTGTTGCTCACCACAATCGCGGGGCTCTCCACGGGCATAGGCAGCGCCATCGCATACTTCATCAAAAAGCCCAAAATCGTCTATCTTTCGTTCTCACTGGGGCTCTCCGCCGGCGTAATGATATACATATCCTTTATGGAACTGCTGCCGGACGCCATCGAATCCATTGGCCAGCTCCGGGGCCTGGCGGCCTTTTTCGTCGGCATCGGCTTCATCGCGCTAATAGATTTGCTCGTACCCGAAGCCGAGAATCCGCATGAATTTCAAGGCATCGACGAGCCTACCGCCCCGCACGCCCGTGCTAAATTGATGAGGACCGGCCTGATGACCGCGCTGGCCATCGGAATCCACAATTTCCCGGAAGGGCTGGCCACGTTCGCAACGGCTCTCAGCAGCATCCGGCTCGGCGTATTCATCGCGATAGCCATCGCAATACACAATATCCCCGAGGGAATCGCCGTCTCGGTGCCCATCTTTTACGCAACATCGAATAAAAACAAGGCCTTCGCCTACTCATTCCTCTCCGGCGTGTCCGAGCCGGTCGGAGCCATCATCGGTTATCTGATATTGATGCCCTTCCTTACCCCGGCCATCCTCGCGGCCCTTCTGGCGTTCATCGCCGGCGTGATGATATACATCTCCCTCGACGAGCTGCTGCCAATGGCCTACCGCTACGGCCACGGACACCTCGTCATCGGCGGAATAGTCGCTGGAATGCTCATTATGGCAATCAGCCTGCTGATGCTTAACTTGTCCTAATCGCCCTCCAAAAGCAGACAGAAAGCAAGTAATGCCTCGCTCGAATCAACCTGCCGGTTCTCTGATTTGGCGGCAGAATTTGCCCATCAGCTCCATTGCCTTAGTCATTTTCTCGGCTGAGCCGTCCATTTTCGCGTATGCATCGACCAGCTCAAGCAGTTCCGCCGCCGGGGCAACCTGCCCATACCGATGCGCAGTATTGACAATCGCCGCATCCAGCCCATACTCCATCGCCTTGGCTGCGTACGCCCTGCAGATGCCTATTTTTCGCCCCGGCAAATCACGCATGCAGTTGCTGACCCCGAGCGAGCAGTGCACGCCCTGCATATCCGTCTCGCTCTTGATTTTCTTTATCGTCTCGAACGCCCGGTACGTATAGCCCGGCACGCCCGGCTCCATCGGCATATCTATCGCCAGCGGAAATACGGTCGAATCGAAGAATATCTCGCCGGGCTCAAAGCCGTATTCACCGACCGCCTTGTCATAAATCCGCTTCGCTAAGCAATATAATTCATCAACCGAGTGCGAGCCGCCCGGGCCGACAGGCGCTTCTTCACTGACCAGCAGCCCAATCAGGGCAAAGTCGAAATCCCTTTTTAACGGCAGCATATCGTCCACCGTGTAAACTTTCACCGAATTTATCAAAGGCTGCCCGACCTGCTCGGAAGTATTGTACCACTCCTTCAAGCCGGCCGTTAAACAATCATCGTTACTGCTGTCCACGCAGACCGGCGCCCCATTGCCCCATCTGCGGACCATCCGGACGTATTCGACCATCATATCAACTATAACCTGCGGGTCATCCTCGCCGAATGCGTCGAGATTGACCGCAATGTAATCGGCGCCATCGCTCACCTGCGATTCAATCAGGCCCTTGATGTAATTCAGCGGCTCGCTCGCCGACGAATAGGCATCGGGCCCCAGCTTACTCAACTGCTTCATAACCCTACCGGTCTTCGGAATTGACCCGTGGACCGATTCGCCGATTGTTATCAATGGATTTTTCATTCTGCCGTCCTTACGAAAAAAAATAAGCCGGGACTAAAAATGTATGCTGCAAACACAATGCTTCCCATTTCTTTTCTTTCTCACGACCGCTGATTGTACACAGGCCCGGTTTCTCCGGCAAGAAGCAATCGCCGCATTCGCAATAGCGCTCGAAAGATAAACACCGCCCGCAACCAAAACATGCAACTGATATTTCAATCAGGTCAGCCGACGAAATGGTACATGTTCCACACACTCACCGCCGGAGTTCCTTATAATCTGTATTTACAAACACTTACAAATCGCAGGGTCTTCTTCGTGCGCCATATTCGGCCTTGCGGCAACCTGAATTTTCGCTCCTGCGAGCACTTCGGTATTGTGGATAACCTGTTGATAACTCAAAATCTGACCCGCTCCAGCGGACTTCTCAGCTATTCTCAAGATACCAGCCACAATATTTGGCCTTTTTCGCCGACATCCCACCAGCCCGCTCCATACCTGCCTTTCAGCCCACAAACCCTTTTTGGCAAACAAGTTACATTTCCCGACAATTTCGTGCCACAAAGTCGCCTCTGCCGGACCAATCTCAGACCACAAATATCCTACATTTTCCCAATTTTGGCAATGGTTCACCAACAAATACCTTTGTTCGTGGATAATTCTGGGAAAAGCCCGCCTAAAATCCCGGCCAACCATAAGCGTCCGCCCTGGCCCAAATCCAAAAACCGTGGTAAAAACCTATGTCCGGTCCCGGTTTTTCCCCGCGGTTTTTCTTTGGTCCGTCTGAACCGCCGCGCCAAGCGCCTTTGCGGCGGTATCTCGTTATATTCCAACCGATTTGAGAAAAATCTTACAACTTTTTGCTGGTTTTTGCGCACGTGCGCCTATAATGATGAAACGATAATCGCCGCAGGCGGCACGTTGAAAGGACCAACAATGGTATCTCTGAAAAACACATCCTTGATAACGCTGTTTTGTATTTCCCTCATCGGCCAGGGCTGCAAAACACCGGCAGCAAAGCCGATAGCGCCGGACGACAAGCTCGCCTGGAGCAAACCGACCTGGGGCCGGGCCGTCGAAGGTCTGCAGTGCCGACTAAGGCCCGACAAACGCACCTGGCAGACAAGCCAAATCCCGACCTTCAGGCTGGACATACACAACCGGGGCAAGCGCGTGTTCGCTTTTTTACCGTCCCATCGGCTGCAGCTCTGCCAAATTCAGTTCGATGATAAATGGCATCATTGGCCGAGCCCTGTTATGATTGACAGCGCCGTTTGGCCCATCGCCCCGGGCGCTCAGCTCAACGACATCCCCATTACGTTGCACAAACGTTTCGGAATTAACCTTGCCCCCGGCAAACACATCGTGCGCGTCGCCTTTGCCCCCGAGGGGGTCCGGGCCGTAAGCAATCCCGTGGGAATCAATATCTTAGCGAGTGACTAACGGCCTGACCGGCCAAACGCGAGCGGCTCCGATATGAGGCGCTGCCTCCACGGCAATCACGGAGATTACTTCTTCTCCCTGCCTGCCAGAAAATCGAACACATCATACAAAAGCCCTTGCGCATAAGGCCCCTCGAGCAGCCCGAACCAAACATACAGCACCCGCTGGCCGTTGCCGCTTTCTGAGTAGGCAATCCCATCACCAAGGTCACCGCCGCTGCCGTCGCGCAGCTTCAAAAGCGAAATGTACCCGCCGTCTTTCTCTCGCGGGACAAAAGGCCGCCACCGCAGGTCCCCCGTCCGTGGAAACGCAAACCGCTCCGGTAAGTGCCGCAGCATACGCCCCGGCTGAACAAACGTTAGCTCCGCGTCAGACGCCGGCCTTTCCCATCCTCTCCCGAAAGTCAGCCCGAACCTCTCGCCGGTGCGCACCGTCTTGCCGTCCTCGTCGTAATAAAAAGGCCACGGCATCGAAGGCAAAACCGCCAGAGTCCCGCCTTCGGCCAAATAACGGCTCAGCGCCTCATCCACATCACCGATCTTCCTGACGGTCCGGCGATAACTCTCGCCCGCACAATACAAAACCATCCCGAAGCTGTCCGCCGTCAGCTTGCCGCCTGCCACGTCCTCCCAGCTCAAAATCTCTATATCCGCACCCAAATCCACCAGCCACCAAAAAGCCATCGAATCCGCATCGGCCAGCACGCCAATCTTCACGCCGGAAAGCTTGCTCTTTAATCGGGCCTTTTCATCAGCCGATATACCCCCGGAATCAACTACTCTGTGGATGCTTCGCTTTTTGGCCTTAAAACGCCCGGCAAATTCACCCGTAATCTCAAGGTATTTATCACCATACTCAACCGACGGTTCAATCTCGCTGCCCTCGTGCCACTCGTTGAAGCTCGTTATCAGTATCCAGTGCGGGTCCGCCTTGATGGCCTCTTCCCACTGCACACGATAAAGCTCCCCGCCGTACCGCTTCACCGCGAGACCGGGTTTGCGGATTTTCGTGTCGTCGTAGCCGGGAATCACCGTTAAAGTACTTATCCTCCCGGCCTCATCCGCTAATTGCACCCAGGACCGATACGTGCCGCCAGCCCACTTGCGCAGCTCGACCGGTTTCACCCCGCGAAGCGACCCGGCCGTGTTATACGTGTGGACGCCGTCAAAAACCCGCGCACAGCCAAAGCTGAACTTATCGCCAATCGCCGCGATACCCGGGTCGTATCTTTCATTTATCAGCCTTATGGCCTCAAACCAGCCAGTCAGCCCGAGCTGCCCAAGGGCTCGGCCATACACAAACACCACACCCCTGCCGCCGACCTTAAGATAAGCAGCATGACTACTGTATTTGTTCAGGACCTTGACAATATCGTCCGCCGCCGCCTGGGGCGTTCGGGGCCTCGGCACGGCCTCGTAGTAAATGCACGCCTTCAGCCCATGACGCCGGCAGCGGTCGAGAATCTTCTCCATCGCACGGTCAGAGTAACTATCATGCCCCCACCAACTGACGATAAACGTATCAATCCCGGCGTGCCGGGCCCATCGGCAGTGCTGGTCAATGAGCTTGCGGTCGTGTGAATCATAAGCCCCGAGAACTGGATAGTTGGTGCTCGCCGCGATATCTTTACCGGCGGCATCGATACGGCCCCAGTGCATCGTCCTGCCCGCACCCCCGGGCCCGTCAGCCGTGCCGTACCACGGATAATAGAACGTCATAATTCTTCGCGAAACCTCGCCGTCCTGCCGCCCACCGCGGCCACGCAAGACCTCGACTTCCATCCCTGCACTCCCATTCGCAGCCAACACAACGCCGGCAAATACGAATAATAGCAGCCCGAAGTAAGTGTTTCTGTGTGTTCCAGTCATAGTTCTCCTCATGTTACGAAAGTAATGGCTCCTGCAAAATTGCATAACTTATTGTGATAGTGCCTGTCAGCATTCACCATTGAAGCGCCAAAAGGCTATTGTTCTGTCAAGGCCCAACTGATGGATTGTCATTCCTCAAATTATACTTGACAGAACACTATTCATTCATCGAAAAACCAATTTTTTCTCTCAGCGCTCGACAGGCCGCTGCCGGGTCACCGACCCCGGTCGCCGCAGAACACACCGCTACCGCTTTAGCACCGGCCCCCAAAACCTCTTCGATATTGTCCGCCGTTATCCCGCCAATGGCAACATGGCCGATACCGGTACCGGCAAGCTCTTTCGTCGCCTCCCGGACATACCCCAGCCCGACGGGCTGGATAGTGGGCTTTGTCTCGGTAGCAAAAACCGGCCCTAAACTAACGTATGTAGGGCGCTGCTCGCAGGCGGCACGCAACTGTTCGAGCGAATGCGTGCTCCTGCCCACAATCAACGGAACCAACTGAAGCCCGCGGGCGCACTCGATAGATAAATCATTTTGACCAAGATGCACACCGTCCGCTCCGGCCCCGACCGCGATATCGACCCGGTCGTTGATTATGCTCAAGACCCCACAATCCCTGCAGAGCCTCACAAATTCGCCGGCAAGAGCGAATAACGTATCATCTGCAATATCTTTCGCCCGCAGTTGAATACAATCAGCGTCGCCGGCTGCGCACTTGTAAGCCAACGAAATAACCTCTGCCGGTAAATTGCTGCTGATTATCACGTACAGCACGACCCGCCTGAATTTCTCGGCCGGCTCACTGAAGACAACAATGTCCTTTTCGAGCGTATAAGCATCGAATCGCAGCTTCTCGATTGCCTCGGCCACGGGTTTGTCCAGCATCTGCGCCATCTCTGCCAGCGCCCGAAGCGCCTCTGTCAGCCGTTTGCATCCGGCAATAAAGCAATCCCGCAGTTCGCCCCGCGTAAGTTGCTCACTGACAGTCTTTCCGACGCCAACGTCGCCAGGTACGTCCCTGCTTGAGATAAGCCGGCCGGTATCAAGCCTGTCAATAGCCGTACATAGCTCGTGCCGAAGCTGCCTGGCCCGCTCGGTCAATGCAGCCGAATTCAATGCGAATCTGCAATATTCCTCTACCATCCGAACCGCCTCCCGGGCACGGTTGAAATTCGCATCTATAATCCTGTAAACTGCACGTTCCATAGCTGTGTTTATTATACAAGACAAGACGGCCGTTGAGTAGCCAAAATTCCCAATCCGGCCGATTCACTGCGTCATCCCCCGCAAAAGCTTGTCGCTTTACACTAAAACCCGCCATCCCTACGAAAGTCTGTCGTCCTCGCGAAAGCAGGGAATCCCAAACACTACTTGCATGCACCGGCCTCCCCCCGGCGCAAAGGAAAACGGAGTCGCCCCTCCTCCGGAACGACCCCGTGCGTATATTATTATCAAAACCAGCAACGCTGATTTTGGTTCCTTCAAAAAACCGGGCGGACATACCCTCCTCCATATTAGTTATGTTTAAGCCGTCCGCCTAATATTTCGAGTATTAAAGAACAAAACTTACTTTTACGCAAAAAATGTGCCAACAACGAACAATAAATCCAAAGACCAACACCAGATATCACCTAAGCAATTACTACAAAAACAGTTACATCTGTGTTTTAAGCGGTCCTATAAGAAATAATATGTTCACTATTTTGACGCTGTGTTGCTTTCTTGCAACACCACAAGCGCCCAATTACTCTGTATTCACACAATATTTTGGCGCAAAGTGCGAAACAGCTTAGAAAATCACATAATGTTTACGAAAAACAACGTGGTTGTGAACTATGAACATTAAGGAATAGTTGGACGGCTGGAACGCAACGCTTGGTATGTCGAGTCATAGAAAAACTACTCGCCAGACGTTCAATTCTTCCCTAAAGGCCGGTATTCCGCCCTCAGGAAGACACGGTTGGTCCACCGGCAAAACCACCGGCCGTACAGCATCTCCTCGCCGGGGCACTGCCGGTCAAGCCGAAAAACACTGTTCTTGCGCCATGCAGTGATCTCTTCGGCAATTGCCTCTGCCTGCTCTTCGGGTAGTTCAAGCCGGACCACCTCAAATGGGTCGGCGTCCAAGTCATAAGCGTACGCTATTTTTGTCGTGGGGTTGTAAAAGAGCTTGTGATTGCCCTCAACAAAGCCTGCAGGCCCCTCATGCATCCAGCCCGAGAAATAGACCTTGCGGGCCCGCGGAGGTTGCGCCAATATATCATGGCCGTCAAAATCGCCGTCTTTTATCTCGAAGCCCAGCAGTCCCAGAAGCGTCGGCGTCAAATCGACAGAACTGACAGCTTCAGCAACTTTGGCGCCAGGCTGAACTGAGGACCCGGCTCGCAAACAAAAAGGGATACGCAGCACCTCCTCGAACACTATCCTTTCGTGTCCGAGGAGCCCATGCTCGCCGAACGCCTCGCCGTGATCACCCACGACGCAAAAAACAGTCTTGTCCACAAGGCCCAATCTGTCAAGCTCCCCGTCCAGCGCTTTTAAGAATCCATCAGTGTAAGCAATGGACTGCTTATAGCGGTCAATCGGCTCGTCGGCAGGCTCGCCATACCACTCTGGAACCTCGTACGGGTCGTGAGTAACCGAGCAAAGGGCCGTCAAAAAAAATGGTTTGTCGTCCCGTTGTATCCACTCGATGATGTATTTTAGCATCCTGAACTCATCACAGGCCAGATAACCCAAAAAGCCGTTTGGGTCGGGCAAATCGTCTCTCGACCAGAACTCATCAAAGCCCAAATTGTGGACCAGCCCGGGCCGCGACTCAAAATTCCCTTTCGCTGATTGAAAAAACGCCGTGCGATAACCCAGTTCTTCTCGAAGGGCCGTTGCAAGACTCGCATAAGGTTTGACTGCCGGAACCGCTTCAGCAAGGTCCTCGGATGCCGAAGGAAATTGTCCCGTCAAAAGCGCAAACAATGCTTTCGTGGTATGGGTCACCGAAGAACGGGCGTTTGTGAATTCAACTCCCTGCCCGGCCAGCTCCGCCAGAAACGGCGTCAGGTCATTCGCCTCTGGTCTTTCAAGGCCAACCGTGCTATCCAGGCCGGTCCCAGCCAGCGAAGTGTACCTGTACTGTACGCCCTCGAGCACAACTACCAGCACGTTTTGTCTTGTCGGTCGCGGCTTCAATGCGAGCCGCACCTGATCAAAGTAGGGGACCTGCCGCTTCGACTCCTCGAATCGGCGGCGAAAAAGACTTACAACCGCTTTATACTGGGCATTATACCGCATCCCCGTTGAAGCGATGTGCGGCGAGCCGCGATGTTCTGTCACGCCGCGAATTATAACGGCCAGGAAGATAACAGTAAGAGTAATAAGTATTTTCTTGGCAAAGCGCTGGTGGTTGTAATTTGGCAGCACTGGCCTTACTAAAACACAAAAGAAAAACGTAAGCGCTACGGCACTTGGCGCCAGCAGTGCCACGGTGGACTTCGGCGCCGCCGCAAGATTAGAACCAATTATGCCCAGTGAGTTAATAGGGTCGCGAAGTAAAGGTAAAAGGACAGTTGGTAAGACTTGTGTCCCGGTTCTTATCAGCCAGCCTGCGTTTATAACCGACCACGTACACACAAGAGCTGCGAAAACAGTAACCGCCCGGACAATCCACCGGCGAGGCCGGCAAAAACAAATAGTCGCCAAGATTACCTCAATCCCTAACAATACAGATATATCAGAAAGAACCCAGTCAAAGTGTTGGTTCGCAAGACTGCAACGAAGAGAGTGGAAGAATTTAACCACCAGAGTACAAAAGATAGCGCTGAACATAATAACAGTATAAGCGCGAGGAGCTAAAAGGTTATACAGCCGGTAAATAGACAAAACGTCTCTTGGCCCCTTTCTGAATTTTGCTTGCTTAATACCCATGGCGTGTCAAAATACTACAATCATAGCCAATTAGCAAGCAGCTTTAGTAAAATGCGGTGCACTAAATTACAGCACAGAAAGGGGCATGGTGTGGTGGTTGTAATAATATAGAATATAGTAAAGAAATATTAGTATTGGTAGTAGTATAGCTTGTTATTTTGTGATATCCTGAGCAAAGCAGCGAGCTAAGCCCTTTTCTGGTAGTGGGTTAGAGAATAGGGATGTTAGAAGTTTTCTGTGCGCAAGCTGTGAGGTTGGCGGTGAAATTATCCGGGGAAAGTAACAACCAGTTGGCCCGCTGAATTTTGCCTGTTAACTTCTATGTAACTTAACACATATATCACAAGATTTTCTGGCGCGTGTGACTACGTATCAGGAACAATAGCCGCCTTTGATATTGGAAATCCGCAGGCTCTGGAGGTTAAATTTCCTTGGCTCTTTAAAAAAATAAACTTGACAGCTTAGTTAAGCAGGCAACAATATACATACGAACAATATAAAAATGAAACAAGGAGACCAGGATGACGCTTGAAGATGAATTAGGCCTGCAAAAACCGGTGGCCTTGCTGGGCCACAAGGCTCTGTTGAGCATGTGCTATACAGCTTCACGTTTAAGAAAAAAGGCCGGCGAATTCTTCCGCCCTTTCACTCTTACAGACGTCCAGTTTAACCTTATGATGCTCCTGAAACACCAGAGCGGTAATAAGAAGGGGTTAAGTCAGGTACAGCTAAGCAACATGATGCTTGTCAACCGTGCGAATATAACCTCGCTCGTGGATCGGATGGAGACAGCGGGCCTTGTCGCCCGGACGCCTGCGCCGTCTGATAGAAGGACGAATATAATAAAGCTGACCACCCGGGGCAAAAAGCTGCTTGAGAGGGTCGAGCCGATGTACGCCAGGGAGGTAGAAGGAATAATGGCCGCCCTAAAAGAGCCTGAACAGAAAAAACTGATAGCAATGCTAGAAAAAATAAGGTCAAACATCGGTGATTCAAATGGGAAAAAGAAGGCTCCGAAAACGTAGGAAAGGAAGATTCTCTTGAGGCAAAGCAAAGACTATAAATGAGCACAGAGCAATGGACATGTAGGTTGACCGGCGCTGCCAGCGGATTATTGCTGGCTATTCCATATTTTTGGCCGCTTGCGGCACCGTTACAATTAGTAGCCCTGCTTCCGATTTTCTACCTAGGTTCTCGCCGGGCGACCACCCGCCGACAGATACTTATAGCCGGTGCTTATATGGGGATTTTATATGTGATGCCCCAAGCTATCTTGCTTCGGATGCCTGCCTGGATTACGGTGGCCCTGTTGTTGGAGCTAACTATTTTAATGACTGTTTTTGCCTGCTGTTGCCACAGGATTCTTGCAGGCTCAACAGTGGCAGGCGCGCTGGCGGTGGGGGCCTCGCTGGTTGTGCTTGACTGGGTGAATATTACTGCGGTTCCTATATGGAGCATGGCGCAGTCGATTGTTCGCCCGTGGTCCCGATATCCGAGCTTGATTTCATTCGTTTGTGTGACCGGCCTTACCGGTATTGCGTTTCTGTTGGGCACATTACAGGGACTGTTCATAAACATCACTGGTTGCCCGAAACGGCGATATCGCTCGCTTATTGCGATTGTTTTCATTGTTTTGGTTTTCGGAGGGGCCAATGTGATTGTTCGATACCCCAAGTCGGCGGGTGAGCTTAAGGTTGCGGCGATAGGTTGGACAGATGGCGGCCCTGGGGATAGTGCCGACACTTCTTCTCCGGCGGGTTTCGATTCTTTATATGCAGGACCAATAGCAAAAGCGGCTGGGCAGGGGGCACGGCTTATTGTTTCGCCGGAACTGGGCTTCTATTGCGGGGCCGGAACTCGTGAAAAATGGCTCGAGCGGTTTCGGGATGTTGCGAGTCACCATAATGTTTTTCTTGCTATCGGATTTTTCAGCGGCGCGCGACAGGAAAACCGCCTTTTGTTCATGGGTCCCGACGGTCGGGTGATGAGCGAATATACTAAGACGCACCTTACTCCATTTGAAGACTTCCGCAAGGGCAACGGCGAGCTGGCAATCATTGATGTTGATGGAGTGCAAATTGGCGCTATGATTTGCCAGGATGACAATTTTACGGACATATCGCGCCGCTATGGGAACAAGGGCGTTTCTTTGGTGGCGGTTCCGACGCTGGATTGGTCAACTGTGAAAAGCGCCCACTTACAAAGTAGTATTCACCGCGCTATCGAGTCGCGCTATGCGGTTGTCCGCGCTGGAATTAATGGGATAAGCGCAATTATTTCGCCGACGGGCGAGGTTATTGATAAAATGGATCATTTAGAGAAGGGCCCCGGAATTATCATTGCTGATGTTCCTTTGTATTCAGGCAGAACGCTCTTTAGCATGGCCGGCCATTGGCCGGTCTTGCCGAGCGTTGTATTCCTTCTGGCTTATTTAGCCAAAGGCTTTTATACAACAAGACTGCATGGCAAACTCGACACAGGGTGTTCTGAGGGAGATATTGAACAGGGCAACGAACCAGCCCTGGAGCAGAATAGCGAAGTAAGGCCGGCTGGGCCGGAAGGATTGTGTCTCGTTTAGAATGGTCGATTCTAATTATGAGGAATTTGATAGGCTGCGATGAAAAAAGCAAAGATTGATAAAATAGACTTGTTTGTTGGTTTTGATGTCGGGAGTAGTTTCATCCATTATGCGGTTCTTGATGGGGATAGAAAAGTCGTATTTTCACCTGCGCCGATAATGCACTTTGCTAATCCCATCGGAGCAGTAAAAGAAGCATGGCGGGACATCACGAAAAAGCTCGGCAAGGCCAACATAAGGAATACCGCCTTTACAGGAAGCGGCGCCGAATCTTTCCCCAGGGTTCTGAAGGGCGTAACTTACGTTTTTGACAGCGTGGCTATTCCCAAAGGGGTGGAGGCAACACAGCCGGCGGCAAAGTACATATTCCACATAGGGGCAAAAGACTCGTACTTCTTCAATCTAAAAGAAGTCAACGGCAGGAAGATTATCCAGGAATGGAAAACGGGCACCAAGTGCGGAGGCGGCTCCGGAACGCTGATAGAAAAGCAGTGCAGAAGATTGTTTGAGGGCCAGGTCCCCAATCCAAAACTAAAAGACACCGCAAAGGCAAAAAACGAGGCCGAAAAAGAAAAAATCAGAGTTAATAACCGCAAAAAACTACAGGGAAGACTTGAAGAAATGTACCGCAGGGCCGAGGAAGAAGCGGAGAAATCAAAAGAGCCGAGCGAGTTCCTCGCCAGATGCGGCGTTGTTATTCAATCCGATTTGATACACAAGCAAAACGAGGGCGCGACAAGGGAAGATAATTTAGCCGGGCTTTTTAAGACGGTCGCAAGAAATTTCAAGATTGACGTCCTCGGCGCAAGGCAGATCAACAACACCGGCGATGGTGCTGTCGCAACCGGTGGTGTTATGGCCAATGCTCTTATAAGGAAAAATCTGGAGGAATTTCTCGGAATTTCCATAACCAGGCCCGAGCATTACCACAACATAGCGGCCGTGGGCGCAGCGGCGAAGGGTATAGAGGAGAACAACAGCGTTGTCTTCGATGCCGAACAGCTCGACAAGGTCGCCCGGTACAGCCGGGAGAAAAGGCAGTACGGCCCAGCTCTTTCACAGTGCCTCGAAAATGTAAATGAAAAAAGCCAATCCCTGGAAGAAGAAATACAGGAGAAAACGGAAGTAGTGCTCGGGATAGACGGAGGAAGCACTACGACAAAAGGGGCTTTGGTTGAGTTAAAAACAGGCAGGCTCCTCGATAAACTTTATATTAAAACCCACGGGAATCCGGAGCAGTCTCTAAAAAACGTCTTAAAGTACCTGAGCCGGCACAAAGACAGGGTTATTGTCAGGGGCGTTGGTGCTACCGGTTCTGCGAGGAAGCTGTACGAGAAGATTTTAGTCGGCAAGAAGAAGGCCGAGCGGTTGGCACAACAATCGATTGAAATCACGGACAAAATAACCGATGAAATTACCTGCCACGCTCTTGGCGTTAAGTATTGCAATCCGGAGGTTGACACCATTTTCGAGGTGGGCGGCCAGGACATGAAGTTCACCAGTTTCGCCAAAGACGGAACGGTCAAAGAGGCGAAAATGAACTATAGCTGCCAGGCCGGCTCGGGACAGACCCTCGATAATATGGCCGACGTGATAAATCTGAACGTGGAGAATACCCTGCAGGCCGCCGCGCTTCGGGCGGACAGGGTCCCGATAATCGATTCGACCTGCGGCGTTTTTATGGAGATGGATGAGAACAGGCTCATCGCCGAGGGCTTCAGCAAAGATGAAATCGCCGCCGCGATAATTCGAGGGACGGCCGCGAGTTATTACTTTAAGTTTGTTGGCGGCGCTCAGCATGTCGGAGAAAAATGCTCAGCCCAGGGCGGCCCGCCTCTGGGAAAAGCCTTTCTCGCCGCACTTGCCCAGGTAACGGAAAAACAAATAGAAGCCTATCCTCACAGGGAGATGTTCGGCGCATGGGGCCAGGCCCTGGACATTATTGAAAACATAAAACGCCTGGACGAGAAGGGCAAAAAGCATGAATCCGCGTTCAGAGGGTGGGGCCTGGTAGATATGCCTTTTGAAAAGCAGAAGATTTCCTGCCGGGAGCTGTTCAAGGAAAAGACCTGCGGCGTCAGAGATTGCCAGCTCGAAGTGTTTTCCATCGAGGATGATAAAATAATCACAGGGGGCTTCTGTCCCAGGGGAAATTCGGAGTCGGTCAAAAAACCGAAAACCAATTATGTTGAGAAATACCATAAAATATTCGAAAGGCACTTTAAGCTTCAGGGGGCCTTGCTGAAAGAAATATCCTCTACGAAGATAGACAGAAAATCGGTAAAAACCGTCGGCGTTAAAAGGAGCACCGCAACGCTTGGCGAGAAAGGAATCTGGAGCGCCGCCCTTTTGAGAAGGCTCGGCTTTTATCCTGTGATATCGCCGAGAAGTGATAAGGAAATCGCGAAAATCGGAGTCGATAATTCGAGAACGGAGTTTTGTATAGCGAGGAAGCTCGCAACCGGACACGCCTCGGTATTGAACGCCGAGCCGAATATAGAGTACTTGTTTAATCCGAGTTTTATCGAGCAGAGAAAAGACGACCCCCCGGACCTGAAATACTGTATCTACACGGAGTCCGAAGGCTATATCCTCAACGATGTCCTATCCCTCGATAAGAGCAAGCAGATAAATCCAATCCTGCACTTCGGAGATGTGCCGCTTCTTGTTCGTGAATTAAAAAAGGAGTTTCGTCGATTGGGATTCGGGCTCACGAATAGACAGATAACAAATGCAATTCGGTGCGCAGAGAAGGCCGAGAGCGAATTCAAAGATGAGCTTTATAGAGAGGGCGATAAATTCCTGGACAAAATCGAGAAAGAAGACATAAAGGCCTACGTCGGCATTGGAAGGGATTACGTCCTGCTCGACCCCGAGGCAAGCTCGAACTCGGGAGCTATGTTCTCTCAGATAAGGGGATTGGATTACATACCGCAGCTCTTTTTGGAGCATAAATTCGCTGATATAGACCTTGGTGATGTCGTGGAGAACGAGTTTTGGGTGCAGAGCGTGAAGATTCTTCAGGCCAATTTGTTTGTGGCGCAGCATCCTAATTTGTTTGCTATAAGAATGATGAACTTCGCCTGCGGCCCGGACAGCCTGAAAATTTACCAGGAAGAAAAAATCCAGCAGGCGGCGGGCAAGCCCGTCCTTGTTTTGTTGACGGATGCGCAAACCAATAACGCCCCCTTTGTAACGAGGACCGAGGCCCACGAGAGGGTCGTAAGCCAGAGCAGGCGCAGAGACGTGAGAATCGAAAGAATAAAAAAATATTCGAACGACGGCAACGAAAAGAGAATATGGCTCATCCCGTATATGGGCAACAGCAGCTTCGTCGGGGCCGCGGGAATAAGGCACTTCGGCGTAAAGAGCCAGGTCTTGCCGACCAACACGCAGAGAGGCTACGAGATAGCAAGGAAGTACATCTACACGGAGGTTTGCCATCCCCTTAAGGGAGTTGTCGGCGATGCACTTGCGTTCCTCGAAAGCCAGATCGAGGCGAAAGGCAGGCAGTATGTTGAAGATAACTATCTTGTTATGCTCCCGACAACGAGCGGCCCATGCAGGTTCGGAAAGTATGTGGAGGTGCTTAGAGATTTTATGAACCGCGAAGGGCTGGAAAAAGTTCCGGTCGTGGGCCCATCTTCGGAAACGGATTATTTCGACATACCTTTTTCAGACGATTCCGGCTCATCTCCGGGAATGAAAATGCAGAAAATACTGTTCAAGGGAATGAAGGCGTCAGACTTGCTCGAGGATATTACCTTGAGATTTCGTCCGTACGCTGAAGATAAGAGCAAGGTGGATGAATTAAAAAAGCAGAGAATGGGCAGGCTGGAAAAAGTTGTGGAAAAGGGCGCCAAAATGGACGACATCCTTGAATGGGGAAGAAAAACGGTCTCCCTGTTCAAAGCCGCCAACCCGCAAAATCACGAGAGATTCCCTCTTGTTCTTTACATAGGCGAGATTTATATGAGGCAGCACGACCCTTATACTAATTTTGTAATTGAGCGGCTGGAAGATAAGAATCTGGAATTGGTGAGGGACCCGGTAACTGATTGGCTGGACTATGTCAACCAGATGAACCAGAGAAACTCGAAAAGGGACATAGGATTAAGGCTTAGAGAATTCAACTTGAGCCGGTTGATGAAGGTGCTGAGAAAATACGCCAAGTCTTTCATCAAGGGGAAATATATGTCAACCGTTGAGCGGAAAATAGCCGAGCCGTTTCACGAAGTGCTCTCCGGCAGACACGCCCTTCCGAAGCCGATAGAAATAATCGAAACTCTGGAAAAGCAGCACGAAGGTCACGGCAACATCGAAGGCGAATCACCGCTGAGCACCGGAATAGCTTATCATTTTATGCACGATTTGACCAGGCCCGAAAACGGCGCCTATATATCGGGAATATTCCACGTGGGCCCTTTCACCTGCATGCAGGAAGGAGTCGCAACGGCAAAAATAGAGGCGATGGCCAAGGAGCTGAGAAAGAAAAAACCGGACCTGGTATTCCCAATCATACACGCCTTTTTCGGCGATTCGCCCAGCGCAAATCTCGATTCGGAAATCGCGGTTTTCACAGAGCAGTGTTACCAGAAACAAGAAATATTGAAAGAAAAGTACGGATGAGGGCATCACGCTCTCAGGGCTTGGTGTTTATCGTGGCTGTGAAATTGTTGGGTTTCAATCGGTTGGCTTATATAAGGCTTTGTGTTGTAAGTAGTTACAAGCGGCAAGTCACCGCGATTTTTTGTGGATAAGCTGTTACATTATCGGTGAATTTGCCCGGCAGGACAGACTAAGGTGCTCTCGTCTGTCCGGCGTGGCCAAACAGGTTCACTGTTGCGAACAAACGCCGTCGAGTTTTGCCTCAGAGCCGAATCGTTTCGCTCCGCACGTCAGTTTATTTTCTTTAGCAGCTCTTTTCTGGCCTGGACTCGAAGCTTGGCGTTTTCGTAGCGTCTCTTTTCCTGCTCTGTTTCGGCCAGTATCGCGGGGACCGGTGTCGGCTTCTTATTCTCGTCCAGCGCCACAAACGTCAAATGCGCAGTCGTGGCTATGGCCTTGCGGCCGCTGTATGGCTCTTCCCTGATGACCCGGACGCCGACTTCCATTGACGATCGGCTGACGTAATTTACGCTGGCCTTGAGGGCGACGTGGTCGCCGATTCGGATGGGCTCCTTGAAGGCGAGCGAGTCGATACCGGCGGTAACGACTTCCCTGCCGCAGTGTCTCTGTGCCGCCATTGCCGCCACCATATCAATCCACGCCATAATCACGCCTCCGAACGCCGTGCCGTGAGGATTGGCCTGATGGGGCATAAGTAAATATCTTGTTTCTACCGAGCTTTGGCTGGGGCTTTTGCCCTTTTCATCTTTCATTGTTCAGATACCCGTTAGTTCTGTCTAAAATTCCACTTTCGGCACTTCCGTCTTTGCCTGCTCGCTGGCCTCGAAATACTCCACCGGCTCCACGCCCGCCTTTTTGCAGAAGAATGAGCCGAAGTACTGCCGATGGTACGAATTCAACTGCTTGGCCGCCTCGTTATACCTCGTCCGGGCGACCGCTATCCGGTTTTCTGTCCCTTCCAGGGCGACCTGAAGGTCTCGAAAATTATCACTGGCCTTGAGCTGGGGATAGTTCTCCTGAAGCATCAGGAGCCGTGAGAGAAATCCTCCGAGCTCGTTCGATGCCGATATCTTCTCTGCCCTCGAGCCGGCCTGGAAATACTTCTCCCTGGATTTTGCGATGTTCTCGAACAGGTCTTTTTCGTGTGTCGCGTACCCCTTGACCGTGTTCACAAGGTTCGGTATCAGCTCGAGCCGACGCTGCAGGGCGGCGTCGATGTCCGCCCAGCCCTTTTCCGCAGCTTGTTCGAGGTTGACGGCCTTGTTGTAGCCGCCGATATACCACAGGAATACCCCAAGACCTACTAACGCCAGAACTACCAATATCCCGACTAATACGACCCATCCCTTTGCGTTGTTTCTCATTTTATTACGCCTCCATAATTTGTTTTTGCTTTACCAGCCTCCGCTTGCACCACCGCCTCCGAATCCGCCGCCCATACCACCGCCGAATCCCCCGAACCCGCCGCCGAAGCTGCCTCCTCCGAATGAGCCGCTCCTGCCGTAGCCGCCGTGCCCACCGAATCCTCCGAACATAAACGGCAGGAAAAACAGCCACCCCCCTCCTCGGCCCCTGCCGCTTAGTATCAAAAGGAGAAATATCAACGGAATTATAGCGCCGCCGCAGCACGGAAGTCCTCTTCTTCCGTATCTCGCGGTAGGTACGGGTTTTAATTTTGGCATGCCGGTCAGGCTGACACCCAAATGGCTGGCTATTTTTTGAACAACGGTCAAATTGGCCTGGTGGATTCCCCGGCTGAAATCTGATTTTTTGAGGAACGGGACCAAAACCTCTCTGCCCACTCGGCCGCAGTACTGGTCTGTCACGAATCCCTCTAATCCGTACCCGGTCTCGAAACGGTACCTTTTCTCTTTCACCGCCAGAGTGAAGAGCATTCCATTGTCTTTGCCTTTCTGGCCCAGCTTCCATTTCTCAGCTAGTTCGATTGAAAACTGCTCAATCGCGAGTCCACCGGTTGTTTGGACGGTCAGAATGATATATTGCACGCCGGTCTTTTGCTCCAGCTCCTGAAGTATGCCGTTGAGCGACTTTTCATCGGAGCCGTTTATCACGTTGGCGTAATCCTCGACGTAGTGACGGGGCATCGGCAGGTCGGACTGCGCGAAGGCAGGCCGGGACACGCCCAATATTACCGATAGAGCCCCCATCAAAATGACCGGGAGTAGTCGCATAATCAGACCTCAAGCTCGTCAACAATCTCGGCCAGCCGGTCAACGGCTGCATAGACCGATTCGAACGCACTTGCCGTTTCGGTTTCACTCAGGCTGGCCTTCTCGTGCCGCCACTTTCCTGCGGTCCTCAGAGAATCCGTATCGACTGAAAATTCATCCGCTGCTTTACTGAAGGTCGCCTCGGCTGTCTTGGGCCGCTCGATATCTTTGAGCCAAAGCATCGCACGCAGCAGCGGCACCAGCCCCTTTGCCGTAGAGATAAGAATGTCGCGTACGATTTTCTTGTTGGCCGATGCGGCAATATACCCCTGCCTTAATCTGATGAGCGTGGCCTTTAACTCACGCTCGCATTGAAGGCGGACGTCTTTTTTATCAAAGCTCAGTGCGGCAAAAGGGTCCTCGCCCAATATCGTCTCGTGGTTTAGCTGAAAGTCCAGCAGCTCGACGCCGAATACGTCGCGTGACCGTTCGATGTAAGATTTCGTCATAAGCACCGGCGGCGAAATCCTCTTTCTGCTCATTGGCCTGGTCAGAGAAGCGATAGGCCTGAGCGAATCCAGCCTTTGCCTGCCGAGGACGACGACGGTATTGATATCGCTGCCGGCCTTGAAATCCTCCGTCAGGCTGCTGCCGACTACCGTAATACTCTCCAGATTCTCGCCCAGCTCTTCTTTGAGCTTCTCCGCAAAGGCCTTTACTCGTTCGCGGACCTCAGCACGCAAAGCATCTAATTTCAGAGTTTTTTTGTTATCAGTCATCTCATTTACCCCATGGCTCTTCAAGAGAAATACTACTACTTCATCGCGATGATTTTATCGATGCGCTCGGAAAGGTCGGTCAGATAAGCCTCGTCGCCGCCTCCTAATTCGGTAGTAAGGAAGTCATTGTAGCCGATTTCGTTCAGCGCACGGCGAACCTCGAGCCAATTTACATCGCCCTCGAGCAGGGTCTTCCACTCATAGCCTTTGCGCTTGAAGTCCTTCAGATGGATTTTGACGATGCGTTTGCCGAGCGTGCGGAGCCAGTCCTGTGCGTACCCGTAAATAATCACATTGCCCACGTCGAAGTAGGCCTTGAGCCACGGGCTGTCGAATTCGTCCACGTACCGCGCGAATTCCAGCGGACTCAGCAAAAACTTATTCCAAACGTTCTCGACCGCGATTATCACGTTCAGCTCCTTCGCCAGCGGCAGCAGCTTGCGGATATGCTCCTGCGACCGCTTGTAAGCGTCCCCGTACCCCACCTTTTCCGTGACTATCGCAGGCACCAGCAGCACCACTCCCGCCCCCAGTGCTTTGGCGCTGCGAAGGGCGGTTTCCATTCCCGCCAGACCCCTCTTAATGACCTCGGGCCTCGGGTCGGAAAACGGCGCCCCCCATCCCCCGTAAACGATTGAATGAATCGGTACTCCCGCCTCGCTTGCCAGTTTGCCGCGCTGCTTTGCTGCATCAAGGTCCGACATCGGATTACCCTCGATACCCTCGTAGCCGCACTTGCGCGCCAGCTTGAATTTGTCTGCGTCGGAAAGCTGCTTTGGCAGCATCCCTAATTGAAGCGATTTTCGCAGTCCAGCGCCCTTTTGCCCCGCCTTGGCCGGCATGGGCCGGCCCAACAGGGCCGTCCCGGCTGTGACCGCTGCCGTGTACTTCAGAAAACTACGACGTCCTAAATTGTTCTCTTTCATAACTCTTGCTCCTAACTGTCAAATAAACCGGTCGATTATGCCCGGCACGTAACTCGTTATGCACCACGTTCTGCCTCCGGTACTCTGCATAATATAACAGTTTGCCTGAATAGTCCAGGTTGTAAAAAAACGAATTCATCGCAGCAAAGCTTCTCTTCCGTCCCGGCAATCCGCCCCCGGCAGAAAGCGGCTCTTTGGCATAGATTTTTGCCGCAACCGACGTTTCGGACTGCGACACCGGGGTCCGGCATTATGTTGTTTGCCTTTTTTATCGGCTGGTCCCATAAAAAGATAAAGTTTTTCGACTTTCTTTGCCGAATAGTAGGAAGGGTACTTACCCTTTAACAACGCTGAAAAGGCGTTTTGCTACAGCGAAAAGGGGTTTTTCAAGCTGTCGTTTTAGAGGCTGGAGTTAAACTATGAGAACCGTAGCGATTGTCAATCAAAAAGGTGGTTGTGGCAAGACGACTGTATCGATAAACCTGGCCAGCGCCCTTGCCGGCTTGGGCCAGAAGATACTGCTCGTCGATATGGATCCGCAGTCCCATTGTGCGGTTGGCCTTGCCGTGCCCGAAGAGCAGATTGAGCAGAGCATCTACGATGTACTGATAAGCAGAAGCAGAAACGAGCCGATTAGGCTGGCGGAAATGCTTTGGCAGATCAGCGACAAGCTGGAGCTGGCGCCTGCAAGCATAGACCTTTCTGCGTTCGAGCAGCAGATGGCCGGACTTGCCGAACGTGAGAGTTGCTTGAAAAATGTCCTGGACGAAGTAAAGAGCGAATATGACTACGCAATAGTCGATTGCCCTCCCGCCGTGGGGCTGCTGACCTTCAATGCTTTAAGAGCGGCCACCGATGTTATCGTCCCCGTCGAGACCGGCTACTTTGCCCTCCACGGGCTCAGCAAGCAGCTCGAAACCTTGAGCATACTTTGCAAACGATGCACGCAGCAAGTCGATGTCAGGGTCCTGGCGAGTATGTATGATATAAGGACAAAGATGGCACGGGAGATTCTGGCGGAATTGCGAGACCACTTCTCCGACATAATGTACGATACAATCGTTAATTTCAATACTAAAATCAAAGAGGCCTCCAGCTTCGGCCAGCCCATCAGCGAATACGATTCCGCCAGCAAAGGCCGGAAGGATTTTCAGGCACTGGCCGAAGAAATTTTAGGCTCACAGGCCGAACAGCAGCGCCATGAAATCGTCAACTCACTGGCAGGCCAGCTCGAATCCATCAGCGCCACCGCCGATGAGCTGCTGCAGGCGGCGAAAACTCCTATACAAGGCGTTCCTGCCCCGCAACAAACAGAGCAGCCAATCCCAACGGAACAACCAATCCCAGTACAGGACATCAAAACCCGGAATCCTGAAGAACCGGAGCCTGTAAGTATCGACACCAAGCTGTCCGAGTATTACGGCGTCAACCAGATGAATGATGCCGTGGTGTTCGTAACGCTCTACCCGCGAGCCGAGAGCGTGCAGATTGCCGGCGACTTTAATAATTGGCAGCCGTTACATACGCAGATGCACAAGGTGGGCAGCGGCGGCGTCTGGCAGACGAAGATAAAGCTCCCTCAGGGCAAATATCGCTATCGGCTGGTTGTTGACGGCCAGTGGCAGCAGGATCCGTATAATGAAATGGCCGAATTGAATCCATTCGGCGGATTTAACTCGGTCGTCGAGGTAAAATAACATTTAACCGCACCGCGCCTCGAACTTCGGGGCGCGGCCTTTCAAATCCGTGGCGTTTTCAGCCTCTTTTCCATCCATTTGGTGTATTCTGCTCTGCTAAAAAATGAACGCCCGAAGCCTTTTGTCCGATTTCCAGCGGCTCTCTGTCCTTTATTTTTTTATTTTTTGCTTTACAAAAGCGTCCGATAAGGTTATAATTCCCCACTGCATAAACCTGATTTTCGGAAAATCTGGACATTATGCTGCGCCCACAGGAGGAGTTCTGTGCCCTGTGAAAACATGAATTAGACTTGTGGGTCTTGTACGTAAGGATTGAGGGTTGGATGAGAATGGACGCTCGCGCTCGAAAATGGATTTTTGTAGTTGTTGCCATCGTGGTTGGTGTTGGTTCTGCTGTTTTTGCCGGCTCGGTCAATATTTATCGCAGTAACTTCGACCTGCTCATTCCCTCGCCGGATGACCCGAATAGCCAGTTCGGTAAGGGCCGGATGACCGACGCTGTAATAGAGGTCCCCGACTCCTTTTTAATCCGGGATGTTGATGTCGTCGTCGCTCTAACGCACGAGAGTTTTTTCGACCTGGAGATTATCCTTCAAAGCCCTGACGGGACGAATGTACTCTTAAATCCCGCTGGCAATTTGGCATTCCTCGTGGAGGACGAAGGTGGTGGGTTTAAGCCTGTAGGCGGTTCAATTGATATGTTTTTCGATGATGAAGCCGACGTATCGATTGAGCAGGCGGCTGAACCGTTTGTCGGGCCATATAGGCCGGTTGAGGGCTTGTCCGGGTTTGACGGGGAGGAAGCTTACGGCCTCTGGCGCCTGCGGATTAACGATTGGTGGCAGGATGATATCGGCAGCCTTCAAAGAGTGGAGCTTATGATAACAATTCCGGAGCCAGCCACAGTAATACCCTTGCTCCTCGGCGCAATTCTGTTGCGTTTATACAAGAGGTGGCGCCTCCCTCCCACCACACGACCGGTATTGCCGGATTATCACAGCTGCATCAATTAGGACTGGGTCAATGTCTTTATCTGTTCAGCCAATATCTGGAACAGGCGCACCGAAGCATAGCAGAGTACGGCAGTAAGCAGGATGACGATGACCGTTAGGACGAGTTTTGTAGTTTTTTTATAGCGCGGATTGAACCATACCAATGGCAGGGCCAACGGCCCAACGCACAAAAGCCCAATCACCACCGAATACGTTGAGAAATACCATTTTGTCTTTGGCTTATCGGGTTTTTCGAGAAATTCACCGCAGTAACGGCACTTCACTGCCGCATCCTGAATCTCTTCGGCGCAATAAGGACAATTCTTCATAAACCACCCTTTTTCAGAAACAGCCTTTTCCTCTGTCCTTTCCTTCACGAGGACGTACAATAAGACAAATCTCGTGTTCTGTCAATACCGGGTGCCGGGTTTATCTTAACGGTGTTATGGAAGACGCTATTATTTTTGGCACAGGAGAAAGGTTCAGACGGCATGATTTGCAAAGGAAAACAAAGGCTGCTGTTTATTTCGGCGGTTTTAGCTTTAGCCTGGAATCTATCGATTGGGCCGGGTGTCCGGGCGGATGAGCAAACCAAACAGTACCGGACGGCGGACTGGGTGGGCAGTAACTACACTCCGGCATACTGCGTGAACACGGTGCAGCTTTGGCACGATTTCAGGCCGAAAGTTATCGAGAGAGAGCTTGCGGCGGCGCGGAAATACTTTGGGCTGACAACGCTGCGGGTTTATCTTCACAATATAGTTTTCGACGCCGAGAAAGACAAAATGCTCGCGCGCATCGAGAAATTTCTGGAGATTTGCAATAAGAACGGCATTAAGCCCGGATTTGTTTTTTTCTGTGACTGCTGGAACCGCAAGGGAGTAACTATCGAATCGGCCCGGCCGGTCAAGGGACGCCACAATGGACGATGGGCTGCATGCCCTCAGGATGTCGAGCGCACCGAAGAGAACATGCCGAAGTTCAAAGCCTACATTCAGGACGTGATACGTCCCCATCGCAGAGATGCGCGTGTGCTTTGGTGGGAGATTTTTAACGAGCCGAGACTAAAGCCGCAGGACGGCCATAGGTCATTCAGCTCACAACTGCGGGAGCTCGGTTATAAATGGGCCAAAGAATTGCGGCCTGTTCAGCCGGTTATTGCATGCTGGGACGACCATTCGTGGACGGATATTGTTGATGCGCACAATTACTCGGGCGACTTCAGCAAGTGGGACAGGCAGGCCCAGTTAAATCCGGCGAAAGGGACCGTATTTACCGAGGCCGGGGCCCGCTGGTATGCCCCCAGGCCGAGCAACGGCGAGCCCGTTGAGGTCATCAGTTGGCTCGAATCGCGCAAGGCCGCGAATAAGCATGTGCCGGGCGTGTATCTGTGCTGGGAGCTGATGGCGGGCAATTCAAACTGCCGCTGGTACTGGGGGACCAAAGACAACAGCCCTGAGCCGACGGTGCCTTGGTGCGGATTGATGTGGCCGGACTGCACCCCGGTTTCGCTGGCCGAGGCCGAGGCGATTAGCCGTTATACCGGCGGCCAAAAGCGGGCATTATTTTTTGAGGATTTTCAGGGCGGGCGGGAGCAAATTTATCGCACGGACGGATACGAGTGGGCTACCTACGAAAGCGGCGGCTCCGGCCTGGATAACGTCTTGGCTCTGGGGGCTGATGTCAAGATGGTCGTTGGCGACCCGGATTGGGGCGATGTTGTGCTCGAGGGCGTTGTCATGCTGAGGGAAAGTAAAGGCAGCGCCGGGCTGATATTCCGCGTAAATAACGCGGCGGCGGGGAGAGACCGGATGCAGGGCTATTATGTTGGATTCGATACCGAGAGACTTTACCTTGGAAAAATGAACAACAATTGGCGGGAGCTGGCGCGTTTCGAACTGTCCGAGCTGGACTGCAAGGTGGTGCCGGGCGTGTGGAACCAGATTCGGATTGCGGCTATCGGGGACCGTATCAAGGTATGGTTTAACCGGATGCACCCTTCGGCTGACGGCGACCGCGGCCTGAGAATTGATTATACCGACAGCAAAAGCCCAATCCGGTCGGGCAGACTCGGCGTTCGCACGCATAATGTAACCGCGTGGTTCGACAACATTGTGGTCCTGCCCGCCGGGGCCTGTTCGAGCGATGTTCTCGGCCAATGGTGAGGCGCAGATGGCCGGTGGAAATTATGTTTTTTTCACTTGATTGGCGGAAGAAAAATAGTTAGAAAAATATGGCCTGAGAATAATTACCCGACGACATTTTTTCAGAGGTGCAAGATGAGAGTGATAGAATTACTGGACAAGTCCGGGGTAAAGTACGAAGTTACCGAACACCCGCCTGCCTTTACGGCGCAACAAATGGCGGCGGCCGAACATGAGCCGGGACAGTATGTGGCCAAGCCGGTCGTCATCAAAGCCGACGGCGAGTACGTTATGTGCGTTCTTTCGGCGTGTTACAAAATTGACCTGAAAGCGCTGAAGAGTCAAATTGGCGCCGAATCAGTCGAATTAGCCGAGGAAAAGGACATCGGAAAGATATTTGACGACTGTGAGCTGGGAGCCGAGCCGCCTTTTGGCAACTTGTATGATTTGCCCACTATTATGGACAAGGCCCTGGAGGGGGACGACCATATCACGTTCCAGGGCGGCACACACGACAAGGCGATACGGATGAGTATGGCTGATTACCGAAAGCTGGTTGAGCCTAAGGTGCTCGAATTCAGCTACCATGTAGCCTCGTGATTGGCACATAGCCGATAGAAGAGCGTGTTACGTATTGGGTGTGGGTGATTCCTGTCGCCTCGTGTGCATCTTATACGGATGCCGCTCAAAGCAAGCCGGGGCGGAAAAAGCCCACGGTCGAACGGCCGGTTCAATCGCTATCAGCCCAGGTCTTAAGACAATTCTTTTCCCGACCGGGCATTGTGACACCGGGATTTTGTGGAACTTTACCCCTTGTTGGTTGTATAGAAAAGGTAGAAGCAATTAGTCCTTGGTTCGGATTGCATTTAATGACGCAGGAAATAGAGGTCATAGGCAAAGTGCTGGAAGGCGATATCGAATCTTTCAGGTTCTTGCTGGAAAGATATGAAAGGCCGGTTGTCAGGATGATAAGAAACATAACCTTCGACAAAGAATCCTGCGAGGACATCGCTCAGGATGTGTTCCTGACAGCCTACAAAAAGCCGGCGTCTTTCGACCCCGCCCGCAGCAGGTTTTCAACATGGCTGTTTACCATTGCTAAGAACAAGAGCATAAATGCGTTAAAAAAGAAAAAACCGCTTTCAATGAGCGAGCTGCCTCAAAAGAGCTGTTCGCATGACCCCTCGGAAGGTATGGCACAAAAGGAATTCTTTGGCAAATTAGACACGGCATTGCGAGCCCTATCCTTTATCCGATTTCGTCGTCGAGCCAGGCGAGCAGCTCTTTGAGGTCGTCGAGCGTGATATCGCCCATGTGAGCGATTCGGAAGGTCTCTTCCTTGAGCTTGCCGTAGCCGTTGCCGAAGATTGTATTGTGCTTTTGCTGTATCGCGTTAATCGTTTCGGCCACGTTGATGCCTCGCGTATTTTTTATTGTCGTCAGGGTGTTTGAGGCGTATCGCTCGTCGCAGAAGAGTTCAAATTTCTCCTTCGCCCAGCCCCTTACAAAATCGCCCATCTCTTTGTGCCGCCGCCAGACGTTCTCCATGCCCTCTGCGAGCAGTTTTTCACACTGGTAGTTCAGGGCCATAATGTGCGGGATGTTGGGCGTTACGAGGGTTTGATTTTTTTCCGCGGCTTTCGCCCAGAGCTCGAAATTGAAATAATATCCTTTTGCGGGGACGTTTCTGCTTTTTTCGAGGGCGCGGTTGCTGACCACGGCCACCGCCAGTCCGGGCGGAATAGCGAAGGCCTTCTGGACCGAGGCGAAGACGACGTCCCAGCCAAGCTCATCGAATTTCATAGGCAGGGCGACCATGGCACTGACCGCATCGACGAAAACAAGCACATCAGGGTACTTCTCTTTCATCATAGCGCTGATTTCGTGGACGGGATTTGTCAAGCCGGTGCTCGTCTCGTTGTAAACTATTGTGATGGCGGCGTATTTGCCGGTAGCGAGTTTTTCGTCGAGCATCTCGGGCAGGACGGGCTTGCCCCAATCGACTTTCAGCTCATCGACGCCTCTGCCGCAGCTTTCGACGATGGAGGCCCATTTGTCGCTGAAGGCGCCGCAGCAGGTTGACAGGACGACCTCGTCGGGCCCAACGCAATTGCGAATGGCGGCCTCCCATATCCCCGATGCTGAGGAGGTGGACAAAAAGACGTTCTGCTCCGTGAAGAGGATTTTCTTGAGCATATCGACCGTTTGGCCGTGCAGTTGAGTGTACTCTTTGCCGCGATGCCCCAGCGTCGGACGCGCGAGCTGCTGCAGAACGTCGTCGTTGACCTTTACCGGGCCGGGAATAAATAATCTCGGCGGGTTCTTCCAATCTACCATATACGGTCTCCCGCAAAAAGAGTCATAATTTGTTAATCGTCAGACCCGCGAATATTTTCGGATAGAAATAAGTCGATTTTTGCGGCATCCTTTCGCCGGCGTCCGTAACCTTTATAAGCTGCTGCATTTTTACCGGGTTCATAAAAAAGGCAGCCTGTTTTTGTCCCGCATCCACCTGTGCTGTCGATTCATCAATGGCGTTCGGGGTGTCTTTGACGTATTGAAGATAGCCGCCTTCGGCCAATTTATCCTCGTCGATGCCGAGAAGCCCTTCGAGGATTAGTTTATGCAGGATAGAAACGTCGAGACTTCTCCAGGCCGAGCTCATATTCGGCACGAGAGAATCCATCGTGCGTTTGTCTTTCAGGACTGCTACATAGAAGGCGTTGTCCGGGCCGTAGAGACCGAATGCGTTTCTGTCGTTGTCGAACTCGGCCTTCATTTGTGCGAGGGCTTGCTGCCTTGCGTGCGTTTTGGTCTCTGGCGAATCGAACTGCAGCTTTGTAACCTCGAAATTTTCACTGAGGTCGGTAATTAATTTTTCGATATTGAATGTTTCGAGATTGCCGACGAGGCGGTGCGTAGCCAGGACAACGAGTCCTTCCTGGCGGGTGTTCGCAAGGGCCATCATTTGATATTGAGCCGCCGCCTTGCCGCTTTCTTTGGCGTAAGTCAGGCCCGTTGTATAGCGGTGATGGCCGTCGGCGATAATGCAGCTCTTGTCGCTCATCATTTGAACTATGGCGCCGATATCTTCCTTGGCGGTTATCGCGAAGAGCCGGTGCCTGACAGTTTCAACCTTCGATTTTCGATTTCCAATCTCCGTTTTGCAATCGATAATCGGCGTTCGTAAATCGCCAATGATTTTGTCTGCTGTCCCCTGCGGGTCTTCGTAGAGACAAAAAGGCAGGCCGAATATGGCGGAGGTCGCCCTGTTGAGGTTGAGCCTGTCAACTATCGGTTCATTGAGGACCTGTTCGTGGGGCCTGACGATTTGGCCGAATTCTTCGAGTTTCGCAAGGGCAATGAAGCTCGAGCGCTCAAATTCGGCCCCGCCCAATTGAAAGTTCTGGATGTAGGCGTAAATGGTCTCGGCAGGGTCCTGCTTGAGGGCGCCTTTTTCCGTCCAGTTATTGAGATACTCGGCGGCCCGGGTGTATTGATTATTGTCGCCGTTGTCGGATGGACGGGTTTTGCCTTTGATTATTCGCACGATATTATACTCGCTCTTTTCATAGAGCTGCTGCTGCCGGGCGGTGTCGATTACATCATACGGAGGGGTGATGCAGTCGCCCACGTCGCCGACTACGGCGGCATCGAATCTGAACGCTCTGAACGGCTTAATTTCCATTTCTCTCGTATTGCGTATATCGTATTGCGTATTGCGTTCTGAAAATTACAGAAGCAGGAATGATACCAAGGAAAAGGCAGATTGTCAAATAGACTGGGAATATTTAGCTCTTTCGCCTGGCTTTTTTGGCTTTCTTTCCCGAAGCGGGCTTGTTGTATAGACCCCGAAGCAGGCTTCGGGGCTAAACAGTGTTGCATATCGTTAGATTCGCGGATACCATTGGTCTTATGGGGAAGATGATTGGGTATATGGTGACGTGGACGACATACGGGACGTGGTTGCAGGGTGATGAAAGAGGATACGTGCGGGATGGAAAAGTGCTGCCGTCAGATGCAGGACTCGAAGAGGCAAATAGAAAACTGCAAAAGTTCAGGCCTGTTCGTCTAACACCTAAGCAGAAAAGGGTCGTCGAAGAGGCTGTGCTCAAAGAGGCAGAACGAATCGGGCAGGAGATACTTGCGCTTGCGGTTTGCTCGAATCATGTTCATCTTGTGGCCGGCAAAGGGAAAGAGTCAATAGAGAATGCCGTGTCCCGGTATAAAAATGTGTCGTCCGGTGCCCTGAAAAAAACGGGATTGACAAAAAGGATATGGACGCGCGGTTTTGACAAGAGGTTCTGTTTCAGTGGTGAACAACTCGAGCAGAAAATCGAATATGTTCGTCGTCACGACAAAATCGGTTAGCCCGCAGGCCAGCCTGCGGGTGAAGACTAAATGGACTTTTTCTTTTTTGCGAGGTATTCGTTCATTGCGGCGGCGGCGATCCGGCCCTGGCCCATTGCAAGGATAACGGTTGCGGCGCCGAGGACAATGTCTCCGCCGGCGTAAACGCCTTCCAGTAATGTCTTGCAATTCTCATCGACGACAATGTTTCCCCACTTGTTGAACTCCAGGCCGGGCGTGGTCTGGCGGATGAGTGGATTTGCGGCGTTGCCGATTGCGATAATCACGGTGTCGAGGCCGATTCTGAACTCTGAGCCTTCGATGGGGATAGGCCTTCTGCGGCCGGAGTCGTCGGGCTCGCCGAGGCGATACTTGAGGCATTCGATTCCGGTAACACGGCTGTTGTCGTCGCCGATTATTCGTTTTGGGCTTTGCAGAATATGAAATTCGACGCCCTCTTCTTTTGCGTGGTGTACTTCTTCGACTCTGGCGGGCATCTCCTTTTCGGTCCTTCGATAAACCAGATAAACTTTTTCGGCTCCGAGCCTGACGGCCGTTCTGGCTGAGTCCATAGCAACGTTGCCACCGCCTATGACGGCGACTTTCTTCGATTGGACAATGGGGGTGTCGGCGCTTTTTCCGAAGTCGTAGGCCCTCATAAGATTTGCGCGCGTGAGATATTCGTTGGCGCTGAATACGCCGATAAGCGATTCGCCTTCGATGCTCATAAATCTGGGCAGGCCCGCCCCGACTCCGATATAAACGGCGTCGAATCCGTCCTCTTTCATTAGTTGCTCGATGGCCCTTGTTCTTCCGACGATGAAGTTGCAGACGATTTTGACGCCCATTTTTTCGAGTGTGTCGATTTCCCGCTGGACGATTGCCTTGGGTAGTCTGAATTCCGGGATTCCATACACCATCACGCCTCCGGTCTTATGGAAGGCCTCGAATATGGTAACGTCGTGGCCGGCCCTTCTGGTATCCGCTGCTGCGACGATGCCGCCGGGACCTGAGCCGATTACCGCAACTTTCATCCCTGTCTCGGCAGCGACGGCGGGAATGCTTGCGTTGTCCTTGTCGAGGTCGGCGACGAACCTCTCGAGCCGGCCTATTGAGACGGCCTTGGTGGGGTCTTTGAATTTTATCCCGACGGTACAGGTCTGCTGGCACTGGACTTCCTGGGGGCAGACCCGGCCGCAAACGGCGGGAAGCAGTGAATTTTCTTTGATAATGGCCAGGGCCTGCGTGTAGTCGCCGTCGGCGATGGCACAGACAAAATCTCTTATTCGTATTTGTACCGGACAGCCCTTAATGCAGGGGGCCTTCTTGCACCCAAGGCAGCGCAGGGCCTCCAATCGAGCCTGCGTCGGTGTGTAGCCTAAGGCCACCTCGTTGACGTTGGCCCTTCTCTCGGCGGCGTCCTGTTCGGGCATATCCTGTGGCGGTATTTCAAATCTGTCGGAAGGCGTTAGTTTGTCCCGGCTTTGCTTTTCGAGCAGCTTTTGCAGGAGTTGTTGTCTTTCTTTGTCCGTCACGGTAATAGTTTCCTTAAAACTGCTTAAAACGAGACTTAAATAGTTATTTGTTCATTGTTCATCAATGGACTACGAACTGGGTTTGCACATTTTTACGTCCTTTAAGTTTTGTCCAAGCCTATTTTGCATCGATGTTTTTGGTATTTTTCATGGGCTTTTTGTTCGAGGTCCTTGTAAGCGCCGAGCCTTTTCATCATCAGGTCGAAATTGACTTTATGGCCGTCGAATTCGGGGCCGTCAACGCAAACGAATTTCGGCTGTCCGTCGAATTCGATACGACAGCCGCCGCACATACCTGTCCCGTCAACCATAATGGTATTGAGCGATACCTGTGTGGGGATGTTATACCGCTTTGTTACCGCGCAGCAGAACTTCATCATTATGGCCGGGCCGATTGCAAAGACCTGGTTCGGTTTTTTCTCGCTCTTGCAGAGTTCTTCGAGCGGTTCGGTTACGAGGGCTTTTCGTCCATAAGAGCCGTCGTCCGTTGTAATTATCAATTCGTCGCTGAGCCGGGCGAATTCATCCTCGAGGATGAGCAGCTCTTTATTTCTTGCGCCGAGGATGCTGCAGACTTTGTTTCCGGCTTGTTTTAGGGCCTTTGCGATGGGCAGCAGCGGTGCGTTGCCGATGCCGCCGCCGACACAGGCGACAATGCCGAAGTTTTCAATATGTGTTGGCTTACCTAATGGGCCGGCGACGTTTGCGATTTCGTCGCCTTCCTTCAGGTCGGCCAATTCGGCGGTGGTCTTGCCGACGCGCTGCCAAATCAGCCTGATAGTGCCCTTTTCAGCATCGGCATCGGCGATTGTCAGAGGAATCCGCTCGGCGTATTCGTTGTTTAGGCTGATAATGACGAATTGGCCGGGCTTTCTGGCCCGCGCAACAAGAGCCGCTTCTATTTCGGCGGTAAAGACGTTTTCTGAAAGCTGCTCTTTGGATAAGATTTTGTGCGACACAATAACTCCAAATGAATTTGTGGTTGACGACTTTCGATTTGTGATTTTAATGCATCAGTCGTCAATCGTCAATCGTCTTTGCCGCGTTTATTGCGTCGGAGAGCTTTAGCGTGCCTTCGTATAAACTTCTGCCGATTATTGCCGCATCGGCGCTGATTTCGATGAGCTTTATAATATCTGTCAGCTTTGTTACGCCCCCGGAGGCAACCACGGGTGTCTCTATAGTTTGTATGAGCGCCTTTGTTCTTTCGAAGTTTGGACCGGCCATCATGCCGTCTTTGGTGATGTCGGTGTATATTATTGCCGCGAGGGGCAGCTTGGCGGCTTCGGCTGCGAACTCTAACAGGCTTTGCGGGCCGTCCTGCATCCAGCCGTGAGTGGCGACCTTCGAGCCACGGGCATCAAGGCCGAGAGCGATTTTGCCGCTGAACTTCTCGGCCATTTGACCGAACCATTTGAAGTCACTTACGGCTTTCGTGCCGATTATCACCCTCTCGACGCCGATATCGAGAAGCTGCTCTATGGCCCCTTCGTCGCGCAATCCTCCGCCGACCTCGATTTTGAATAACCCAAGAGCTGCGATGGCTGATATGGTTTCGGTATTGAAGGGCCTGCCGAGCTTTGCCCCGTCCAAATCAACGATGTGAAGCCAGGTTGCCCCATCCCGGCTGAATTCCAGGGCCTGTTTGACGGGGTCGTCCCCGTATATTATCTGTCGTTGATAGTTACCCTGGACAAGCCTGACACATTTGCCGCCCCGCAGGTCAATCGCCGGTATGATATACATTTCTGTGCCTCTTGCTCCCGTTAGAAATTTCACAAAGGGCCTTGCCTGAAAAAAACACGGTTTCCAGGGGGGACAAGACCCCATACTGTCCGATAATAGCGTATCGGATATTAGCTTAACGGTTTTATCGTTTCAACATATTTTTTATCGGCAGAAGTGCCCCCAATTATTAGCTATTGCTCAAAAGTATTGTCGCTTTCACGAGCCTTTTTTGCGGATTAGAAACTATCTCAAAACACAATTTGTCATTCTGAGCGCAATTTGTCATTCTGAGCGCAGCGAAGAATCTCTTACTTTCAGCCGGCCGGACCCTTCGTTTTGCTCGGGGTGGTAGTTTTGAGATAGTTTTTATTGCCGTTAGTTGAGACGCGTTTTGTCGCCGCCAGCTATCGAAAGGGCTAAAATTGCGTTGACTAAATGCCGGGTTAGATTATATTTGCAAATAAACTCATAACAGGGCGTTTTGGAATCAGGAGGCTGCACTATGAACGCGACAAAGGTCTTAAAAAGCACGCAGTTTCGAGGATTTGTTCTACCGGTAAAATACAAATGGCTTGTGATTTTAGGGATTCTGGCGGCGCTTTTGGCGCCCCCTGCCCTCTGTGCCTCCGGCAAAAATCCACGTTCGTCACGGAAGGGAAAAATACGTGTTATCTTCGATACGGACATCTGCGACGATATAGACGATACCTGGGCGCTGGCTTTGCTTTTGCAGTCGGACGAGTTCGACGTGAAATTGATTACGACTGCGGTGGGCAATACCGAGTCGAAAGCGAGAACCGTGGCAAAGTTCCTGGAGACCGTTGGCAGGGCGGACATACCCGTCGGCATAGGCGTGCAGTACCGCAAGGGCGGCCACAGGCAGGACATGTGGGCCAAAGACTACGAACTGTCGTCGTATCCCGGTACCATTCATAAAGACGGTGTGCAGGCCCTGATTGATACCGTAATGAAATCGCCGGGGTCGATTAAGGTGATAGCGGTAGGGCCGCTGCCCAATATCGCCGCGGCGCTTGAACGTGAGCCTCGGATAGCCGAAAAGGCCGAATTCGTCGGAATGCACGGCAGTATTCGGCGCGGATACAACGGCGGTCCAAGGCCCAGCGCCGAGTATAACGTCAGGGCATACGCAAAAGAGGCACAAAAGGTTTTTACCGCGCCCTGGAAAATGACTATTACACCACTGGATACTTGCGGGATTGTCCACCTGAGAGACGGCAAATATCAAAAAGTGCTCAAGAGAAACAGCGCCTTGACGCGGGCCTTGATGGAGAACTATCGCGCATGGTATGAACAGCCGATAAAGAACAAGCAAAAGGACATCAGCGAAGCGGAACTCAAGAAAAAGGTTGACCAAAAGTGCAATTCGAGCAGCACGACCCTTTTCGATACGGTGGGCATTTATCTCGGCATGACCGGCAAGCTGGTCAAGATGGAAAAGCTCCGAATCAAAGTTACCGACGATGGATACACGAGAATCGACGACAGCGGCAAAATAATTAACTGCGCGACCGAATGGAAGGATTTAGGCGCCTTTGAAGATTTTCTGGCTGATAGATTGACGAAATAAGGTTTGCACCCCTATATCTTGCTTCGCAGGAAGCAATGGGAGCAGCCAGGGACGAGGACTCAGGATTATCGAAAATAGACCGAAAATCGTTGTTGTCGGCAGCTCCAATATGGATTTGGTGGTAAAGTCCCCGAGGATACCTGCCGTTGGGGAGACAATTCTTGGGGGGGATTTTGTAATGACTCCCGGGGGCAAAGGGGCAAACCAGGCCGCCGCGGCAGCCAAATTAGCCGCCCGGGTGCACTTAATAGCCAAATTAGGCGAGGACGCATTCGCGGAGCAATCCCTCAGCAACTTCAAAAAGGCCGGGATTAACACGGAGTTTGTTTTACAAACCGGCCAGGCGCCTTCCGGGGTGGCTTTAATTATGGTCGATGATGATGGCAATAATGTGATTGTGGTGGCCCCGGGTGCTAATCAGAAGTTGTCCCCGGAGGATGTCAAGAAGGCCGAATCGACTATCGCTTCGTCGGATGTGTTGGTTGCACAGCTTGAAGTGCCGCTGGAGACGGTTGAATTCGCCGTCCGGTTGGCGCATAATTCAGGCGTGCTTGTTGTTCTGGACCCCGCTCCCGCCCGCAGGCTCAGCTCGGAACTTCTGGCGATGGTGGACGTGCTGACGCCGAATGAAACCGAGGCCGGCATTCTTACCGGTATAGAGGTGACGGATGAGGATTCGGCCCGTGCTGCGGCCGGGAAGTTACTTCAATGCGGCGTAAAAGCGGTTGTTTTGACTATGGGAGCGAAGGGCTTTTTGCTGGCCGACGGCGGCGGAACTCAGCTTGTTCCCGCTGTGAAGGTCGATGCAGTTGATGCCACGGCCGCCGGAGACGCCTTTACGGGAAGCCTGGCGGTTGGTCTGGCGCAGGGACAAACGCTTTTCGACGCCGCTTTGTTTGCCAATTATGTGGCCGCCCTGTCTGTTACCAAAATGGGGGCCCAGTCGTCCATGCCGAGCAGACAGGCGGTGGAAAGTTTTATTCAGAAGTGTAACTCGGCTTAAGGGGTATGCAATGAGAATGAGAAAAATTGACAAGTTTGTTATAAGCATTTTTGTTCTGTGCCTGGTGGTTTTGCCCATATTGCTGTTCGGATGTAAGCAGCGCAAGTCGGACAAACCCACGATTGCCTTGGTAATGAAGTCCCTGGCCAATGAGTTTTTTAAGACAATGGCCGAAGGCGCCAAGGCGCACCATAAAGCCCATGCCGATGAGTATGAACTTCTAGCGGTCGGTATCAAAGACGAAGAGGATGTGGCTAAGCAAATCGACCTGGTGGAGTTAATGATTGGCTGGGCCGATGCGATAGTAATTGCTCCGGCTGACTCGAAGGCCCTGGTGTCGGTTTGCAAAAGGGCCAAAGATGCCGGTGTTGTGGTTGTCAACATTGACAATCAATTCGACGAGGCCGTCCTCCGGGACAGGGGCGCCAAGTTTCCTTTTGTAGGGCCGGACAACCGCAAAGGCGCCGGAATCGCCGGTGAATATCTGGCCAAAAGACTGCAAAAGGCAGATAAAGTAGCAATCCTCGAAGGAATCCCCAATGCCTTCAACGCGGTTCAGCGAAAGCTCGGATTCGAGGATGCGATGAAGGCGGCTGGGATAAATATCGTCAGCTCACAATCGGCGTACTGGGAAACGGCAAAGGCCGAACCAATTGTCTCGGCGCTTATAACCCAGTACCCGGACCTCAAGGCCGTGCTCTGCTCGAACGACAGTATGGCACTCGGCGCCATTGCCGCCCTCAGGACAGCGGGCAGGACCGATGATGTTCTGGTCGTCGGCTTCGACAATATTATGGCGGTGCAGCGGCTGCTTAAGGAAGGAAAAGTCCTCTGCACAATCGACCAGCACGCGGACAAGCTGGCGATTTACGGCATCGAGTATGCCCTTGAAATTCTTGCGAAAGGACAAAGCCCGTCGGACAGGGAGACTCCGGTTGACCTTATCACGGCGGATACTCTTAAATGAACACCTCGACGGGCAAAACGCTGCTGACAGCTTGCGGCATCAGCAAGTCATTTCCGGGCGTGCAGGCGCTTCGGGATGTTGACTTCGACTTGCGCCGGGGCGAGGTCCATGCCCTGGTGGGAGAGAACGGCGCCGGCAAGAGTACACTGATGCGTATCATAGGGGGTGTGGAAAGAGCCTACTCAGGCAAGATGCACCTTTACGGGCGGTCGTATCGGCCGGCTGGCCGGTCCGATGCTGAGAAAAACGGCGTTCGGATGGTGATGCAGGAGCTGCTCCTGATAGCCAACCTTACCGTTGCCGAGAACATCTTCATCGAGAAACTGCCCGGCAGATTCGGGGTCATTGATTACAGGACGCTGAACCTCGCTGAAAAAGAAATCATGCAGCGGGTGGGGCTTGGAGATATTGACCCGAGTGTACCTGTCAGGCAGCTTGGGATTGGCCGGCAGCAGATGGTCGAGATTGCCGCGGGCTTGTCACGCCGCTGCCGGGTACTGGCGCTGGACGAGCCGACAGCCTCGCTCACGGACAACGAGATAGAGCTCCTTTTCGCCCAAATCCGCAAGCTCAAAGCCGACCGAGTCGGGGTCATCTACATCTCGCACCGCATCGAAGAGGTCATGCGGATAGCCGACCGTGTTACCGTCTTGAGGGACGGAAAGGTCATATCAACCAATTCGACGAGCGAATTGAGCGTCGGCGATATTATTCGTATGATGGTCGGCCGCGACCTGGAGCAGGAACATCTTCGCCGCGCAGGAAAGGCGGACGAAGTGGCCCTTCGGGTGGTCGGGCTTACTCGGGGTGATAAGGTCAGGGACGTTTCTTTCGAGGTTTACCGGGGCCAAATTCTCGGCCTCGCGGGTTTGATGGGGTCCGGCCGGACTGAGATGATGCGGGCTTTGTTCGGGGCCGACCGCGCCGACGCAGGCCGGATATATATCGGCGGTGCAAACAAACCGGTCAAAATCCGCACACCGCGAGATGCGGTGCGAAATGGTATCGCTTTTCTCACTGAGGACCGCAAGGAGCAGGGACTGCTGCTGAATCTGGCTGTCCGTGCCAATATCTCGTTGACGCGTTTGCGCGGCGTCAGCCGGTTCGGGTGGATGAACATACCTGAGGAACGGTCCGTGGCCTCTCGGTACATCGATGCGCTTTCGGTGCGCTGTTCGTCCACGGAGCAGACGCTCAGCGAATTGAGCGGAGGCAATCAGCAAAAAGTGGTTATCGCCAAGTGGCTTTACCGCAACTCGGATGTTCTTATTTTCGATGAGCCGACACGGGGCATTGACGTCGGTACGAAGTTTGAGATATACCGTATGCTCGGGAAACTGGCGGACGAAGGCAAGGCCGTCATTTTTGTTTCGTCGGACCTCAAGGAGCTGATGGCTGTCTGTGACCGTATTATGGTGGTCTCGGCGGGGCGTCTTGCGGCTACGTTCGAGGCCGGGCAGTGGAGCCGGGAAAAGATTATGGCAGCGGCCTTGAGCGGGTATGCCGGTGCTTAAGCGGCGGGCAAAGGAAGATTATGGCAGAATTGGCAAAGAAAAGAATATTTGATTTACGAGCCTTTGTTACGGATTACCTCGGCATGGTACTGGCGCTGGCCGGGCTCATTATCTATTTCGGAATTAAGGCCGATAACTTCTTTACAATCAAGACCTTCGGGACAATTCTCAACCAGGTCCCGGACATCACAATCGTGGCTGTGGGTATGACCTTTGTGTTGATAGTCGCGGGAATAGATTTGTCGGTGGGCTCGGTGTTGGCTTTATCAGGCGCCGTGTTGGGTTTTACTTTTATGAATTGGAATCTTCCACTTGGATACGCAATCGCTGCGTGTCTTGCGGTGGGCATCCTTTGCGGGGCTTTCAACGGGCTGATGGTCGTTGGGTGGAGGCTGCCCGCTTTTATCGTTACGCTCGGGATGCTGGAGATTGCGCGAGGCGCAGCGTATTTTGTGACCAGCTCACGGACGATTCATATCAGCGGCTCCCTTGAAGTGGTTACGAGCAGGTTGGCCGGCGGGCTTTCAGTTCCGGTTATCATCGCGGTTGCAATCGTGGTTGTAGGGCAGCTTGTGCTTTCGCGCACTGTTTTCGGGCGCTATCTTATCGCCATCGGGACGAACGAAGAGGCTGTTCGGCTGTCGGGAATTAACACGGCCCTGTATAAATTCAGCGTCTTTGCCCTGTGTGGTTTTCTGACGTCCATCGCGGCGGTGATGCGAACGGCGCGGCTGTCTTGTGCTATTCCGAACGACGGAGTTGGTTTCGAACTCCAGGTCATCGCGGCGGTGGTCATCGGGGGCACAAGCCTTATGGGCGGGCGGGGCTCTTGTCTCAGCTCGTTCTTCGGCGTTCTTATCATTGCGGTTTTGGATAGGGGGCTCTCTCAGGTGGGAGCACAGGAATCGACCAAACGTTTTATCACGGGCTGTGTTATTGTGGCGGCCGTCATCCTGGACCGGTACCGCCATCGAATCCGCAAGCCTTGCCGCCGGAAAACCCGCTTTTGTGTAAAATCTTCGGGAGATTGGAACGCCTGATGGGGGCGTACATATTTCGATGACGCCCCAAAAATTCTTCAAATATGCGGTTTTTAGGCCATTTGGCGGGGTGAGCGGAAAATAGTTTGCTTGACAAATTATGCTAAATCGTGTATAAAAGGTCTTGAGTAGGCAATCAGAGAATCTTTTCGCAAAGGAAAAAGGGCGATGCGTCTGGTTGTAAAACAAAATAATGCCGGAGCTAAGGAGCTTGAATTCACCGAGGGCCCTGTATCCATCGGCCGGGCGGCGGACAGCCAGGTTTTCCTGCCGGACAAGATGGTCTCAAGAAAGCACGCGGTACTTCACAGCACCGGCGACGGGAAATGGATGCTCGAGGACCTGGCCTCGGCGGGCAAGACATATCTAAACGATGAGGCAGTCCACAAGGCCCAAATCAAAACCGGCGACCGTGTTCGGATAACTGATTTTACTATCGAATTCAACCTCGGAGCAGATGTTAACATCGCCGCTGAGGCGGACGCCAAAGCCGACGCCCCCGCACACGCCGTGGACGCAGACGCCAAAGCTAACGCCCCCGCCGAGCCCGAAAAATCGGTTGAGCCGAAAGAGGAGTTTCATTTGCAAGCGGCGCTGGCGACGCCTCCTCACGAGACCGTGGTAAGACAGCCGGATTCAAGCCACGCCCCCGCTATGAGATTGGCGGCCGGGAGGTTGATGGATTTTTCAAAAGCCACCGAGGCAATCTGCCAGGTCGGCAGTCTCGATGAGCTTTTGCTCAGCTTGCTGGATATCACGCTTGAGCAATTCGGCGCTTTTCATACCTGGTGCGCCTTGAGAACTGCGCCCGGCGGGCCGATGATTTGCCACGCAGGCAAAAAACGGGACGGCAAAACGGTTGGGCTGGACGAAATAATACTCAGGGAGAAAATCACTCAGGTGGTTGAAAAAGGCCAGTTTCTGGTCCTGCCGCGGGTTTCGGCCCAGATAGAAGAAGATGAGGCGCTCCGCTCTGCTCTGATAGCGGCCGTTATGCGTCCCGACGGTTGTTACGGTGTGCTGTATGTCGATAACGCCATGAAAGACAAACACTACAGCCTCAGCGACCTTGACTATTTGATGCTGGTTACAATGCACACAGCCGCGGTGATGAAGAAGTTTATGGGTTCCTAAAGGCGGCGCTTGCAGGAATTTGAGATTTGATTTCGGCAAGCTCAGTCGAGCCGAGATTTTAAATTTGAAATTGAGTTGGGATTAGGCGGAACTTTCGATAGAACCTTCTCGCATGTTAATCACCTTGTCGGCAAACTTCTCCGCCGCCGCTCCGTGGGTGGCGACGATTACCGTACCGCCGCTGCGGTGAAATTCGGACAGATGTCTGAATACCGAAGTTGCGTTCTCGCCGTCAAGGTTGCCCGTAGGCTCGTCGGCGAGGATAATCTTTGGGCGGTTGAACAGCGCCCTGGCTATGGCGGTGCGTTGTTTCTCCCCGGCACTGAGTTCGGCCGGTTTGTGGGAAGCTCGTTCTGCCAGGCCTAATTGCGTCAGTAACTCGCCGGCCTGGGCCGACGGATTGATTCTGCCGGCTGTTTGGCTCGCAAGGATGACGTTCTCGACGATATTCAGATACGGCACGAGGTGAAACATCTGGAAGACAAAACCGATGTTCCGGGCCCGGAACCTTGCCCTGTCCCGCGTACTCATTGCGTAGAGGTCGTTTTGTTCGATGCGGATGCTGCCGCTGGTCGGCTGGAGCATTGCCGCGATGGTCATCAGCAGGGTTGTTTTTCCGCTGCCGCTGGGACCGCGCAAAACGACAAATTCGCCCTGGTTAATATTGACCCTGACATCACGCAGGGCATCGACTCGACCGGTGCGGACCTGGTAGCTTTTTGTGACGTTCTCAAGTTCAACCATATTTATTCTTCCCGCAGCGTAATCGCCGGGTCGTAAGCGACGGCAATCATCGCCGGAATAAAGGCCGAGACCGCGGCAAATAAAGGCGCAAAAATCAGCGACAGGCCCAGCAGGGACAAATCAGGTTTCATTACTGCTTTGTCTATTATCAGGAATATTTTCGGACCAAAGTGTAAGGCCAAAGCAGTCCCCGCGCCGAAGCCGACGAGCGCTCCGAGCAGCCCGGTTAGTACGGCTTTCCCGAGGAACAGAACCGAGATCTTTGCCGAGCCGTATCCGAGGGCCCGCATAATGCCGATTTCCTGCTGCCTGTCCCGGACGTTCATCGTTGCTAATACGCCTATCCATACCCCGCAGGCGATAACCACGAAGGGCATAATAATCGCAAATAATTTTCTTACCATTACTCTTGTTTCTTTTCGAGTGTCGGCGATGGCCTTGATTTGAAAGACCTGGGCCTCGGGTAAAAGCGAACCGATCTCCGCTCTCAGGATAGCTACGGGGTCGTCCGTCGGCGCGAAACAAAGACAATCCACAGCCCGAATTTCACTGATTTGGCCGGGCATTTTTAGTATGTCCTGGGCGTCGCTCAGAGACATTTGAATTCGGATGTCGTCGGCGCCTCCGGCTTCTTCCAGGCAATCGACTATGGTCAGTTTTTTGCCTTCTATTTCGACGCTGTCGCCTTCTTTCAGTTCAAGGGCTTCTGCCACCCTGTGCCCGACGTACAAATCGCCCGATTTAATCTCAAAGCTTATTATGGGCGGTTTTTTCCTGCCCGGGGGGCAAACCTCGTTACTCAAACCCGTTAGAATCACATCGAATCCCCTCCAGGATGTTTGTTTCTGCAGCGTGCCCATCAAATGGTTGTAGGAAATTTTCTTCTGTGTGCCCAGTATATTCAGATATTCCTCGGGGATTGTCTTGTCCGCGATGCCGGTGAGCAGAAACTCGTTCATATCCGTGCCTTTCGATATGATGTGCATATTATAGCCCATCGAAAGCATCAGGCGGGCGGTTTCCCGGTTGGCGCCTTTGCCGGCCGTGAAGAACGATATAAACAGCGCAACAGCCGTCACCACCGCTAACAGACCGAGGATGAAGTTTATCTTTCGGTGACGAATTTCTTTGTATATGAGGCCGATTATCGACATAACTTTTCCACGTTAATTTGAAGTAGTAAGTTTATTCGGCATTAGTTTTGGGTTCAAGGTTTCATTCGGGATAAAGGCCATTGAGGTCTGTATTGCAAAGCCGCAGGTGCAGCCCGAGCTGGATTCGGGAATGAGCACGAGACCGCCGGCCGGGATGATATTAATCCAGCAGCCCGGGCGGGCAACGCTCGTGAGCCGGCTCGGCCCGCCGTCCGGGCCCAGGTCGTACATCCAGGGATTGGCCCCTCGCCAGAACATACATTGTGCCGATGCAGATACCCCGCCGCAGCCGTGACCGCGCCTGTCGAATCTCCATCCTTCGATTTTCCGTCCGGTCTTCAAAGTGTAGGCGTAGGGCCAGGCATAAACGGTATCGTCAATGATGGTCGGGTGTCGATTGTATTCGCCGTGCCCGCCGTCTTTCGCCAGGCCGGTGTCATGACATAAATCCCAGCGGATTTGCCCCGAACCTGCGTCGAATGCGTAATAGCAGTAGCGAACGGAGTTGTCAATCAGCCTTGACCCGCTCAGCAGAATTATGTTGTCGGCATAATTTAGATAGACGGGCTCCTCGAAATTACCGATGTCTATTTTTTTTCTATAGACGAGTCGTCCGGTTTTTGAATCGAGAGCGACCAGATACTGCTCGCCGCCGTCGAACAGTATTTTGACCGGCATCCTGCCTGCAGCCTCGGCCAGGGCTTTGGGGTTGTTGGTCTCGACGAAGTAAATCCGCCCGCCTCCAACGGTGATGGTCGTGTTCAGGACGAGACCGTTCTTGTATTTCCAGAGCAGCCTGCCGCTGTTCTTGCGCATCGCGAACAGGTAGTCGCTGACGACAAGTTTCATGTTTCTATGCCACAGGGCATAGTCGGCGGCGTAGCTCGTCTCCGTATAGGAAGCATCTTTCCTGCGTGCACTTGCGAACAGCACGTCCCCGTCATAGGCGATATATCCCCAATGGCGCTGCTCGCCCTTGATGAGCTGGGGCATTGTGTGCGTGATACTGCGCCGGCCGGTCCGGACGTCGAAGCCGTAACATTTGTCCTCGGCGACGACGTACAGAAATTGCTCGTCCACGGCCATGCTGCCGCAGTCCAAAAATACGCCGAGTCGCCGGGAGTTGGGAATCGAGATGTCCCACAGGGCTGTTCCATTGTAAGCGTCCACGGCGAAAACAATACAATCGCCCGGAACGAAGAGCCGGCCGTCCTTGAAAAGAGGCGGCACGTTGCGGTGGTGGCGGTCAATCATCTGCTCCGGTCCGGGCCGTCCGAACCACTGCAGCGCCATCTTGCCCTTGATTAGCTCATCTCTGCTGCAGGCCGTATTGCCCGGTTCTGCGTAGGTGTGGGTCCACTCGCCGGCGCCTTTGGGCTTTGCCCGACGCGCCGTCCCCCATACGATTTTGCCGGCTTGTTCTACAGTCCAGCCCGGGATAGCACGGCCCCATTTTTTCAGCTTTTTCTTATTGGATTTTTCAGCGGGCCAGCCCAGGGCAATGACCCCGCCGTAAGGCCGAAGCAGCCGGAAAACCTCCTCTGCCGAAGAGACGGCTTTGCCGGTGAGCAGAGCTTCATCACAAACAATCAGGTTGGCGAAAAAGCTGGTAAAAGGCAGTTCCAGAACCGAGCCTTGATGAATAACGACCCTGCCGTAGAGTCCGGCTTTATCGAGGGCTTCCCGTGCGGCGGCAACTTTTTTTGCGTCTTTTTCTACGCCGATGATTTTTAGATTAGTCCGCCGGGCTAATTCGTATGCAAGCCGGCCATTGCCGCTGTTCAGGACCAGGCAATAACCGTCGCTGATACCCGCTTGTTTGACGATATACTCGGCCGCAGCGGCATAGAGTTCCGTCAGCTCGTCCTGCGGGTAAGGATTGGTGTGTACTCGCGGATTTATTACTTTGCTTTTGCCTTTTGCATCGCCTCTAAAGCAGTGTATTTGCCCTTTATCGGTGCTGACGTACAAGCCCCCGTTCATAGCGCTCAGGCCGTGTGCCTTGCCGGCAACCGCTGCGCTCCAGGCCTCTGCGCCGTCGTCGGTGCTAAATGCCGCAACCTTATTCTCGCCCCCCACGAAAAGAAACTCGCCCGACAGAATCATCGAATATGGATATTCGCAGTCCGCCGTCCACAGATAGCAATCTTTCAAGCCTGCTGCTGTTTCTTCGATTTTGGTCCTGATATCGCCCATTTTTTTCTGCAGCTCTTTTGCCTGCGGCGCCTCTTGAGCCGGCTTATCGAGCTGCTTTTTGATTTGCTCGTATTGGCGAGACAGATTGTTCTTCTCCCTCGAGAGATTGAAGAACGCCCTTCGATTGAATGCCGTCAGTTTGCTCTCCGACTGCATGTACGCAATATCGTCGTTTACCACCATCCGCAGGCCGCCGAAAGTTGCGATTTTATCTCTCGTTTTCACATCGTCCGCGGCGAGCTGTTTTGCCCCCCGGCCGGGCCCGGTTACAAGTACATCTTCGCTCAGCAGCGCGTATGCCCCGCCGCCGCTGGCCAAATCGCCCAGCGATTTTCCCGTCGAAGAATCGAATATCACCGGGCCTGTTCGCCCCGTCGGGACATACAGCCTCTCGTCCGAGGCGAGCATGTAGCCCTGAGGCGAAATGCCCACTTTCTGCTTCCATTTTAACGAGCCGTCTTCGGCGTTTAGTGCGAACAAATAGGCCCCCTGATTCGGAAATAAGCCCGCCCCGAAGTAAATGGTCCCCTCGTTTACAATCAACCCCGCCCGTATGGGCCTCTGAGAAATCATTCTTCCGTTGCCGGGGATGATGCGGTTCTCTTCGGAGGATTTGTACTTCCAGGCGAGTGAGCCGTCGTCGGCGGACAGGCAGTACACGCATCCGTCGTCGGAGCCGACGTACAATTTTTTACCGCTCACGGCAGGGGCCAGCCGTACGGGTCCATCCGTGAAAAAACTCCAGCGCACGCGCCCGGTCGCCGCATCCAGGGCATAGACCTTATCATCGGCTGATGAGCCGAAGTAAACTGTATCGCCTGCTCCCACTACGCCGAACGCCGCGTCGTAAGTTACCGTTGGCCTTAGATTGAATTGGCGGTGCCAGTAATCCTGTTTTGCCGGCCCAGGCCAGGCGGGCTGCGGCGGATGTGTCGCCTTGAACACCCAGGATTCAGCCAGCGGCGGTTTCAGTCGCTCGGCGGCGACACAGCTTCTCTGGTTGTCGTGGTTATAGGCAGGCCAATCCCGGCCCCGGAGAGGTCCGCAGAGAATGGAAACAAAAGCGATAAGAGCAAGTAGGATGTTTCTTTTCATTTTCTGTTCGCCCTTACAAGAATTGCAGTACCAAAGATTATAACCAGAGCGGTCAATATAACAAGGACAAGTATCGTATAGCGGAGCGTTGACTGTACCTTGGCTGGTTTGCTCGCGCTCGGTTGTACTGTGTTCGGCTCGGGCGCAGCGATAGTAGTAACTTGGTTGGGCGCTAATCGCTCGATAGCAGTTATAGGCTCGACCGTTTTAGGCTCGCTAATATTAGGCTCAGCAGCATTAGAATCGACGATTTCAAGCTCGTTGGCGTTCGGTTCGGCCGCATTGGAATCGACATTATAAAGCTCGACATCGTTAGAATCGGATTCGACGGTCAGCTCCTGGTACCCAAAGGGCCCGCCGCCGTAGTAATAAGGCCCCAGTCCCCTTCCGATTATCGAGCTCATTTCCATTTTTATCATCGGGCTTTCAGGGTCAAATCCCAGGCTGTCCACCGCTATTTTATGCAGCTTCTTGTTCCATTTGGCTGGTAGCATCGTCCCCTGCAGCCATCGGTAGTCGATCCCGCATTCGCAGTCGCCGCCGACCACGAAAAGGACCCCGGCTAAGTTATTTTCCGTTATTTCCGGGCCCTTGAACAGTGGCCCTATCCACCGGGCCCTTCCGTAGAGCACGGCTGCGTATGGCTCGTTTGGCTCTTTATCCTCAATCCCGAAACTCCACAGCAGGATATCCTCCCTGGAAAACGCCTTTGAGTTCATCACTACCAGTTCCGGGGGATATTTGATGGGATTGGGCATCATTTCTAATTGTGAGCTCACCAACTCAATGGCGGCGGCAGCGGTATCCTTGGCCTTTTTATTCTCCTGTGGCTTGGCCCCTTCAATCAAAAGCACAATCCCGTAAGCCTTGGCGACCTTTTGAAGAATTTTCTTTCGCTGCGCCGATGACAGAATTTTCTCCATCGCCGCACGGAGAGTGTCCTTAAATGGTTTGCCCGGTTCGGTAATGGGCACGGCGAGGGATTGGCCATCGGGCGAGAGAAGAACCGCGCATGGTAAAGATTGCCTCGGCTTCGAATCGAGCAACTTCATCGCAGGATGCCCTTTTTGGTCGTTTGTATCGATTATCTCGACCTTGACGTTGCTGTCCATAAGGGCGGCGTATGATATTTCCTTGAAGCTGGAGGTGATATCCGCCGGCGTATCCGCCCCGACAAAGCCGAAAAGATAATACGACTCAATGCCGAGGTCAACAAACCCGGTCTCACGGACGTTGTATCTGCAGGCCAATGCCGAATGGGTCGGCAAACAGCTCAACAGGCCGGTTATCAGTACTAAAATACGCATTTTTGCCATTGTAAATCCTGCCATTTCGTTGTTGAGAAACAATCAACCTTGTTTTTTGGGCCTTTTAATACTCTCGACCCGGCCTATATACTCGAACCGACCGTCGGTCAGTTTGAGTTATATACGAGCCATACATTATACAGGTTTTGAGAAAAAATGCAAAACCAACTTATTCGGGCAGAACGTGGATATTCCGTGCGTGCAGAACGGCGGTCAGGTCGCAGCCGGGACCGGCTTTGAGTTCGGCGAATCCGGCGCCGGTCAGATGGGCCACCAGATTGATGGGCCCATCCAGCTCCACTTTGACATAGCCGCCGTAATCTCGCCAGCGAGCGAGATTTACACGTAATGCGTTTTCCATTTTGTCGCCCTGCCCACCGTGAGGGTAAACAAGCACGTCTTCCGGGCGAATCATCCACTTGATTGAGCCTTGATGTTTGCCGGGTATATTCAACTGGATGTCGCCAGTCTTTACCCGGCTGCTTGATAAATCGGCGCCCGCTCCTATAACCTCGGCGCGAAAGATGTTCCCGCACCGCATAAAATGGGCTACAAACTCATTTTTTGGCTTTCGCAGCAGTTCGTCTAAGGTGCTGACCTGCTGCAGGATACCCTGGTGCAATATAGCGGCCCGGTCCGCCACGGAGAACGCCTCTTCCAGGTTATGGCTTACGTGGATGGTAGTCAGGCCCAGTTGACGCTGGATGCGGTGCAGCAGGGCGCATACTTCCTGCCGCGTGCCCTCATCTAAGGCACTGACCGGCTCATCGAGCAGCAGCACCTTTGGCTCCATAACCAGTGCCCTTGCCAATGCGGTCCGTTGCTTCTCGCCGCCGCTCAGGCCGGCGATGGGGCGGGCCAGCAGGTGCTTGATGCCGAGCATTTCGGCGGTAAGGTCGACTCTTTTCGAGATTTGGCTGCGGGGGATATTGCAGGCGCGCAGGCCGAATGCTATGTTGCCCCTGACAGTCCTGTGCGGAAAAAGGGCGTAGTCCTGCGGTACATATCCGATGCCTCGCATACGAGGCTCCAGCAGGGTAACGTCGCGTCCGTTGATGAAGATTCTCCCCGACCCTATCCGCTTGAGGCCGCAGAGGCACTCGAGAAAGATGGTTTTTCCCGACCCCGGCGGGCCCAGCAGGACGAAATGCTGGCCCTTTTCCATTTCGATAGTGAGCTGGCGCAGCTTGAAATCACCTATGCTAAATGAGAGCCGGTCCGTACGAATCATAGTTTTACCTGTGTTCGGCCTTCGACAAGATGGATAGTTGTTAAAGCGATAACGGCCACAAGTATCATCAGTACCGCCACAGCCAATGCAAGCTCGAGATTTCCCACGGACTGCTCGAGGAATATTGTAGTGCTCAGGACCTCTGTTCGGCCGCGGAACGAGCCGACAAAAATTAGCAGCGGGCCGAAAAGCCCGAACGCCCGCGCCCAGGTCATTGTGCCGCCGGCGATTATGCCGTTGAGAGCGAGAGGCAGTGAAACACGCCAAAAGCCCCCGAACCGGGTGCAGCCGAGGGTCAGAGCCACGTTTTCATAACGTCTGTCAACATCGTCGAAGGCCGTTTTTGACGAGCGAATGGCAAAGCTGGCCGCCACGAAAAACTGGCATAGAACAATACCCTTGGGCTGAAAGACAAACTCAATGCCCAGGTCGTTTTCAATCCATAGGCCGATAGGAGTTTGGGAGAAGAAAACCAGAAGCGTCAGACCGGCAACCAGCGGCGGGAAAACTATGGGCAAATCCACAAGCGCATTGACTAAAACTCGGGCCGGAAATCTGAATCGACTCAGTGTATATCCCATAGGAATCGCAAAAAGCAGCGCCAGGAAGGTCGTTGCAAAGCTGGTCCAGACGCTCAACCCGAAGGCGTGGCGTATGTCTTTGGACGTAAGCGCCGTTAGAACAGCTTTTTTGTCAATGTAGAAAACATCGGCGATTATCAGTATCAGAATGAACGCGACAAAAACAGCCGTAATAAGAATAAATGCTGCGGCAAAGACCACGTCGCGCCAGCTTCTCAAAGGTGTATTAGCTCTTGTAAACAATCAAAACCTTCCAACTAATCGTACAGCTATATTATCCTGGAGTACCAGGAAGCTTGGTTATAAGATGCCCCATTTGTCGAATTCATAATAAACTATATAAGCCATGCATACCATAATCAGCCCCGTAGCAGCCAGGCCGATAGCCTTGGTCCGTCTCGGAGCCAGAGACAATTCGTTACCAGAACGGCGTTTCAGCAGCAGATATACAACGAGCGCCACGACGCCGGCGCAAACAAACGCAAAGACCTGCATGGCGTACCAGCCTTGTGACGGAACGCCTTTTATCTTGACCCATTTCCAGGCGTGCTCGACCGGGTAGTAGCGCGGCAGGTTTTTGCCGATTATGCCGAACCAGCGTGTGCAGCAATAAAAGAAGCTCGTCATGGCCGCGAAGACACAGCAGAGAATATAAGTGATGTCCGATTTTTTCATTACCAGGTTCCCTTCAAGAGCGAAAGATAACAACCGACGATGGTCTTGTACCAAAGAATCACGTTCAGCAAAATGCACAGCGGAACGTAAAAGAACAGCTTTTCCTTTTCATCCTGGGGGTCGAATGTCCTGCGGAGCAGGTAATAAACAAAGAAAAACGCCAGTCCCAGCGCACCCCAGTGCTCCTTGACCTCGAACAGCCCGGTCGCCCATCGCAAATTCTCGTCGAAGCCGAGGTTGCCTCCTCGTATATAGACCCTAAAGGCTGGATATGCCAGCGCGCCGAATATGTAAACGATTGCGTAGGTCCACAGGCCTACCTTGGCGTAGAACAGCTCAAGTTTGCGCTTATTGAATTTGCCGCGGAGATAGCCCAGGACGATAAGCAGGTTATGCGTCATGCTCCCGACAAGAACAAACGTGGCAAACAAATGCAGCAAGAGCAATAATTCGTAGTAGTTTTCCAGAAAAACCACAGCATAGCTCCTTGATTATTGGGGCCCGGCGGGCGATGTCAGGAACAAACCCGCCTCACGATGTTAAAACGGCGTTTTATTTCACAATCGAACCGGCATATTGGTCAAAAAGCTGTGCAGCTTTTTCCAGGGATTCCGCACACGCCCTGGTGCTGAAAATACGCACAGTGCCGTTACTGCTGTTTTGGCTCATTATTTGTACCTCCGGGTTCGACCAAATTCACCGTTGTTTGTTTTGTTAGAATGTTGTCGGGACCGAGTTGTTTTGGCCCTGATGAGCCAATAAACATTTTCACAGCCGCAATTGCCAGGACGATAGCGAATACTTTCGTAAGAATGTGGCCTGGCAGGCGAAAGGCCAATTTTGTGCCAATAAATGCTCCAACCAGAGCGCCGCATGTAATCAGGACGATAACCGGACCGTTCATTTCAATCTCGGTATTCTTCCAGTATAGCAGTGCCCCAACAAGCGCCAAAGGCGCCATTACCGCCAGGGCTGTCCCCTGGGCGCTCTTTTGGGCAAAGCCGAAAAACAGCACAAACGCGGGGACAAGTATGGTTCCGCTGCCTAAGCCTAAAGCGCCGCTGAGGATGCCGGCACAAATACCCAACAGGACAAAAACCCACCAGGGATTAGATAACTGGTCCATTTTTATTGACCTCCATAGTATCATCGACGCACCAAACGCCGGCTAATTTCGTTTCTCGTCGAGTATCCGGTATCGAGCGTCGCTCGCTCCTCACGAGACGGGATAACCGTCAAATCAGTTCTACGGCAGGTTATAGCTTCAGTATAACCATCCAGGAATACAACATTAACCCTGCCGAGGTATCTGGCATCGGCCGGAGAATAACTCAGTGATCCAAGTGCAGGGTTTTTGGGCGAAAAATGCAAAATGTGGTTCTCCAGACAATGCGTGAAAGTTCTCGTAATGCATAGCGCGGGCTATCAGTTCGTATTGTCGCCTGAGGGTCAGCGGTAGCTGTCTCTTGGCCTTTTATAGACTCGATAGACATGACCATCCAGAAAATTCACATTAACCCCGCCTTCCGTCTGGCCTGGCTTGCGGCCATGCGGGAATATCCCTTTCTTGCGGAAAAAGTCGGATACCACCCAAATCTCCGCCGGTCTGGCACTAACACACTGATGATACCGTTTGTCCTGGATGGCAGTCGTGCTTGTTTGGCCGAGCCAGCTGCGATGGGCCTCCATACCACGCAATGTCAATTGCCGCGGTAGATAGTAGGCTGTATCGCGCCATGTCTTGCCGTTTGGCTCCCGTTTGTTGTCGCGGAAACTCCAGTATAAGTAGGTGATGTTGCCTGTCTGCCGGTTCTGGGGTGTATCAATCACCGAATCCACACCTCCCGGAGGCACGCCACCATTTGGGTCGTTCGCAAACTGCTCCATGAACTCGGCCTGCGGGCAATAAAAAGCCTTCATCAGGCTGTTATCTTTATATGCATTGAGCTTCTCCAACAATCCGCGGTGGGGATTGTGCTCGGTTGGCTCCAGCGGATAGCGGTTACTGCCGTCATCGTTGCCGTACATGTTCAAGGCAAGGTTTACCTGCCGAAGGTTACTGAGACAAGCAGTTTCACTGGCTCTGAATCTAACCTTATGCAATGCTGGTACCAGTATGCCCATCAATAGGCTTATGATGGCAATGACCACCAATAGTTCTATCAAGGTAAAACCGGATTTCAACCAACTTTTTTCTCTGATTTTACCGTTCTGCATCATCCTGTTTTTCTCCTTTGTTACCTTCGGGCTTATGAAATTCCACCCAGACCCCATAAATTACTTTTTCGGCGCCAGGGGGTTTCGGGATATGGATTTCGTATTCCCTGATTCCCAGGACTTCCATGATATTATGTAACTTGTCGGCTGTTTTTTCAACGTTATATTTCATTTTTCCGCGTTGTTTGGCGCGTATCTTCTTTGCCGTTCCAACGGGCAGGTTTCTCGAGAAGCCGCGTCCGATGTAAGCTGCGGCCCCGGGTTGCAGTACGCGATATATTTCGCCAAATGCCAGGGTCTTGTTTTCCCAGAAATGGAAGGAGCCCCTGGAGACGATGATGTCGGCGTAATTGTCGTGAAAAGGCAGGGCGTGGGCGTCGGCGAAGAGGGCGCTTACGCGGTGCCTGAATCCGCGGTCCTCTGCCTGCCTGTAGAAATATGGAAAGAAGTGCGGATTGATATCGGCATTGACCCAATGGAGCCGGGTACGCTCGCATAGTTCGAGGATGAGGGTTCCGGGGCCGCTTCCCAGGTCGATTCCAATACCATCTTTTTTGGCTAAGTTGAAATCTGAAACAATTTGCTCGGCCAGAGGAGCATATACCGGTGCCAGCGTGCTCCGGCTGGACCTTATCATACCAAGGGCGCTTTGCTCGGTATATTTCTCGTGCGGCGGCGGCAGGGGCTTGCCGTTGAAGCTGCATGCCCCGCAAAGAAGCAATATCAGGGCAGGCAAACAAAATCGCCGTGATAGTTCCATCATCAAGCTAATCTCCGTTTGGGATTTTGGCATTAGTTGCATATTGCGCATACCACTCACACATAACAAGAATGTTATCAATCCAGTCCGCTTTGGGCGGAGGCAAAAGCTCTACGACCAAAGCACAAAACCCTTCTGTACTCAGGGGCCGCTATAATTCGGCCGTCTCGGTTCGGTAGTTATGCTTTTCGAAAATTTCCCGGCCGCGGGGCGAGAGAAGAAATGCGACAAACTTCTCTGCAAGCTCTCGATTTTTCGTGGACTTCAGCACGCCCACGTCCACGGTGGAAATGACGTTTTTTTCGGGGGCAATTGGTACCACATCGCCGTATTCACTGTAGTATCGGGCAATGGCGTCCCAGACAATAACTGCATCGAGGGCTTTCGCCTGGATCTGCATGCCGAGCACGTTGACAGTGGTCGCTTGAAACTTGAGATTCCTTTCAACGTCTGTCCAGAAAATCTTCTCCTTCTCGAATATCTTTTTTGCAATACGACCTATTGGCAAATTGCGAGGGTGTCCCAGGCCTAATTTTATACCGGGCTTTATTAGGTCGTGTAAGCCGCCAATCTTCTTTGGGTTATCTTTTTGGACCAGAATAGCCGGTACGAAGTAGCAAACCGACTTTTGATAAAGAATCAGGCCCTCTTGAGCGGCCTGGCGTACGAATTCTCTGTCACCGGGCATGTAAAGGTCACCTTGATTAATCAGTTTTATTTTTGATAAAAGCACCTCGGCGCCCGCATAGTCGGTAACGACCTTAATGCCGTTTTCACGACCAAAAGTTTCGGCCAACTCGGCCACAGGTGGTCGAAGGCCTGCGCCGGAAAAGAGCAACAATTCCTTTTCTGCCGATGGCTGTTTCTTATCACAGCCGAGCATCGAACCGGCCGTAACAACCATAGCAGCCAAAAAAAGTACGCGATTCATTTGTATTTGTCCTTTCAGTAAAACGGCTAAAACGAGTACGATGCCTGGAAGAAGACCCAATCGGAATCGGGGCTCGGGCCGGTGTCTTTTAGGAAACCGCCCGGGAATAAGTGGGCATAACCAGCTTGAAATGTCAAATGTTCGCTGTATTTATGGTTCACGATGAAATCAATCTCCCGGCCGACTGTGGAGCCTGCTTTGCCGGTTGGGTCGCGCCGTTGGGGACGGCCGTTGCAGTAATACCATGCATCCTTGGCTTCATCGAGATAGAACCAGTGCCAATCGAGGGAAGCTTTGGTTTTCGGGGTAGGTTTAAGGCTGTATGAAAGCTGAAAATCATGAATGTTGCTCCAGGAGAACAGATTCATTCGGCCGTACATCTTATCGACTGCGCCAAAGACCCCGTCGAAAGTTCGATAGACGCCGCCATCGGGGTCGGAATCGCCGGAGGCAAAGGTGTACTCGGCGCCGAGACGCGGCTGCCAGGGGCTGTCGAAGGTGTAACCGAGCCTGGCGTTGGCTCCGTAGGCTTCGACTCGTGCGTTGTTGCGACGGCCAAAGGTATGAGCAAAGGTGCCGCCATAGTCCCACGCTTTATGGAACTTACCATCAATATAAAAACCAACCGTGTGGGTATCAAGAGCGGCCACATCTCCATTTGTATTGATAATATAGTTTGAATCTGTATGCTTGCCTACCCAGAACAAATCGCTTCGGAAGGGTAGATTCTTTAGCATGCCGTAAATGCCGTACACGTTAAGGTTCGAGTCATGGTTGTCGATAAACTTATAGTTGTCATAACTTACCCGACGAGCAAAAATAAAGTGGATTTCTGCGGGTTTGGTATCAGCGAGGAGTTTAACCGCGTCCCAGGTATAGCGTCCGACGTTTCCCCATTCGCCGGGACCCCAAACGCGGTTATCACCGTAGAAAATGCTTTGCCGGCCGAGTTTGATGCCAAAGGGGGTATCGTCTATGCCTCTCCACTCGAGGTATGCCTGACGCAGACCAAAAGAATTCCAATACGGACAACCGAGCGCAAAATCATTTTTGCTGAAATCAGAACCATAGACCCTCGCATCCTGGAACTGCGTATAGAAATGAGCCTGCTCGCTGAAACGCAGGTTGAAATCAAGGCGCGAGCGATGAAGCAAAAATCCGTCTCGTGACAAGGTAGATTTTCTCTGGTCGGCATAACGCTGAATATTAAAATCATCGGAATGCTCGAAACGCAGCCGTTCGCTGCCGCCTATGTCAAGTTTGTACGGTCCTATAGGCATGTCTTTGAGTCGATTGCTCCAATGCGGCTTTTTGGGTTTGTTGACATCCATGATTGAATAACCAATGGGTCTCTCGTATAGCTTCTTTTCGGGGTTCGCAGCTAAAGCGGCGGTAACATGCCGGGAAGTCAAAAAACAAACGACAACAACCGCAAAAAAACAGATATTCCTGAATCTGCCAACTATAAAAACGCTCCTTAACTTTGCCTGTAAACTGGGTTCCGGCAATCTGGCAAGCCGGGCTTCATCTAACTACGCTCGGGAAGACTGTTTGGGGACGTAGTTTTTGGAAAGCCTGGGGACTCGTTTATTCGGGAAGCTCGACGGTGTAGTTGTGTCTTTTAAAAATTTCCCGGCCGCGAGGCGAGAGAAGAAATGCGACGAACTTCTCGGCCAGCTCTCGATTTTTCGTGGACTTCAACACGCTAATATCGACCGAAGATATGACGTTTTTCTCGGGAGCGATAGGCACCTCATCACCGTATTTGGAGTAGTATTGGGCTGTGGCGTCCCAGACAATAACCGCATCGAGCGAACGGGCCTGTATCTGCACCCCAAGGTCGACAACTGTAAGGGCCTGGTAAGCCAGGTTCTTTTTGAGATTTTCCCAGACAATGCCGTTTTTGGCCATTACCTTCTGACTTACTTTACCTATGGCACAGGCGTACGCATCGCCCAGGCCCAGTTTTATCCCCGGCTTGAGAAGGTCTCTTAATCCGTGGATTCCCTTCGGATTGCCTTTTTGTACAAGGATGGTAGGAACCCAGTAGCAAACCGGCCGGCTCGTTAGAATCATATCTTGTCTGGCTGCCTGCTCGATATAGTATTTGTCGCCGGGCATGTAGAGGTCGCCGCGACGGCTGACCTTTATCTTCGATAGAAGCACTTCGCTTCCGGCGTAATCAGTAACGATTTTCACGCCGGTTTCGCGAAAGAATTCATCAATGATTTCCTCGACAGGCGGACGAATACCCGCGCCGCAGTACAGCACAAGTTCGGCTTTGACTGTTTCGGGCCCGGGTCGGGGCGGCTGCGGTTCCTGCTGTTTCTTGCAGCCGGCCGGCACAAGGGCTGCGGCGGCAACCATAATGAGCAAACGTTTCATTTTCATTATTCTCCAATCATTTGACATATCCGTAATCGGCGAAAATGGCCGGGCCCCTCTCGCGGGCCATGATGATAAATCGCCTGAGCGGCTCGGATTTCTTTGAATAGTTCAGGCCGATGATGTGGACCCGAATCTCTTTATCATATTCGTAGGGTGTTTGAACAACATCCAAATCATCTCTGAATGTATGGGCCACGCCGTTCCACATAATGACGGCATCAACCGCTTGCGTTTTGAGAAAAATCCCCAGCCTGCTGTGTCCTTTGGTCAAGCGGTTTTCGATGTTTTTCATTACCGCTTCTTTTATGCCTTTCTTCTCCAGAAGCGCAAAAACCAGCTCGCCGCAGGTGGAATATTTCGGGTAGCTCAAGGCCACTTTCAGACCGTCTTGAGTTAAGTCCTCAATGCTTTTTAGGCCCTTGGGGTTGCCTTTCTGCACCGCTAATACGGGGGCTACGAAGCCCACCTGGACATGCTCGGCTAAGGCATTGGCATCACGAACATAGTCAAGATATGGGTCGTGTGTAACGAGGACGTCGCCCTTTCGGCCCGCTTTGACCAAAGGCAGAAAATCCTCACTCCCGGCGACCGTAGTAACAATTTCAATACCCGTTTCAGCGGTGAACTGCGAGCACAACTCTTCGGTCGGCTCGATGAACGAGCTGCCGCACAGAACCACCAGCCCCTTCTGTTCTGCGTCCGTGCCCTTTTTACTGCAACCGTCCACGGCTGTTAGAACGATGGTGCAAAGTAAGAGCGGAAGTAAGAGTTTCGCCGATAAACATGTTTGTTTCGTTGTCATAAATCCCCTTTTTTGGTCTCTTAACGGTTAGATTATTTTTTCATTTTACTCAAACTGACCGTTTTTTAATAAGACATTGTTATAAGTGCTTATCTACCACCAGGATAGCATAATTTGTCATTCCCGCGAAGCCTGTGCCCGCGAAAGCGGGTAGCGGGGGTGCCCGTCACGATTGTAGGTAGATTTTTCAGGCCTTCAACTCCAATTTTCCGTCAATAATAGCTATTACCTCTCTGTCATTCCCGCGAAAGCGGGAATCCAAGCCTTAAAGCGACTATCGACATACGAATAAGTCCAAATACACAGGTTTTTTACCTACAAAGATGACGTGCACCCGGGTAGCGGGAATCCAAATATTCAATTGCAATTACAGTGTTAATCTGTGTTAATCCGTGTCTAATAAGCCGTGTTAATCTGTGTCTAAAATCAGAATCGGTCAGTTTGAGCATTTTACTTTCCGGTTGCGGCTGCTACAAGGTCCCCTCGACCGAAACACACAACCTTTCCATCCTCAAGGGCCGCTATAACTCGACCATCGCAATCGACGGCCAGGCCCCAGGGAACGGGCGCCGCCGGTACAGGTTTAGACCAGAGTTCGCCGCCGTCCTCGAGGTCCAGAGCGGCGATTTTTGACTTCCCGGCAACCACCACGGCGTTGCTGCAAACCGCCATACCGACGCTGTCGTTGCAGTCATAGCCCCACAAAGGCTTGCCGGTAATGCCAAGCTGCCGCAAATTGATGTTGAGGCGACTGCGGGGTTCTGCGAGGCCCTTGGTTAATAAATTTCTGTCGATGTGATTAAAGCAGAGGACTTTTTTGCTGTTCTGGCTGCTTGACCAAACGATGTCTTTCTCGCCGCTCGAAGCAAGCAGGACCTTGTTGAAGACGGAGGGGTCGAAAACGTCGTACTTCGGATGTGCGTAGAAGGGCTTGCCGCATGCCGCGACCTTGTCCCCGAGCAGAAACAATTCCCAGCCGCGGGGACTTTGCGATAAACAATTTGCCAGAGGGCCAGAGTCGTTCAGGCATTTGCCGTTGGCCTTATCATATATCGCCGGCGATATGGAAGTGCCGCCGGCTAAGTAGAGCTTATCTTTGTGGAGCAGCAGATGGCCCTGTACGCTCACTCCCGTACGGGCCCGGCGGTCAAGATGCCCCGAGGTGTTGTTCTGCCATTTTATCCTGCCCGTCCCGGCATCGAGCGCGTAAACGTATGTGCCGTCATAATTTACGATACCGGCGGCGGCGTAGGCGATACCGTCCTCGACGAGCACTCCGCTCGCGGCCGGCCAGGTGCTAAGCAGCGAGCCATAGACGGGTATCTTACGCTGTACCGGGGCCGCTCTAAATCGCCAGAGCAGCCGGGAAGTCTTCGCCTCGAAGGCATAGACCCAGCCGTCGCCGGAGCCTACAAGCACGCGGCCCTTCCAGATAGTCGGCGAAACGCGGATTGCGCCGCCGGTATAGGCCTTCCAGCGCAGCTCGCCCGTCGCCGCATCCAGTGCCCGGACGATTCCGTCGGGACCGCCGATAAAAACCAGCCCGCCGGCCGTAACAGGGGCCGTCGGTGCAGGTGCCGTCGATGCGGAAGCCGTTTTCGGTGTAAACCGCCACAGCAGCCTCGCCTTTTCGGGCACGGATGCCTTGGTGGTTGCGCTGCGGGTATTGTCCGCGCGGTAGGTCGGCCAGTCATCGTCGGATTCGGGCAGGCTCGCCACTTTGGAGATGTCGGTTATTGGTGTTTCGAGCCGTTTGGCTTCCGTTGCCTTGGGGGTGAAATTGAAATCCCCTGCCGGTCCGAGGGTAGTGATGCCATATAGCGTGAGCTGGCAGTCACAGACCGAAGGCCAGAAGTATAACAGGCCGTTGGCGATAGTTACGCCGTCGTGGCAGGCCGGGCGCATCGGAGAAATCCACTCCGGCCGGCGGCTGGCTACGTCCAGACGTACCGAACCGCCTCTTGCGCGGAAGAAAATAGCGTCGGCCGAGCCCGTAGGCCTGGTACAGGCACGGCGGGGCTTGTTAATCTCAGCCAATACCCGGCCGGTAAGTGCGGCAAACTTCTTGCTCGGCTTATTGTCGATTTGTCCGCTGATTCCATAGAGACCATCGTCTCGCAGAACAAGTTGAAAGTTACTATAGGCATCTTCCCATAGGATTCTGCCGTCCTCGGCCGAGACGGCAAGGAGCTTGCCGATCTGCGGGCCGGCAAAATACAAGGCCTTATCACTGCACTGGAGGTAGTTTGTGGTTCGCCAATTAGTCCGATAATCCTGCCGATTCAGGTATTCTCCGAGCGATTTGAATAGCTCGCCAGCGTTCTCGGGGGTCTTTCGCCAGATGACCTTGCCTGTTTTTGCATCTAAGCAAGCCAGATAGGCGCCAAATCTAAAGATGTAGATTCGGCCGTTTTTCATACACATAGCCCGGCTGTCAACCGGCTCAGCCTCTCGATGGCTCCACAGGACCTCTTTGGTTTTCGGGTTAATGGCAAGCACGTTTCGGCCGAATCCCCAGGGATACTTGGGCTGATTGAAGCCCTTTGATATCGGGTTCCACGGCCAGCCGTGCTTTTCCCGGCCCCAGCGCATCGTCGGGTCTCTTTGCTCGGCCCGGCCTGTAAGGGCATAGAGCACGCCGTCTTCCAATCCCATCCACTTCCAGAACGTTCCGCCGGCGCGTTCTACTGGCGGGATTATCTCGTCTTTCAATTGGCCGGTCGCCGCATCGATGACCTTGCACGACTTGTCGTCGCCGAGGTAGAGCGTCGTGGGCGTTGCAATCATCGTGTTGCGATGTATCATAACGCCCTCGGCCAGGTCCCTTTGCCAGAGTTGCGTGCCGTTGTAGCCGTTGTACGCGACGAGCTTATTGAGCAGGGCCTCTTCCCGTTTCTTGAAGGCGACATGCCCGAACGCCTTGAATACACGGCCCGCCGATGCAACTGCTACCTGGGGCATGGGTGCGTAACGCGGGTCGGCCAGGAATTGAGTCAGGTATGGCGCCACGATGATTTTGTCCAATGACTGCGGGTTGTTGTCGGGTCCGTGGTACGGGTGGCTCCAGTCGTCGGCGCCCTCCGGGAATGGCTTGGTGATGACCTTGCGGCCGAGCAGTGCTCTGCCCTGGGGACGCAGGACCCTGAGGGCTTCGGCGCTGGAAATGCCGATTTTATCGGGCCCTCCGATAGCAATCAGGGCGTCGGCGGTATTGTCGGCCAGATGCAGTTTCGTCAATGGACCTTTCTCGACGAAGATACGCCTGCCGTAGAATCCCGCCTCGTCGGCGGTCTTGCGTAATGTCTGGACATCTCGCTCTTGCGGCAGCTGAATATATATCAGCAGCTCACTGCGGCCGGCCAGTCTAAAAGCGAGCCTCTCGACGGACTTGGGCTCACCCAGCACCACGCAAATCCCGCGTGTTACGCCTATTTTATCGAGGATGCGCCGGTTCTGTCCCCGTTGTACCGCCGAGGCCGGTGCCGCACTTTCGCTGCGGACTTCCAAAGAGATGCAGAACAGAATACTTACTGCCGCTATCAAAAGTAATGTCCGTGTTGTTTTCATTTTTCTCCCTTTCTAAAGATTACTCCGAATACGAAATTCACATTGAACAAAATCCATTCGGCAACTGAATTCTAATACTCAAACAAGCTTCTTGTCAACGGATAATCCTTCTTTTGCTGCTGTCCTCAAAGCTGTACACAGACCGTCTTTGCTGAGCAAAAGTGCGGATAAAACACGGACCATACTGCGGGACGGGTGTTTGGACATCATCGAGCTGTCCGTTATTTCCTGGTGGGGGAAGTAGCGAGGTAAAGCACCGCATCGCCCTTAAAGGGGGCTTTGAAAGTTTGCTTGTCGCCCTTTGCTTTTATTGTGCCCGCCGAGACAACCTTGCCGTTGTCGGGATTGAACCATTCGTATTTATAAGTACCCGCCTTGAGGTTGACCGTGAAGGAAGCATCATCCGGCGCAGGATTATAGATAAGGTACTCGGAACCTGGATTTGCTAAGCAATACTTCGTCGAGGCTAAATTATCACGCGGCGGCATCGCAGCCAGATTCATCTTCTCGGCGTAGCTTAGAGCGTATCCCAAGCTCTTTCTTATCGGGTCCCACCCTGGGTCAAACCGGTTTCCCAGAACCACGCCGTCGTACGGGTCCATAAAGATTGGATTATGCCCCCTCAGAAAGCTCTTCCATACCCACGCCTGGTTTCCCCCGATTCCCCAGAGGTGGTCGGTGTCGTTCAATACGACCTTTCGGCCGTCCGCCGCCGGCGGGTTATCTCGATAGCCGCCCTGGTTGTTTGGGGAAATCCAGTCGGCGGGGCTTTTGAACAGGTCCTCGTTTGTTCCGCCTTTGTACTGAAACGTCATACCAACCGGATGCTGCTGTGGCTTTTTCTTCTCGTAGTTTTTGATAAAGCGGATTATGTGATACTGCCACTTCGTTGAGGGCGGATGGTTCTCGTTGGAAATCTCGTACAGCACGTTATCGAAGCCGTTGACCGTGTCGATTGTCTTGCGCACGTAAGCCTCCTGCAGGGCGGTAACGGCTTTATCGGCAAGGGTGTGAATTTCAGTCCCTTTGCCGTCTTTGTTCATGTCGCCCCGCCGCGGCTGGTTGATGTTGTTCTTTGGGTTGAATGGATGACTTTCCCAGGCCCCGGGCGAAAACTGCAGGCCCCACCCCTCGAATAGCATTACAGAGACGTAAATCCCCCTCTCGCCCGCGGCGGTTATCCGGCGGCGCAGGCGGTCGAAATAGACCGGGTTAAATTTCTTGAGATTGAACTTTGGCTTGCCGTCGAGGGCCTTGCCCGGCCCGGTGCGGGCAAAGGGATGCGGTGCCGCTGTGTGCAGCTTGTTCTCTCTGTTGCCTTTGGTGTTCCACGACACTAATTCCCACGTCCACATTCGGATAAAGTTGTGATTCAGCTTGCCCATCCAGTCTAAGTTGGCCTTGAAGTCGAATTTCGCCGGAGGGTCCTTCGGGCCGATGTCCACAAGGTTGGACCACGTATGCGAGCCGGTCAGATAAACCACTTTACCTGTCGCTGTATTCTGAAAGTAGCGCCGATTCTTCGGATGAACAGCCAAAGGCCCCATCGCCTTCGCACCCCTCGGCTTACCCCATCCCGCCGCCTGCGAGCAGACAGCCACGACAACAACCAGAACCGCAAATTTCATAAACCGCATGGCACAAACCTCCAATTCAAAACCAAAAGCCAATTATCACGTCCCCTTTTTCTTACCCTTCTTCTTTCCTTTGAACGCCATCCTAATCCTCAAATAGCTTCTGTTGTTTTTGGGCAGTGGACAACAATCTGACCATCGGAAATCAACCTCTCTTTAATTTACAATCTAATACTGCATTTATTCGTCTTTCTGGTTTTTGCCCGTAGATTGTTCTTTACAATTCTGGATAAATAATTCGATTTTATCTCCCAGTGTCTGGAATGTTGGCAGTTGGTAGTGCTTTACAATATCTTCACCTTCCCAGTTTTTGCCCTTTTTCCTGGAAAATGAAAACTTATATGACAACTTATTCCATTTCTGTTTTAGTCTGTCTGCAAAATTATTAATCAAATATTCTTTTGCCAGATAATTTTGTGAGTATAAGCACAGGCAGGCATTTTGTTTGCGGGTATCGCTTAGCTGATTTAGAAAATCTAATTTTCCTTTGTCCAATTCATATGTTTTGAAATGAAAAGTTGTTATCATTCCCTTAGAAAAAGTATCCACTGAAAAATTCACTTGCTTGTCCTGCTTCAATGGCAGATTGAATGTTCCGCCTTTTTCATGTCCGAAAGATAAACTCATTTTTGGGCAGTATAAGTTTATGCCCTTATTCTGAATCGTTACCTTGAAATCCCAGAACCCCTGCGTGTTATTTTCATCTACGCTCAGGTGATAACCAGAAGAACATTTCTTGATCTTAACTATTATGTTGTTATTCCGCTTTATCTCTCTTATTGTATATAAAAGCGCAATTAACGCTATGATGAAAGACCAATCTGTTGATAATAATTTGGTTTGAGCTAATAGCATATTCTATATATTATTTTGCTCCAAAAAACTGCGGATTGTCATTTTTTCCTTCAAAGTATTTTCTTCAAATAGAGAATAGGCCTGTACGTCTTTAGCAAAAATGAGACAAATCTTCCTTCACAGTCACGTCTCCGTTACATTTTTCTCTCGCAATCCCAACAATGGCCATAAAAACTCCCGTCCATTCGTCTCATGATTCGGCCCTGGCCGCAATCTCAAGTCAACAATCTTCAACTTCTCCCCCCAGATTACCCCACATTCCTAACCCAGTCAAGCGAAAATCCCTAAGTTTGAGCAAAAAATTAACTCGACACTTAACATATAATAAAGTATAATATATATCAAACTAATTGTATCGTACCCAGGGAGGGATTTATCATGGCTACCCAAACCCCAATTTATGCCCTAAGTACTTGTGCCCCTGTGCATCAGGTAATAGGTACTTGTGCCATAGGTATCCCCACCAACCGCCCAAAATCCCCAAAATCCGCCTGCTCTCAAACAAACCGCCTATCCAACCTAACTTACCAGAAATTTATAACCTTATTTATGCAAAACAAAGCCAATTTCCGAAAACAAAAAAACAACACAATCCTTTGTGCCGCAAAGGATTACGAGCAAAAACCACCCCGCTCGACCCGAAAAAACAAAGCCAAAACAAAGCCAATCAAAGCCAATTTTCCTGGACTTTTTACCCGGCTTTTGCTATCAGCAGAACTTGATGCTAACGTCAAAAATCTTCTATCTGGAGGATTATACAATGCTGTTACGTAAAGTAACGAAGACCGAATTTTTTGTCTTGTTGGTAATTATAGGGATATTCACCAGCATTTCCCTCGCCGGTGAAACCGCCGCAAGGCCCTGGAAAGCGCAGTACAAAATCAAGCCCGGCGAAAAAGCGCGGCTCACCGCCGCTGATGTAATCGGCCCGGATGGCATTGTTTACCCCAACTGGACAAAATGTGGAGTTCAGGGCGGAATTCCAGAGACAAAAGCCATCGTCTCAATCAAGGACTTCGGCGCTAAAGCAAACGATGATATCGACGACAGCCAGGCCCTGGCGAAGGCTTGCGAAGCTGCGGGCAAAGCCGGCGGCGGCGCTGTGCTGCTGGATGAAGGCGCCTATTACCTCGACAGGCCCGTAACCGTGCGCCGCGACAACGTGGTTATTCGGGGAGTGCCAAATCCCGACAAATCACGTAACGGCAAGCCTGGCAGCAATCCTGCAAAGACCCGCCTGATTTTTCGATATTCGATTCCCGCCAATGGCGTTGCCTTCTATAATCCCCCCGCGGGCAGCAGGGTCGGCAAAAACACGCGAATCGAAATGCACAGCGAGCCTGCCGGCCTGATGAAAATGACGATGATTCTCGGCGATACCGTTATTGGCAGATGGAACCGAAGCAGGCACTCGGGCAATTCGTTCGGCTTTTCCGTATATGGTCGCGAGGCCGTCGGGAAACTGCCCAATGGCCGAAATGTGCTCAAGGGTATCGCCGAATACAAGGACGGCTCGAAGCGCACGGGGCAAATCCCCGTCGTTCTCGATTCGTCTTTTGTTGATGAAAGGGCCGTTGCCAGTATGAGGGCGGCTATTACCTTCGCGGGCAGAGGTACCACCGGCGGCAGCCTCGCCCTGGCCGAAGACGGCAAACGCGGCGATAAAAAGTTGCGTTTGAAAAGCACTAAAGGCCTTGCCCCCGGCGACTGCATTTTAATCGACGGCCCCGCAACGGCCCGCTGGAAAAAGCTCACAAAAAACGCCTGCCAGTGGGGGATGTACCGCCGGTATGAGGTAATCATCACTGCCGTCGAGGGCAGCGCCGTTTCCATCAATCAGCCCCTTCGAATTGAGTTTCCCATCATCGACGGCTCTTACGTGCAAAAGGTCCTCCCGATAAAGCGCTGCGGAGTCGAGTCGCTATACATCGAGCAGACGGAGAACCTTTGGATAAGCGGCGTGGTATTTTATCACGGCTGGAACTGCTGGGCAAAAGACGTAACCGTGAAAAAGTGCGGACGCTTCCCCGTATATGGCTCGATGGCCAAGTGGTGCGAAATCCGCGACTGCACGTTCGACGACGCCTGGTTCAAGGGCGGCGGCGGCACGGCTTATACCGGCTGGGACCACTGCTGGGACTGCCTTATGGAGAACGTCGAGACGTTCAAAATGCGCCATGCCCCCCTTTTCCAGTGGGCCGCAAGCGGCTGTGTCATTCGCAAAAGCATCTTCCACGAAAGCGACGGCCAGTGGCATTCCGGCTGGACGAATGAGAACCTCATCGAGCAATGCCTGATAGAGTCCGTCCGGGGCCACGGAGGATACGGCTACGGAATGTGGGCATCTCCGCCGGAGGACACGGCGCACGGGCCAAACGGGCCGCGAAACGTGGTCTATAACTGCGACGTCGCCTCCCCCAGGGCGGGCCTCTGGATGGGCGGCATGAATGAGGGCTGGCTGATTCTCCACAACCGCTTCTCCGTCGATAACGGCCAGGGCCTCTTTGCCAAAACCGCGAGCTTCGACCACATCATCAAGGACAATGTCTTTATTCTCAAGGACGGCAAATCCCCTATGGTCTCTCTGGCAGCTCCCGATTGCGTTGGGACCGAGGTCGTCGGAAATAAACTGTTCGGCGGCAATGGCCGCTTCGTTTCCGGTGCGGGTAAGCCCGCTGTGGTCAAGGACAATAAGGCTTATCCGCTCGGCGATGCCCCCAGACCAAAGCCGACCGTGCCCTCAATCTACGAATGGCAGCAGAGAAATTTAAAGAGCCGTTAATGATTATTCTCCGGCATTCCTGAGACGTGATAACCCATCGGCTTGATTTCTTTGCCGTCGCCCGGGCGGTAGGGCTTGTCGCCGAAGTTGACGGTAACAGTAACGCCGTTGGAGAACTTGGTTTGCTGGACGCTTCTGTCTTTCGTCAGGAAGCGATGCTCCGTCATCTCGGCATAACCGACGGCGCGGACTACGGGACAGATATTTTTATAGCTTTGCGCAAAGCGGGCCTTGTTGTCGTTCCAGAAGCTTCTGTTGAACATGAACATCGGCGGCGTGCCGTAGAGAACATTGAAAAGGTCGCGCTTGAGCCATATCGCCGGCAGCTTGTTGTTGTAGTCGCCCCAGTACCACTGAGCGACAACGCAGTCGTGATAGACCAGCTCCCATAACGGCAGCCGATACTTGTGGCCTACCTGGAATTTGGCGACGCGCTCCGGCACCTCCTCCCATATCCTGCCCATGTTCCGCCCGGCGTCCGGGATTCGGTATTGCCCGAGGCTGAGCATCCCCTCGAAGTAGTGCACGAACGGAACAGCCGCATCGTGGCCCGTCTCGCTGCCGGTTACAAGCTTCATTTCCTCGGACATATAACGCAGAAGCTGCATCTTCCAGTGTCGGCTGTCGCCGCGGGTCATCGGATGGTCGGCGTGGTAGCATTCGCGCCAGGGCGATGCCGTCGTGGTGTCGATAAAACGGCAGCGGTACGGATGGGTCTTTAGCTCTTCGGGCACGCGCTGCCGGGCGTACTTGAGCGCCTGCTTGTCGCAGAGCACGCCGCAGGGATACATTTGCCCGTCTTTGCCCTTGACGCGCCAGCCCTTGCGCCGGTCGCCTTTGGCGTCGAGTATAATATCTTTCGGCCAGCCGCCCTGCGTCCAGTCGGGGTGGACGCGGTTCAACTGTTCCTTGACCACCTGCGGGTCCATCAGGTCCTGGTAAATGTCGTAGCGGCTTGTTAAGACTCCGTCTATCGAATTCAACGTCTCGATAAGCTGCGGCGACAGACGGTGGCTCCAGAGGATGCGCTCGATGCCGAGCGATTTGGCTTCGCGGACAATCCCGAGTACATCGCGCTCCCAGCACCAGATATTGACCGCCCCGATTAATAGGTCAACGTTGGGGTTCTCTTTGCGTTTTTGTGCGAGCGTTTTGAATTTGCCTTCTTTTTGGGCATGGGCGCGATAGCGCTTGCAGATTGCGGTATGGCCGCCGTCGTCGAAGAACACGTACCGCAGTTTTCTGGTGTAACCGAAGCTCCCTTTCTGCCGCTCCCACTTCGGAGCCACGCAGAGCTTGCCTTGGCTCCTTCTGATGTTGATAAGCGCATCGTCGGGCGTTTCGATGATTGCCATATAGCCGCGCCGCCCGTCGGTTACCCCCCAGAACGCCATACATATCCCGTGTCCGCCGTACGCGACAAGCCATTTATCCTTAATCGTCGGGTCATCAACCGGATAAGATATGCCCTCGTTCATCGGCACGACAAGATATGTGCCGGCATCGCTGACAAACGGATGCGGAAAACCGATAGCCCTCCCGGGCCTGCCCTTCGCCGAAATCGCTATGGTCAGCTCGGGCCTCTCGGCGACGAGCTGAAGCTTAGCCTTGAAATCCATATCCATCCCCGGCACTCGAAAGTCAACCTCTATCCCCTCGTCGGCCCTTGTGCTCTTTGTTACCTTTGTCTTTTCAATCGCTCTTTGTTGCCAGGTCTGTCCGGTGCGCTTGTCGGTAACGAAGAAAGTTGCATCGGTGTTGTTAAGCGTTACGGTAAGGGCGGCGTTTTCGATGGAGAGCTTCTGCTCGGCCTGGGATCCCGGCGCGCCATTGGCCCGGACGCCGAGCTTTTTTATCTTGAGGTTTCGCAGTGTGATTGTGCCGTTGAGGTTTTGGAAACCGATATGTTCTTCGAGCGGCCTCTTCGACAGGGCCGGGCCCTTTTGCTGGCGCGCGCTTGTTTCGCGGGAAAGGTCCGCATCGATTACCTTCCGGCCGTTCAATACAATCGTAACCCGGCTGCCCCGGCACGTAATCTCCCACGAGTTCCACTGGCCGACGGGCTTGACGACACCGCCGCTCGGAGCAATCTCGTCGTAAATCGACCCGGTCCGCTGCTTTGGCTCGGAGCTGGACCGGTAATATACCTCATGGTCCACGACCTGAATTTCCATCCCCCGGTAGACCGGGTCGCCCTCCGGGGGGAAACGAAGACCGATTCCGCCGTTGCTGCCTCGGCTGATTTGAGTTTCGAGCTTCAGGACGAAGTCGCCGTACTTCTGCGGCGAGATTATCCATGTGCGCTTGTTCAGGCCGTACAGCGCACCGTCTTCAATCTTCCACGGCGTGCCGGGAACCTTCTGCGGCGTCCGCAGGTCGGACCAGTCGCTGACCTTCCAGCCGGCCAAGCTGTTCCCCTCGAACAAAGCTGCGAAGCCCTCGTCGTCCGCCCGCAACTTGGCCGGGTTGCCGGCGAGCATTGCACAACAAACTATTCCGAGTACCGGGAGAATGTTAATCTGTTTCATCTGAAGAACCCCTTTTAACCGATATTTCCAGCCTGTATGATACTCGAATCGGCTGACCGATGCCAACAAAGTTCTCAAGGAGTAAATTCATCGGCGCCGATGTCGGGTTTTGCTCCGCGGCTTTCGCCGTCGATATCATCGCCGACCTCGCTGAGTGATTCGGCTTTGTCGATGGCCTGGGTTGCGCCGGCCGTCAAGTGCAGGTTTCCCTGCGATGCCTCGGCCAGAACGTCCGTGAAGTTACCGGCGGGATTATTGAGAAACCTGATTTTGCTGTCCGACTCGTTCCTGATTTTGGGCCCGTTGAGCAGGTTGTTGGCGACAAGCAGGCCGTCATTGTCAAAGACGATGCGAATCAGCCTGCCGAGACGGCTGTCCGGTTCGTGGATGGTATTGTTGAGAATTTTGCAGTCTTTCGTATAGACCGGCACGATGCCGCCTTCTGCGGCTCTCGTGACAAAATTGTTTCGGGCTATACACCGCACGCGGTGGTCGCGGATGTCCTTCGGCCGATGCGGATTGCCGAGGCAGATGCCGGAATCGCAATCGATAATAATGTTGCGCTCGACGATGCAATCCTGCGAGTCGTGCCAGAGAAAAATCGACCCTCGCCCCTCGCGAGTCCTGCCGCCGATGCCTATGAAGACGTTGTCGCTTATTGTCCAGCCTTTGGCGTACATCACGTCGATTCCGCCGATGTAGTTTCCGTCGAACGTCTCGGGCGTATCGGCCTCGTCGTCGGAGAATCGCTTCGGCCTGTCGTTGTAGAAAAGGCTGTATTGTATCCGGCAATTCTTCGGGCGAATCGCCTCGCGGTTCCTCTCCGGCACCTTGACTCCCTTGACGCCCCGCTGCCAGATGTTGTGTATGATGCAATTGTATATGGTCAGGTTTTGAACCGAGGTTTGCGAGTTAATCTTGAAACCGTTCCACTTGGTATTTTGTATCGTCAGATGAGCTATCGTTACGCCCTTGCAGCCGGTAATCCACACAAGCTCCCCGTCTCGACTCTTCGCCCCGTCGATGACAACGCGCCTGGGGTCTCCTGATTCGCCGTAGAGCAATACGTTGTCGGTCTTTATCTCGATAAAATGAGGCAGCATGTAATGGCCGTCCGCGAGCAAAATTATTCCACCTGGTTTTACCTGCTCGAGGGCCCTGATTAGCTCCCGGGCGTTCGAGACTTTTATGGATTGCCCCTGGGGCCGCGGCAGGGCGGGAGACTTGGGAAACCAGTTCTGAGTAGGCGGATTGATTAGTATGCTTTGGTCCGGCCGGCTCTTAACAGGCGCGGCATCGCTTGCCGGTGAAACCAGGCCCAGTGTTTTGAGCGCCTCGGCGTATTTCATCAGGACAAGGTAATTGCGCAGCGAAAAGCCGCAGCTCGCGAGCGCCTCGGCCGAGTAGCTGCTGCGATACTTTTTCGGATGGCTGGGATGGACCCCGTCACGGGCCAGCAGTGTCGGAACGTCGTAGCCTTTATACTCTGAGAATTTATCCAGGGCGCCGTCCCAGTCGTCGGGGCGGCGCTTGAGAATTTCCGAATGAAAGTCGATGAGAGGCGCCTTCATATCGCGGGCGATGTTTCGCACGGCCTCGGCATAGACAGCGGCTTTTTCAGCAAGACGGTGCCGGGGCGGTATCGTACTCAATATCACTACCGTCCCATTGTCTAAGCACTTTTGAACAACCTGGCGTGTTTTCTGTTCGTACTCCTCAAGGCCGACGGAATTAAGGTCGTTGGTCCCGAACATAATCAGCGCCGCTTCAGGATTCAATCGCTCGAGCCAGCCGTCGATATTCTGATGTGCCCAGCGTATCGTCATTCTGCCCTCGTTGCCGAATTTCGGCCCCTTCCAATCACGCCAGCACTCTTTCTTCAGGTATTCCTTGACAAGGCCGTATGCCTGGGCCATTTGCTCGGGCGCGTCCTTGCGCGAGTATAACAGCGGCGTCCAGAAGGCCAAAGTTACCGTAATAGAATCCCCGAAATGTGCAAACGTGCCTTTTTCGCCGGTGAATTTTGCGTGGACCTCGGACATCGTCTCGGCCCAATAGGGCACAGAGGATTTGGTTGTTTCTATTGCCCGGCCTTGCACCGGCGATAATAAAGAGATGCTCAGCAAAACAATTATGATGGTGTGCTTGGATTTTTTCATAATCGTCTTCTCCAATCTCAATAAGGTTTCTACCGCTGCTCCAGTGACCTGCCCCCGTTTTATGTACCACCTGCAATTAGAGAGTTCTCTACGTTCTGTATCGGGTATTCCGGCAGTCGGAGCGCAGCGGAGCCTGGCGTCATATAATCCAGCGAACTGTGCGGCCGATGGTGATTATAGTGCAGCCGCCACTGTTCAACAAGGACTTTCGATTCTTTATACCCTTAAGGGTAGTAGATGTCCGCGAATAAAGCCGTAACTGGTTATTTTTAAGTTACTTACCCGTGGATAAACGGGAAAATTCAATTGAGATCAGTATAACGTTGCCAAACAGCTCACCGAGGAGTAGTCCTCGCCGCTAAATGCCGCAGAACGGCAAAGTCTTGAGAAAATCCCTTCTTGACAAAAGAAGAGAATCATTGTATCTTATTGAAAAATAAGAAGTTAAGAAATTGCTTGCGGGCGTAATTCAGTGGTAGAATGTCAGCTTCCCAAGCTGGACGTCGAGGGTTCGAATCCCTTCGCCCGCTTTTTTGTTAACATTTTTAATAAAAGCGCTTGTAAAGATATACAACAAACATAAACAGGGCAGGTTAATGGAGAAATCGAAATTAAGGAGCAAAAGAGATGTCAACGAGCAAAATAAACCGAACGTGGTATTTGGCCATCCTGTTATGCTGCCTCCGGGCGGGATTGCTTTCGGCAGTTGAGCCGCAGTTTAAGCTTCATTACATTCGTAAGGCCCCATCCTGGCTCACCTCCGTGCATCAGGTAACTCTGTCGGATATCGACAAAGATGGGGACCTCGACTGGACAGTCGGAAATGTACACAAAAATTCCAATCTATATTGGTACGAGTACAAGGGGCCCGACAAGTGGGTCGAGCACTACATCGACAGCGATCCTATCTATTACGGCGGCGCCTGTGCCCTGGATGTAAATAAGGACGGATGGATAGACTTAGTTACCAGCGAATTGCTATACGTGAACAAAGGCCGCGGCGCCGGTTGGAGCAAGTTTAACATCGGCACTTCGGATGACCACTGCCATGACATGCAAGCTGTTGACATCAATCAGGACGGCAAGCTTGATATCGTCTCCACCAGCGACAAAGAAGGTGTCAACTGGTACGAAGCCCCGGCAGACCCAACGAAGCCGTGGATTCTACATAATATCGGAGGCCCGGCATACAAGCCTCATGCCGCCACTAATCCCGAAAGCGCAGCAGACCTTGATGGAGACGGCGACCTGGATGTGGCTGCCGCGCAGGGGTGGTTCGAAAACATGGATAGAAAAGGGCTGCGGTGGAAAAAGCACGAGCTCAATCAGATTGGTCTTGTGGGCCCCTGGGGCGCTGCTGTGAAAACAGCCTGCCGTGATATGGATTTCGACGGTGATATGGACATTGTGCAATCGGAGTGCGACCACAGGGGGCCGGTGGGTATCGGATGGTTGGAGAACACAGACGGCAAAGGTGCATTTAAGCTCCACTGGGTCAAGGAAAGAGTTGCTGAAGATTTTCACACTCTGGCGGTTATCGATTACGACAACGACGGCGATTGGGACATCTTCAGCGCTGTCGGGCCACTGGCCAAAGGCAAAAAAAATACATATATCTTCGAGAATCTATCAGGCCGCAATAAGAAACCGGCGGCCTGGAAGGAACACATCATCCTTTCCGGCCCATTGTGTCACGAAGGGCTTGCCGGGGATGTGGACGCCGACGGAGATATCGACCTGGTCTTGAAAGGATGGACATCAGGCCCTTTTATTTATATGGAGAATACCCTCAACCTCAAGACAACCACTCAGTCCGCACGCGATAAGTTCGTCACGATATTCAACGGCAAGGACCTGACGGGCTGGCAGACGAAAGGCAACTGGCTTGTCGAACAGGATAGAGTGCTCGCGATTAAGCCCAGAGCCGGCGAGAAGGGATGGAAGCGGTATGATGCCTACTTGTGGGCGGAACGACAATATGGCGACTTTACGTTCGACCTCGAGTTCAGGATTCCGAAGGGAGGCAACAGCGGAATCTTTGTACGTGTGAAGGACCGAGACAACCCCGTGAGTACCGGAATAGAGGTGCAAATCAGTGATACGTACGGCAAGGAAAGCGTTGGCGCACACGACTGCGGCGGTATCATCGGCACAGTTGGGCCCACAAAGAACATGGCCAAACCTGCAGGCCAATGGAACCGCATGGTCGTTACCTGCCGGGGCAAGCGGCTGCAGGTCGAGCTGAACGGAGAAAAAATCGTCGATGTCCAGCTTGATACGACAGGCCGAAGCGACCGCCCGCTTGTCGGATATGTGGGGCTGCAGGACCATGGCTTGCCATTGTGGTTCCGCAACATTAGTATCAAGCCGCTGTAGAAACGGACACTAAAGACTTGTCCTTTTTCTTGAGCGTGGGTCATCGATTGTTTCCGCTGCGTTATTGAGTTTGCCGGCAATCGCCGTTTCCCTGAAACCCACCATCGGGTCGTAGAATTTCCTGTTCAAATCGACGGTGCTCACAATCATTCCCGGCCGATTCGACCTGAGCTGATTGATAATCACGCCGTCGGCCTGGATAAAACACGATGGATAAGGCGAATAGTATCCGCTCGAATTCGACATACTCACCCAGAAATTGTTCGTTGCCGCCCGGCACTGCATCGTCTGCCGCATAATATGAGTATGAACGCTGGGCCCTTTCTGCCTGGCATTGTAAAACGACTGGAGAATACAATTGACGCCCTGGCTGTAAAGCTCGCGATACAGCTCGGGAAAACGCAAATCAAAGCATATAAGCAGTGAGCATTTCACGCCGTTGATGGTAAAATTCACGAATCTTTTCCCCGGCGTCAGCCGCCGCAAATCGCCCGGTGTGCAGAATCTCTTGTCATAGCGGTCAACAATTTTGCCCTTGGGATTTATCAGATATAAGCTGTTGTGCGGCTTATTCGGCCCGGTCAACCTGTGCGTACTGCCCAGAACCACCCAGAGGCCCAACTCGCCCGCAAGCGCCATAACCTTCTTAGTCTCCTGCCTGAGCAATTCCCAATCGTATCCCTTGAAGTTCGGAAAGTCGGTACCGACATAGCCGCTCAGCGCACACTCGGAAAAATGCACGATATCGGCCTTTGCCCGGGCCGCCTTGCGCAAAAACTCACAAATCGTCCGTGAATTTCGCTTTATGTACCGCCCCACAGCAAACTGACACGTAGCAACTTTCAATATACCAGCAGCCATTGAACTATCACCCTCAGAAAACCCCTTGGTGTGGTAATGATATTGTTTTTCATTCGTGGATGTTCATTCTTTGATTTAGGAAAGGCTCACAGCGAAAGCTGTCTTTCTGACCCCTTTCCTTTGATTAATCAGGGCAACCTTCTTTGTTCTCTGCTTTTCTGCCTAACAATACAAGCCCTATAAGCCCTATGCAAAATAGTCCTATGCCGGATATAAAACCCAATATCGCCCCACAAGGGAAATAAAGCTCCCACCTCGGAGAACTGACTTGCAGCGGCACCGGAGCGTTTCCGACAAACCGCACCTTCGGTGTTTTTAGGTCTTCGTGTATTATCCTCAACTTCTCAATTTGCTCCTTGACTGCGTTAAGCATCCTTATTTTTTCATCTCTTATCTTCAATTGCTGTTTAGCCAAATCAGGTTCTATTTTCTTTTCAATCGCCTTCAATTCTCTTTGAATGGTATCCCGCCGGCTTTCAAGAATGTCAAGCTTGTCAACAATATCCGCCTTTTTTGTGCCACCTTGCGAAGCAACGAACAAGTTCACCATCTCATTAACTATCAGTGCCGCTTCTTCAGGATAACGGCAGGTCATAGATATCTCAACAAAATCACCGTCTCTGTAAGCGACAGCCTCAAAATTGCGTTCCAAATCCTTAACGCGTTTTCGCTCATTGCCTTTGCTTTGAAACCATTTGGTATTCTTAACTTTGTCGCTTTTAAGCAATCTCTGCAAACTACTATGCTGTTTGATGAGGCTGGCCATTGTCAGACGATAGCCGTATCGAATCTCCTTCTGGACCACAGCTGGCTCAATGACTGTAGGGTCTACATCGACGGGTGGAAGAACTTCCATATAAGTTCTCGCGGTATATTTTGGGCTATACTTGCGCAAAAGATACCAACTGGCGCCGGCGATTATCAAACCCAATATGGGAGCAAAAATGACCATACCTATCCAAAGACAAATAATTTGTTTCCGGTTCATAACTGAAAACATCCCTTCACAAAAGCCCTGTCAGGTTACATAACGCTTAGCAGCCTCTTAAATTATTGGAGTATCCTATATGCATGGTAGTGCCTTTGGCAATACAGAACACGCGTGTCAAATGCTATACGCTATTTAAGGCCGAGAGTCTCTTCTAGGCCGAAGACGATGTTCATATTCTGAATCGCTTGGCCGGATGCGCCCTTTACCAGGTTGTCAATCGCCGAAAAACTTACAATCCTGCCCTTTATACAAGCTACAAAAATATGGCAATAATTTGTCCCGACGACGTCTTTAACGGCGGGGGCGTCCTTGCGCATCTGCACAAAAGGCTCATCCTTATAGAAATCACTGAACAGGCCAAATAGCTGCTCATCATCAACGTTCTTTCTCGGCTGAGTATATACAGTCGAGAGAATCCCCCTGTCAAACGACCCTGCGTGCGGCTGAAACAGTATCTGCACCTTTGAGCCGGCAATTTCGCCGGCGATTTGCTCCATCTCCGGCATGTGCCGATGCGTACCTGTCCCGTAGGCAAACAGGTTCTCATTCATATTCGGAAAATGAAATTTCTCGGACGGGTTTTTGCCGGCCCCCGAGGCGCCGGTTACCGCGTTGACGATAATCGAATCCGTTTCAACAAGACCCTTTTTCAGCAGCGGCACTATGGCCAGCAAAGCGCCGGTTGGAAAACAACCGGGATTGGCGACTAAATCAGCGCCCTTTATCCGCTCGCGGAATAATTCCGGCAGGCCGAATACCGCCCGTGCCAGATTGTCGGCATCAGTATGCTTGACCTGGTAGAATCTCTCGTAAACACTCGTATCTTTGAGCCGATAGTCCGCGCTGAAATCAATTACCTTGAGCCCGGCCTCCAGAAGCTTCGGCACAAAACCCATAGATACCTTATGAGGCAGGCAGCAAAGGGCCGCATCAGCCAGGTCAGCCAGCTTCGCAAAATCCAGCGGCTCAATCTGCAGGCTGCATCGGCCCTTAAATTGCGGAAAAACATCCTCAACCGCTCCGCATTCGGCCTCAAGCGCGGTCAGATAAGTCAGCCTGGCTTCGCTATGCCGCAGGATAATCCGTATCGACTCGGCACCGGTGTATCCGCTTGCCCCGATTATCGCAACTCGTACCATTTGTTCTCCTTCTCAAAAAAAACAGCCGCTAAGATTGTCTCTCGGCGGCCATTATAATACTCCAGAAGTAACTTTGCAAATTAACGCTTCGAGAACTGGAATCTTCTCCTCGCACCTCTCTGTCCGGGCTTCTTTCGCTCGACCATCCTCGGGTCGCGGGTCAGATGTCCTCCATCGCGCAGGGCCTGGATATAGTTTTCGTCGTATTTCTTCAACGCCCTGGCAATTCCCAGCAGCGCCGCACCGGCCTGTCCCGTAGTTCCACCGCCCCGGACATTGATGAAGACATCAAACGACTTCTCCCCGTCAACTGTCTTTAGAGGGGCAAGAACCGACTTTCTGTCCTGTTCCCTGCTGAAGTATTCTTCGAGCCCCCTTTTGTTGACCAGAAATTTGCCGCTGCCGGGCTTGATTCGAACGCGGGCGACAGAGCTTTTTCTTCTACCGGTGCCCCAGTAGTAGCCGCCCTTATCAGGCGCCTTCTTGTCTGATTTGGCCGCTGGTTGCGCCTTTTTCGGCTTCTTTGCCTTTGTCCTCGCGCTCACCTTAACGGTAGGATTATCAATTTTGGTCTTTGCCATAATAACTCGTTCCTCGTATTTCGCATCGTGGCTAAAATCGTAAATTCTCAACTTGACTGGTTTTTACATAAGTATAGCTTTGACAAGAGTATACGCAAGTTGTCATTCCTTCGCTGTCGCTCGAGGACAGGTCTGAGCACAGCGAATAATCCCACACTTGCAACAGGGCAAAAACCCTATTCTAAGGCCAGATGCTTCGCTTCGCTCAGCATGACAGTTTGAAAGTCAGTCAAGTTGAGTAAATTGTAAATCAAAAATGGCAAATCAGGCCAGTTCTATATTTTCCGGCCGCTGGGCCTGGTGCTCATGGTCCGTACCGCGATACACCTTCAACTTTTTCAGCATTTTCCTGCCGAGCTTGTTCTTGGGCAGCATACGTCTGACCGCCAGTTCAATCACCTTTTCAGGTTTTTTCGCCATCATATCGGCGAAGCTGACAAACTTATGGCCGCCGGGATGATGCGTATAATAATCATATTCCTTCACCTGGGCCTTTTTGCCGGTCAGTCTCACTTTCTCGGCGTTGACCACAATCACGTAATCGCCCACATCGACGTGAGGCGTGTACGCCGGCTTGGTCTTGCCCATAAGAATAGGGGCAATTTTCGTCGCCAATCGGCCCAAAATAGCGCCATCGGCGTCCACAAGCAGCCATTTCTGCTCAACTTGCCCTTTTTTTGCCATAAAGCTCTTCATAGACATACACTCATCATCTAAGGAAACAGTGCATTTTACAGAATTCGTCCATCCTGTCAAACTATTTTTAAGGTGAAAATTCGAGAATTTGTGCTTCATCCTGTCAATGAGTAAGTGCCCCCGTTTGAAATTGGGTTTGATTTGGGTTTGATTGGGTTTGTTTCGGGTTTGATTGGGTTTGAATTGGCTTTGAATTGGGTTTGGTTTCCCCGCGTCTGTGAAGGCGTACATTTTCATAATCCTTTGTTATGGCGTAACTTATGCTCATTTTACCGTTCAGGAAATTGGCTTTGGGATTTTTAGGCCAAAAAACGATGTCATCTTCATAACCCTTTGCTAAGACGGAA
>JAUWPZ010000158.1 GCA_030611315.1 Sedimentisphaerales bacterium
CGTTGATGGCCATGCTGACTATTCTGAAAGGCCAGCCGTCGGGCTATAACCGTGATTTGCAGGAGGACAAGGCTCATATTTTCACCGCCGGCGATACGGCCGAAGCATGCCTTGATATGACGCGGGCCATCGTAGCGCATACGAAGTTCCAAACGAAGAAGATTTCAGCCGGACTGGAGGAAGGTTTTCTGGATGCGACGGCTTTGGCCGAGTACCTCGTTAAAAAGGGTGTTGCTTTCCGCGAGGCGCATGGCGCTGTCGGTTCGTTAGTTGCTTGCTGCGAGAAGGACAACAAAAAGCTGGCTGAGCTTGGTCTGGATGAGTTCAAGCAGTATTGCCCCTCAATCGAGAGCGATGTATATGAAAGTCTCGGTGCGGCAAATGTTGTGAGTAAATATGTTACCGACGGTGCAGCCGGGCCTAAGCAGGCCGCGAAACAGATTGTGTACTGGACAGGTGAGCTGGGGCAGCGATGAGCACGACAGAGGATGAAATAACAGCATGGTTCGCCCGTCAGAGCAAGCTTTCGACGGCGGATTTTCCCATCGGCATCGGCGACGACATGGCGCAGATTCGCTGGGAAGGAGAGTCGGTTCTCGTTACTACCGATATGCTGCTGGATGGAGTGCATTTCGACCTTGAAGAAGCGACTCTGGAGCAAGCCGGATATAAGGCGATGGCGGTGAGCCTCAGCGATTGTGCGGCAATGGCGACGCAGCCTGTCGCGGCCGTTGTCTCTACGGCACTTCCGAAAGGCTTCGGCGAGAAAGAATTAAAGCAGCTTCATTCGGGTATAGTCAGGGCCGGAGCAAAATACGATTGTGCGCTCATTGGCGGTGATATTACAAGCTGGGGCAATGATAATCCTTTTGTGATAAGCGTGGCAATGCTCAGTAAGCCCTCGGGCAGCCGGCCGATAAGCCGGTCGGGGGCGAAGGTCGGTGACGGTATTTGCGTTACCGGCTCGCTGGGCTCGGCGAACTGTGGAAAACATCTGGAATTTGAGCCGAGAGTCAAAGAGGCACTAAGAATCGCGGAAATGGTGACCGTGCATTCTATGATTGATATAAGCGATGGGCTCAGCAGCGACTTAAAGCGAATCTGTGAGCAGAGCCGGGTGGGGGCTGTTATAGACGCAGAACAAATACCGATATCCGGGGAAGCTGAGAAAAAACAAGAGCCGCTGAGTTGTGCGTTGAACGACGGCGAAGATTTTGAGCTGCTTTTTACCCTTTCGCAGGGGGATTCTCACAAATTGCTGAAGGATTGGTCCGAATCGGTTGCAATCACGCAGATTGGAACCATTACCGATACGAGGAAAATGCAGCTCAGGATGCCTGACGGGCGGATTAACGATTTGCAAGCCAGGGGATACGAGCATTTGAAAGGAAGGTCTGAATCATGAGATTTCGATTACTGTGTAACTGGATTGTTGGATTTTCATTGCTCTTTACTTTTACAGCAGCCATATCGGGCGCCGAGAACCTGGACCGTGGACTTGTGGCGCTGGAGCGCGAAGACGGCTCGGTTTTTCTGAGCTGGCGCCTGCTGGCAGATGACCCGCCTGATATGGCGTTCGAAGTGGTGGCTATACCTTCTGGTTTATCTATTCCGAACGAGCATATAAACCTGACCAAAGGCAAACCCTATCGGCAGACCAGCTTCGAGGACAATCCCAGAAAGAGGGGGGGGCTTGCTCCTGCTTACGCGCTTTACGAATTCGACCGTGGCATAGATTTAACAAAGTTACGTAAGTTTAATAAGCTCGACCTCGCCGTTGTGATTCCCAAACCTTATATCAGCATCCCGTTGAAGGGCGATTACGATTTCCAGAAGGTGGGTATCGCCGACCTCGATAGGAACGGCAGTTATGAATATGTCATCAAGCAGCCGAATTTCAACACCGACCCTTACCAGCATCCGGGCTACTGGAAGCGCAGCAACACCACTTACAAGCTCGAAGCGTATAGTTCGGACGGTACAATGATGTGGCGATACGATATGGGCTGGTCCATCGAGGCGGGGATATGGTATTCGCCCTGGATAGTGTATGATGTCGATGGTGACGGCAAAGCCGAGGTTTATTGCAAGGCCGGCGAGGGGGACCCGCGGGATGAAAAGGGACTCGTGCAGAGCGGCCCCGAGTATCTGGTCAAGATCGACGGACAAAGTGGTAAAGTCGTGGCTAAGACGCCGTGGCTGAGCAGGGACGGTTTTTCAAAGTACAACTATTACTGCCGCAACTTTCTTACGGTGGCATATCTTGACGGCAAAAAACCATCGCTTATTATGCAGCGAGGCACGTATAACCTTATCAAGACACAGGCGATGGACAAGGATTTCAATAAGATATGGTATTGGGAATCGCTGCAGGAAGAGAAAAAATATCGCGGACAGGGCTCGCATGGCTTGATTAGCGCCGATGTTGACGGGGACGGCAGGGATGAGCTGGTGATAGGGGCGGCGGTGCTGGATGACAACGGCAAAGGTCTCTGGACGCTGGAGATGGGGCACCCGGATGTTTGTTATGTTGCTGATATTGACCCGGCCAATCCAGGCTTAGAGGTCTTTTACGGGTTCGAGACGCGCCAGGACACCGATGGAATTTGTGTTGTGGACGCAAAGACAGGTCGCAAACTATGGGCTCTTAAAGAGCCCACACGGCATATTCACTCGCAGGGGATGGTAGGTAACATCCTCGCGGAGTATCCGGGCATGGAGGTCTATGCAGGAGAAAGAGACCTTGCCAAGCGTTGGCTGTACAGCTCAAAGGGAAAGCTGATTGAGTATCTCGCAAGTGGTTCGCTGACTCCGCGTGCGCTCTGGTGGGATGCGGACGGGCAAAAAGAAGTGGTCGTATCCGGAGCGATTCGCGACTGGGGCGGTAAGCCGATACGGCCCATCGAAGGCAGGGTCATTGCAGTTGTCGATTGCCTGGGCGACTATCGAGAGGAAGTGATTACCAGCTTAAAAGGAGAACTGCGTATATACACCACCACAATCGGCGCTTCGGACAGACGGCCTTGTTTGATGCAGGACCGTCAATACCGGCTGGGTGTGGCCGCTCAAACGATGGGCTATTACTATCCGGCTCAATTGGGGATAAGTGATTGAGTACTGTTCTATTTAGCGCCGGATTGAATTAGAGATGGATTCTGATATTGTTACCAACTCGGTTGATGAAACCATTGAGCTTGGTCAAAAAATCGGCTCGCAACTACAAGGTGGTGAGGTTGTCGCTGTTTGCGGGCCGTTGGGCAGCGGCAAGACGCATTTGATTAAAGGGATTGCAGCGGGCGCAGGGGCAGAGGACAGCGATTGCGTTAATAGTCCCACGTTTGTGATAATTCGTGAGTATGCAGGCAGGCTGGATATTTATCATATAGATGCCTATCGCCTGAATTCAATCGCCGAATTTGAGATGCTCGGTTTTGACGATTATTGTTACGGTCGGTCGGTAGTTCTGATTGAGTGGGCGGACAGAATCGTCTCGGCATTGCAGTCCATAAATTACATTCGGATAGAACTTGAACACGCCGGGGAAACAAAAAGGAATATACACATCGAAAATATCCCCGGGTACATCGACTGCCGATAACAAGTTATACCAGTTGTGTTTAATTAGTGCGCATATGTTGTCGTCATTTTATTGGATTTCTTCACTTCGCGATGCTCTCCTATGGAGTCCGCCGTCAGGCGTCCCTCACGGGACTTACGGACCGCATCGCTTCGGTCGAAATGACACGACTATTTACCCTCAACGCGCAACAATTAACTAAAATTGGTATTATTGACCATTTCGAGATTGCTTCGGATGCGCCGCAAGCAGCAAATGGGGGGGGCATTCGAATAATCAGGTATGCACCAAATTATTATCACGTCTGAAAATTTGGAAGTGGAAAATTTATTTCTTATATTTTTCTTAGACACTTACAGAGACCCTGTGAAAAGGGGATTGAGGTGTTTTCGGACGGACGTGGGAGTTCAAGGCTGAATCGCCCCTTAAGCGTCCGAGTGGAAAAATCGAAGTATTTGTTAGAAGTATCGTTGAAATTTGTTAATTATTGGAGGATTTACAACTTACAGAAGAATGTGTGGGTGGTTAAGTCGTATGTCGGTTGGGTCGATATGCTGATTGTGACAAAAACTGTTATGTTGGACGTCGAGATTTTGATTAAACAATTTTTTCTGAAAAGGGGCAAAAAATGAGAGCGAAAAGTGGTTTTACATTAGTTGAAATTCTGATTGTGGTAGTGATACTTGGTATTCTGGCTGCTATCGTAATTCCTCAGTTCACCGAGGCAAGTACGGAAGCCAAAGAATCGAGACTGGTCAGCGACCTGCAAACAATGCGTTCGCAAATTGAGCTGTATAAGATTCAGCACAATGATGACCTGCCCGGCTTGGATCCGGCTACTAGCTTTGTAGAAGCTATGACGCAGTACACGGATGTCGCCGGTGCTCTTGCTGCTGTGCAGGCGCCCGGAGCAGGTGTTTATGGACCATACATTCAACAGATTCCGACGAATCCCTGGAACGACAGTGACGTGGTTACCGAAGGAATCGCAAATCCTGCTGTGGGAGGTGACACAGGCTGGTTCTTCAATACGGTCACAGGCCATTTTCAGGCCGACGATACTCTTTCATGTTCCGATGGTACTCTTCATATAGACTTATAAGGTCTGTATGATTTGTGTTGTTCCACAGGCCGCGAAAAGAGCGAGCTCCGGTTGGAGCAAAACAACGGATAAATGGGGCTGACCGGCTTCGGGCGAAAGCCAAGAGTTGGTCAGCCTTTTTGAACAATATGTGGCGACGGTTAAAGGGATTGGACGCGAGGCAGGGTGCTTTGTTGAGACAGCTTCGGCAAAAAGTGGGCAAAATGACAAAAATGAAACATCAATTGAGAAATAATCGCATCAATCGGAGGGGCTTTACTCTGGCAGAGGCTATGATGGCAACTGTGGTTCTGGGTGTTGCCGCGGTCGGGGTGCTGCTTCCATTTACGAGCGGAGCGGCGGTGCGTGCCGAAGGCATGCGCAGGACTTTAGGCGCAAAGCTGGCGGGCGATTTGATAGAAGAGATTATGACTGTGCCGTTCGACGAGATTGCAGCCAAGTGTGACGAATATCCTGAACCGCAGGGCCAGGTAAAAGATGCCGCCGGGACGGTATTTACCGACTTAAATTACGCTAAGTTCAGCAGAGATGCCAGTTGTGTTTATGTGCCGCAACAAAGTGCGGCGTCGCCGCGATTTATTTACATTACAGTGAATGTATATTATTCCGGCAGACAAATTGCGGCTGTAAGTCAGCTTGTAAGTGAATATCAGTAGCAGACAGGAAAAAAGCCTGAGACATTGAGTATAAAATCATTTTTTGCAGGTATGACAATAACGAGATGAGATATACGAGATACAATAGAGGTCTTACGCTGGTTGAGCTGATGGTTGCTTTGGTTGTTACCAGTGTGGTTTTAGCTGCGGTGGCTACCTTAGCTTACGCTTTGGGCACGGCATATGATGCGGCGGACGACACAAGCCAAAAGCAGGCACAGGTTCGTTATGCCACTCTCAGGATTTCAGAGCTGATTCGACACTGTAAACTGATATGCAGTGCAACGGACGAGGATTTCGCTATCTGGCGGGCCGATGACAATGAGGATGGGCAGGTCAATATCAGTGAGCTTGTTTTTATTGAGAAGGGTTCAAGCTCAAACCGGTTGCGGCTTTGCGAATTCCCTCTTTCCAGTCCTGACACGGGGATAAGTCTAAGCGAAATAGGAGCATTTTCAAGCAACTGGTGGACGGCGTACAGCAGCGAGGTAAATTATACGGTGATGCTGCCGCAATGCAGCAACGTGCAGTTCGATCTTTATGCGCCGCCACCTGCGCTGCCGACACAGAGCAGATTTGTGAGCATTTCGTTTGAGCTTGTTGAAAACGGCATGGCCCGACAATATCAGATAAATGCTCGTCTTCGAGGCTGGGCGGGTAATCTGCTTAACCAAACCGGAGATAGTCTTGTTGACAGTGACGACGATTAAAGGGAAAAACGGGTACGGAGAAGAAAACAGAAGGAAAATTCAAAATTAAAAATTCTAAAATAACAATTCGGAATTCAAAAAGAAAAGGAGGAGCGCTGCTGGTTGTTCTGCTTATCGTTATGGTCATAACGATAACGTCATTGGCTTTCTTGTCGCAAAGTGACATTGAATTGGCCTGCGGTCGGAATATGAACCTTCGAATGCAAATGGACTATTTGGCTCAATCCGGATTGGAGCATGCGAAGGGACTGATATTAAATCCACATGATATTGATATTGCTTTGGAATACTGGACGGGTGATGTGGGCCAGCAGATAGTCGGCGGTGATGATTACTACGATGTGGAAGTTGTTCGCGATGATTCGGACCCGAACGACCGCTGCAATTATATTATAGACTGTAATGCCTACCGGCTGAAGAACGGAGAAAAGATTGGTCGCAGTAGTTTAAGGGCGGAGTTGCGACTTGACCCGTGCATAGCATACTGGGTTGGAACAGATACAACGATTTCACAGCAGGTCGCAATTAACGGTGATATCTATGGTGCCGGTAACCTGGTGAACAAAGGCAGTATCGGTGGAGATGCCTTCGCCGGAGGTCAGATAACCGGAGCAGATATCGAGGGCAGGTTAAATGAATTTGTCGCCCAGGGGCCGGTGGTTTGGCCGGATATTGAGGTGACTGATTTTAGTCCGACGTACTATATCGGCGCGGCGACTTATTCGCCTGAGAATATTGGCTCGAGTATTCATCCGAGCGGTAATTTCAGTCCTTCGGGCGGTAACCCGGCGGGAATCCGGTACCGTAGCGGCAACGTTGAAATGCCGGGTGCTGTGAACATCGAAGGTATGCTTGTTGTTGACGGCACGTTAAGGATAAGCGGAGCAAATAATTCCATAACGGCGGTAAGGAATTTCGCTGCTGTTCTCGTTAACGGCGATGTTATAATAGACGACGGCGGCGAGTTGGAAATTAACGGACTTGCAGTCGTTGAGGGCCAGGTGCAAATCAGTGCAGGCGCTATCGGCGTCAGCATACTCGGCGGGCTGTTTACAGAAGACGGGATTGTGGAGACGACCGAGGACTCGTCCGGCAATGATAACGCCGCCATTGTGTATAACAGTCCGACCTGGCATCCCTCCGGCGGTCGGACAGACGGTGCTCTTGAGTTTGACGGAGTGGATGATTATCTACAGACATCTGACGACCCAAACAAACTCCAACTTACAGGTGATTACACGATGGCAGTCTGGATTAAGGCCAACGCTATCCAGAAGGACTGGGCGGCTATTTTCTCAAAGAGCAGTACCGACGGGTCAACGAATCACTGGACGCTTCAGTTCAATAACATCAATCCGAAGAAACTTATTATCCACCACCCTACTGCCATTTGGGATACGCGGATTAGTCTCGATGATGTTGCGGGCGCCTGGCATCACATAAGAGTTGTACGCAGTGCAACAACGGTGACGTCATATCTCGATGGCAACGAGGTGTATAGCAACACGTGGAGCGTTAATCCGGGCAGTGGAACCGGATATTTCAACATCGGGGCTGATAGAACTACCTCAATAAACTACGTTTATAAAGGTCTCATTGACGATATCCGCATCTACGACCGCCCGCCGGATGCAAATGAGACCTATCCGTCAGTCAACCCCATAGGACACTGGATGTTGGATGAGGACGGTGGTGATAGAACCACCATAACCGCTGCTCCATCGAAGACAGCGATTGTGGTTTGGTCCCAGGCAGGTGTCGCAGAGAATTGGGGACAAACCGCAGGAGCATTTTTTAGAAGTATCAAAAGAGAATAGAAACAATTGCATTAGGGGCGGTGAGAAGACCGCGAGAAGATGTGCTTATCGGCCTTT